>JADFOI010000021.1 GCA_022562935.1 Acidobacteriota bacterium
AATCTACTGATTCGTGACTTCTCAATCTTCGGCTAGAAAAAATTTGGAATCACGATTTCGCGAATGACCATGACGACAACAACTACGACAATCAGAAGTTCGATGAAGGAAAACCCTTTTCTGTCTTGCTGCATAACCACCTCCTGTTAAGCAACTAAGCAAAAGGGGTTCCAATACAGCGATCCTTCTTTCACGATCTGTTTAAGCGATTGATATCAAAAGAGTTAAATTTTTGGAGAAGTTTTCCTCGTGGGTTTCCAGTCGAATGGATGTGACCGGCTTTGCTACTGAGATGACCTGAAATGTCAGTCGGGATCGTCACTTCGTGACGACGTGCTGTCGTGCGGTTGTGCTGTCGTGCTGGCACAATTTATCTTCTTAAACTTTGGACGTGGTGGGCTTCCCGTCTCTTCATGGATCGAATATAACCATTGAGCATCTGAACCAGGCTGATAAGTCCTCTGTCCAACTCCTCGCAAAGATTGCCAGCTATATCTTCTTCATCGTAAGCAGTTGTCAGATGGTCACGGAGTGACGACTGCACGAAAGCACGACGGCACGAATTCATTCGCCCAGAGGTGTGTCACTGGCGGTCGCGGCGCTATCGGCAGTGGTATAACGGATCACAGCCGTTTCATCGGCGAAGAAACTTCGAATGCCCGTGTTCGAGTAACCCGTTGGGCGAGCATCGATGACGAAGCTGGTATCGGCAGCGCTAAGAGAAATGGAGAAGACGTAGCCATCCTTGGTTGATGATCCAACCACTGAGTCCACCAGCATACCGCTGACCAGACCTCCCATAGTGGCATACCTCCCCGAACCGACCGTGGTCACATAGAGGGTTTCGGCGTTGAGGACACTGCGGACCGTAGTAATGGCTGAGGCTTCATTGGCCACCAGTTTCGACCGCATCAGGTGAGGAATTGCCATTTGGGCAATAATCCCTATGATCAAGAGAACGATAAGCAGTTCGACCAGTGAAAAACCTTGATCGGAAAACCTCTTTGGGTTATTCATGTTTAATAAACGTCCCCTTGGGCAGCTTAATCAGCAAGAGTGGTTCCACTTCATCGTTTCCTCTCAGGTTTTCCGTCCAACCAACTGATAGGAAAAGTATTACAGATTTTATGGGGAGGCTGCAAACGGGTGGGAACGGAGGCGATGATTGACCCTGTGGGTTACCCAAGGTGACCCTCAGTGTCACAAGCTCGATCACCCTCGTGGAATCGGATTAAACCTTTTCTATTGATAGGTTTAAGGATCTTTTTTAGCCCACAATCCGCAACAGGTAGGCACAGAATAATCCCGCATAGTTTCCCAGCAGATATCCCAGCACTCCCATCAACAGACCCACGGGTGCCATCGACTCATAATAGGCAGCTGCCACAATAGGCGCGCTGGCGGCGCCCCCAATGTTGGCCTGACTCCCCACCGCAACCAGAAACAGGGGCGCTTTCAGCAAGCGAGCGCCGATCACCAGGAAGGCCACGTGAATAAACATCCACACGATCCCGGCCAGCAGCAACACCGGAGCAGCTAGAATGCCTGCCAGGTCGGCCTGAGCCCCGATGGAGGTGAGAAACAGGTAAAGTGCGGCATATCCGAACTTGGAAGCACCCGCTCTCTCGATGCGCCGCACAGGGGTAAAGGAGAGCAAGATGCCCAGGCTCGAAACCAGAATCACCAACCAGGTAAAGGAGGAGAAAATGGAAGCGACATTGGGCGCCCTCTGAAGCAAAGCCTGCTGAGTGATCTCATAGAGCCAGGCCGATAAATGTTGGCAGAGGACCGCGCCCACAAACCCAATGGCAAGCACCATGGAAACATCCGACAATGTCATCGGTCTGAGCTGCTTTTCCTGAAATTGCCTGAGGCGCCGGTTCAGATCCTCCAAAACGGCCGAGCTCGCGTTGTTCCACCGGTCAATCCGGGATTGGTAGTTGGCCAGAAAAAGCAGCAACCCCATCCAGGTGTAAGCAATCACCGTGTCCACGATGATGATGGGACCGATAATGCTGTCCGGCGCACCCACCGATTCCTTGATAGCAGCAAAATTCCCCCCTCCTCCAATCCAGCTTCCCGAGAGGGCCGCCAATCCTTTCCAGGCTCCAGGAGGCAGCCACTGCCCCAAAAGCAGCAGCACCAGGGGACCACCGACCACCACTCCCGCCGTTCCGAACAGCATCATGGCAATCGCTCTGGGTCCAATGCGCAAAATGGCGGTGACGTCCGTCGTGATCATCAGGACAAAGAGGCTGAAGGGCAACAAGTAGTCTCTCATCCAGTCGTAGGTAGGAGAATCGGATGGAATCAGCCCCCAGGTGCTGGCCAAGGTGGGCAAGAAATAGACCAAAATAATGGAGGGGACGATCTTGAAGAAGCGCTCTGCCCAACTTTGGCTCGAGACCCAAAAAACCAGTGCGCAGGTCAAAGCGCAGAAGGCAAAAACGGCCATCGGGTCTTCCAAAACGGTCATAGCAGTGACCCCACTAGCCGGGATTATCCATAGATGGTCTACTGCAGTGCCGCAATCATCTACGCTGACTGCGCGACCCCCAAGCGGGTGCCCCCGCACGCCTTGCCATCGTGGCAACTGCCGCCCTTCGTCACGAAAACCTATGCATAACCCCGGCTAAACACACGGCAAACTCCGGTCAAAACGGCAGGGCAAGCCCTGCTTCGGGCCAGGTTGGCCTTCCTCGCTATTGATCTTGCTCTACGGTAGCATAGGCACATGATAAACGAGACACGACGGCTTCGACTGGAAGAGGAGCTGCGCACAAAAGTCGAGGGAGAGGTGCTGTTTGATGAGATGTCTCGTCTCATTTACAGCACAGACGCCAGCCTTTATCAGATTAAGCCCCTGGGAGTCATCCTTCCTCGCTCAGACCAAGAGATCCTGGAAACCATCAAAATCGCGGCCAGGTACGGGGTACCCATCCTCCCACGAGGAGGAGGCACCAGCCTGGCAGGACAAGCGGTACTGGCCGGCCTGGTGGTGGACTGCTCCAAATATCTAACCAAGATCGAGGAGATCAATCCGGCCGAGCATTGGGCTCGAGTGCAACCCGGGGTTGTCCTGGACAATCTGAATGAAGTTCTCAAATCCCACAATCTGCACTTCGCCCCGGACCCGGCGACCAGCAGCCGAGCCAATATTGGAGGAATGATCGGCAATAACTCATCAGGTGTCCGCTCCATCCGCTACGGAAAGACCATCGACAACGTTCTGGAACTCTCCGTCATTCTCTCCACCGGGGAACGGTTGCTGCTGCGTCGCTTGAACGCTCAGGAGTTGCAGCAAAAGTGTGATCAGGAAGATCGAGAAGGGGAGATCTACAGGAATATTGGCAAGATTTTAGAAGAGAACGCTGAAGAGATTACCAGCCGTTTCCCCCAGGTCATGCGCCGAGTGGGGGGCTACAACCTCGATGCCTTGCTGCAGGAAGATGACTTCAATCTGGCTAAACTGATTGTAGGCTCCGAAGGAACCCTGGCCTTTGTAACGGAGGCTAAAATCAAACTGGAGCCTCTGCCCACTTACACCATGGTGTCGGTGATTCATTTCGACGATCTGCTTCGAGCCATCGATGCGGTCCCGGTGATCTTACGCCACAAGCCTTCCGCCGTGGAGATCCTGGATCACTACGGCCTGGAACTGGCTCGCTCCAACCCAACCGTGGCCCCGCTTTGTGCCCAGTTTATCCAGGGCACACCGCAGGCCATCCTGATGGTGGAGTTCAGCGGAGCATCCCAGGAGGAGGTTCAGTCCGCCTGGGCAGAAATGAAGACCAGCCTGGATCATCAAAAAGGTCTCTATGCCTATTACGACGCCTCCACCAAAGAGACGAAAGAAACGGTATGGAGTGTTCGAAAACATGCGCTGGGAGTTTTGCTGGGAATGAAGGGGGACGCAAAGCCTCTTCCTTTCATCGAAGATGCCTGCGTACCGGTGGAACATCTCAGTGAGTATGTGGCTCGGATTCTCAAGATCTGTCGAAAGTATGACCGGCCCCTGGCCCTCTATGCCCATGCCAGTGCAGGGGTGATTCACCTGCGCCCCATCCTGAATCTCAAGCAGCAGGAAGACCTGGACATCATGCGGGCCATCTCCGAGAAAAGTTTTGACCTGGTCCGCGAGTACGGCGGTTCCTGGAGTGGCGAGCACGGAGATGGGCTGGTGCGCAGTTACAAGAATCGCGAATTTTTTGGCGACCAAATCTACCGAGCCTTTCAAGAGGTCAAGCAAACTTTTGACCCCGTAGGCCTGATGAATCCGGGAAAGATTGTCGACGCTCAGGACATCGGTGAAAATCTGCGCATTCACCCCGCCTACCGCACTTCGGTCCCCGCCACTCATTTTCAGTTCAAACAAGAACAAGGCTTCGACCGGGCTATTGAGATGTGTACCGGCATCGGTCACTGCCGGAAAACCAACTCCGGGACCATGTGTCCTTCCTACATGGCTACGCGAGATGAAGAGCACTCCACACGAGGCCGCGCCAACGCGTTGCGCATGGCCATTGCAGGAGAGCTTGGCCCCGATGGACTGGGCAGTCCCCGGCTTTACGAGGTCCTGGACCTGTGTCTGGAATGCAAAGCCTGTAAGTCCGAGTGCCCTTCAGGTGTGGACATGGCCCGCCTGAAGAGCGAATTTCTGGCTCAATACTACAAACAGCACCGGCTTCCCCTGGCGAAGAAGCTCTTTGGCCAAATCCGGGAAACGGCTGAATGGGCCAGCCACTTTCCCAACCTGACCAACTTCCTGCTCGGAAATCTCTTTTCGCGCTGGATTCTGGAGAAACTGGCGGGGATTGACCGGAGACGAAGCCTGCCTCCCCTCGCGGGTCAGACGCTCACCCGGTGGTTCAAAGAGAACCCGGAAGGAGGGGAGTCGACAGCTCAACCAGTCGCCCTGTTCCTGGACACGTTCGTCAATTTCTACGAACCGGAGATTGGCATAGCCGCCACAAGGCTGCTGAGACATCTGAATTATCGGGTGATTCCAGTCGATGGCGGCTGCTGCGGCCGGCCCCTCATCTCCACGGGACAGCTGACCCAGGTTCGGGAGAAAGGCCTGGCTTTGCTGAAAGCCTTGCAGGAGTACACCCGTCAACAGATTCCCATTGTCGTCCTGGAACCTAGCTGTTTGTCGACCCTTCGGGATGACTACCTGGATTTGTTAGACGACGAAGCCGGCTGCGCCGCCGTGCTCGAACACGTCTTCAGCCTGGAGGAGTTCCTGACCCAGGAAAGCGTTTTGCCTCGCCTGGTGGAGAAAATAGGAAAAGGACCGGCCGAGGTCCTCCTTCACAGGCATTGCCACCAAAAAGCCCTTTTCGATACCAAGAGTTCACTGCAGGCTCTGCAAAGTCTGAAGGAGACCGATCTCAGGGAAGTGGACTCGGGCTGCTGCGGGATGGCCGGGTCGTTTGGATACGAAAAGAAGCATTACGAAATTTCCCAGAAGATTGGTGAAGACCGCCTCTTCCCTGCCGTACGAGCAGCCTCCGCCGAGACTGAAATCGTGGCTTCCGGCTTTAGCTGTCGCGCTCAGATTCGACATTTTACCGGCCGACCGGCAAAGCATCTGGTCCAAGTCCTGGCCGGGGCCATTCGACCCGATTGAGTGGGGTCGTGCGTTCGTGCTTTCGTGCTTTTGTGGGGTGGGTGCAGAACCCCAGAAATGGCAGTCAATCGTATCGCCCAGCCCGGATTATGCATAGGTTTTCTACTGCAGCGACGAGCAACTATGCATAATCCGGGCGAGTGATGTGTGTGTAAGGTACGAAATCACGAATGCACGAACGCACCACAAGCACGACTGCACAACCGCACGAACTCACGAATTGCTTTTCTCTCTCAATACCCGCTTCAGGACTTTCCCCAGGGCATTCTTGGGAAGTTCCTCAACAAACTCGATTCTCTTGGGAATCTTATACTTGGAAAGTTTGTCCTGACAGAACCGAACCACTTCCTGTTTGCTTAGCTCCTGGCCCTCTTCAACCACAATGTAAGCCTTGGGGACCTCTTCTCGAACAGCACTGGAAACGCCCACGACCGCCGCTTCGACGATACTGGGATGTTGATGCAGAACCTCTTCCACTTCACGAGGATAGATGTTCATTCCCGCACTGATGATCACGTCTTTTTTTCGATCCACGATGCTGAAGAACCCCTCTTCATCCATCACCGCCATATCCCCCGTGTAGAGCCAACCCTGGTCCAACACCTGCCGGGTTTCCTCAGGCTTTTCCCAATACCCCTTCATCACCTGGGGGCCCTTAATGGCCAGCTCCCCCACCTGGCCGGGCCCAAGAGGCTCCCTGCTGTCCGGATCCACCACCGCCGCTTCCGTATCGGACACGGGAACTCCGATAGTCCCGCTCTTGCGATGTCCGTGAGTCGGGTTGACCAGGGCCACCGGAGAAGTTTCCGAGAGGCCGTAGCCCTCCACCAGCTTGCCTCCCGTGAGGCTTTCAAATTTTTTCTGGACTTCGGCCGGCAGGGCAGCTCCCCCGCTGATGCAGAGCCGAATGGAGGCCACATCCGAGCTGGAGATGCCGGGGTAACGACAGATGGTGTTGTACAGAGCCGGTACCGCGCAGAAAATGGTGGGCCTGTGCTTTTTGATCTGCTTCATGACGTCAGCCAACTCAAAGCGTGGGAGCAGCAGCATTGTCGATTGAGAGAGGATGGCCAAATGCATCCCGGTGGTCATTCCGTAGCTGTGGAAAAAGGGGAGAACGCACAGCAGCACTTCCTTCTGGTCCTCCATGTCCCAGAGCCACTCCCGGGTCTGACAGGTATTCACAACCAAATTGCGATGGCTTAAAACAGCACCCTTGGATACCCCGGTCGTACCCCCTGTATAAAGAAATATGGCCGTATCCTGGGGACTGATTTCTGCGGCAGCGGCCGTCGGAAAGGATTGTCCCATGAGATGACGATACTCATGGACCCCTTCCTCCTGGGCGGGATCGACCTCTGATTTGTGCTTCCAACCGTACAGAAAGGCGAGAATTCGGGGCAGGAAGTCCTGGATTCTGGTCAGGATGACTCTCTTGACCGAGGTCTTGTCCCTGACGGCGGCTAGTCGCGGATAGAGCTGATCCAGGATCACCACCGTTTCAGCACCCGAGTCACTCAACTGAACCTGGAGTTCCCTCTCCACGTAAAGCGGATTGGTGGGTACCAGGATCCCACCCAGCTTGAGAACCGCTAGATGAGCGATCGGATAGGCGGGGATGTTGGGAAGCACCAGGGCCACCCGGTCTCCCTTTCCAATTCCCATGGAGGCCAGCGCATTGGCGAAGCGGTCCACACGGTTGCCCAGTTCCCGGTAGCGAATCTTGGCTCCGAAAAAGAGGGTGGCTATACCCTGGGGATTTTTGTCGACCGAGTCCTGGAAGAGCTGATAGACCGTCTGGTCACGATAGGGGATGGACCGGGGAACCTGCTCATCATAAGACTTGTGCCAGATCTTTTCCATCATTCTCAGCCATTCCCTGAACTGACTTTCTTATAAGTCGGTCAGGGACGGATAAGAATTATACCTTCTTACCGTTGGAATTTCCCCCCGGAGGAACGCACACGCCTCTTTCCTCCCATTGCCAGACTCCATCCCAATCCGGATGAGGAGGATCTTCCAGAAAGCTCGAACAGCGAGCCAGAAGGACTTGAGAGGGACGATCGGTCTGGGCACCCCTGCGAAACCACTTACAAGCCGTGTTGAAATCCTTCCGCTCATAGGCCTCCATGCCCTGGCAGAAATGCTTCTCCGCTTCCGAGAGCTGGTAGTTGGCATCTCCCAGCACCTCAATCAGCTGTGAGGGACGCTTGGTGCCTCGAATAAGCACTCGATCGATGGGCCGAGTGACAAAATGCTCTCCCACTTCTTTGTAAGTGCTGCTGCTGATCAAAATCACACTCCCATAGGATTTGGTGAGCCTCTCCAGGCGCGAGGAGACGTTGACACCCCTTCCCACTACGGTAAAGTCCATTCTTTTGACCGAACCTATATTTCCCGAAATGACATCACCCGTGCTGATGCCCACACCAATATTAATGGGCTCCAGTCCGTTTGCCCTCCTGCCCTCGTTCATTCTTGCCAGCTCGCTCTTCATGCCCACCCCTGCACGCACCGCTCGCAGCGTATCGTCTTTCTGGACATAAGGGACACCGAAGACCGCCATCAACGCATCCCCGATGTATTTATCCAAGATCCCTCGCTCTTCCAGGATGACATCCACCATCCGGCTAAAATAGCTATTGAGGAACTCGACCGCTTTTTCGGCAGTCAGGGAATCGGCAAGTGCGGTAAAATCCCGGATATCGCTAAATAAGATGGTCGCCTTGTTGCGCACGCCACCCAGAGCCTGCCGATCCGGATCTTCGAGAACCTTGTCCACGATATCCTTGGCCATATAGCGCACCAGGGCCCGTCTCACTCTTTTCTCTTCGCTAATGTCTTCCAACACCAGCACCAGGCCGCCTTGAGCCCCCTCTTCGTGATGCTCCAGGGGAAGAATATTCAGATTGACGGAAGGATTCGTCTCCCCGAGTTGCAGTTCCACATCGTAGTCGGTGACTGCATTGCGGGTAGCGTAGACACGATCGATGTCTTGAAGCACACGTTCATTACCCAGAAAGCTGCGGATGTCGTCCCCGACGATGCTTTTGAGTTTTGAACCGAGCAGTTCCAGGGCAGCACGGTTGGCGGTCACAATCCGGTAGTCATGATCCAGGGTGATGATGCTGTTGGAGATACTCTGGCCGACACTTTCCAGGTAGTTTCTCATCTCCGTCGTATCTTCGTACAACTGGGCATTCTGAAGGGCTACGGCGATCTCCGAGCTGAGAAGCTTCAACAGGTCTTCATCTTCCCGATCGAATACGGCCCCGTTCTTGTTCATGGCCTGGGTCACGCCGATGATCTCACCCTGGGGGTTCAAGATAGGTGCCGCCAGGACCGTTTTGGTGCGAAAACCTGTCTCTCTGTCGAAGGCAGGGTTAAAACGGGGGTCCTCATAAGCATCCTTAATGTTGATCAACTCACCGGTGCGGGCAACATAGCCGGCCAGACCTCCCGAAACAGGAAAGCGGATGACGGCTCCATTCATGCCCTCAGCCCTCTTGGACCACAGCTCTCCCGTGGTTGAATCCACCAGAAAAAGAGAGCTGCGCTCAGCATCGAGAATCTCCGAGATCTTGCTGACGATCTTGTCGATCAGGACATCCAGATCCAAGGTCCGGGTCAGTGAGGTGGTCACGTCCAGCAGGATGGCCATTTTCTCATGACTGGCGACAATCTTCTGATAGAGTCGAAAATTCTCAACGGAAATGGCGGTTTGATAGGCGAAAGCCCGGAAAAGCTTTTCGTCCATCTCATCAAACACCCCCTCCTTCTTGTTGATGATCTGAATAACCCCCACGATTTCCCCGCGCAGATTCTTGACCGGCCCGCACATCATGGACTTGATGCGGCAGCCGCTACAGCGGTCGATTTCATCGTTGAAACGGGCATCCTGGGAGACATTCGGTACATTGACCAGCTGATCATTCTGGGCCACCCACCCGACCAGTCCTTCGCCCGGGGGTATCCGGATCTGGCGGCTCTTCTCGTTCTGAGCCACCTTGGACCAGAGGCCCTCAGAAGGATTCTCCAGCAAAAAGAGGTTGGCCCGTTCGGCATCCAAGACCTTGCTGGCCATATAGACCACCCGGTCAATCAAGGCCTCGACATCCATCCGATGAGCCAGGATCTCGGACATATCCACCATCTGCTGAAGGTTCTGGAGGAACGTCTTGGTGGCTCGAGTCTCGTGCACCACTTCCTGAAAACGGAAATTGGTCCGTCGAATTCTCTTGATGATGATGTCCAGGAAATTTCTGGCCAGAGTTGGGGCCCGGTCCATGCTGCGGGTCAGATCGTCGTAATAGATCTGCAGAAGTTGTATGTTGGTCAAGGCACGGACTGAGGCGGAACGTCGACCGTCCGAAAAATACCCCATCTCTCCGATCGATTCTCCCGAACCCAGCGTAGCCAAACGAATTTCTTCGTCGGTACCATCTTTCCAGAAAACGGCGGCCTGACCGTAAACGATCACGTAAAGACAATCCCCCATCTCACCCTGGCGGATAAACTCTTCGCCGGCGGTCACGCTTCTCTCTCCGACGAAACGCGTGATGTCCCTTAACTCCTCTTCGTCCAATCCGGTGAAGACAGGACTGGTCAATAGCCGGTCCAGTCTTTGATCGTGGAGCGCCCCAATCAAGTCCTCTCGGCTGATCGCCTCCATCTCCAGCAGTATTTCGCCCAGGTGCATCTCAACGCCTGTCTCGACCAGCTCCTTTTGACGCAAGAGTGCCTTCTCCAGTGTCTCCGGATCACACTGCAGGTATTCGGCGATCTTTCGACGATCGCGGCTCTTGTAACTCAGCTTGAAATTCAGCACATTATTGGGCTTGTATACCGTCATAGGAGCACCGTAACTGATTCCCCGTCAAGACTTTCTGCCTTCCGAGATGGATAACCTTCAGTCTGGCTCAAAGGCCCCAGAGGATGCGTGACCATGGTCACAGGCCTCGCGGGGACGTTCGGCGTAGAGAAAAGAGAATAGAAAATAGAGAGATTTCGGATTCGGATTCGGCACCTGAGGTGCCTCCCACGTCAGGAAGTGACGGATAAGGCCTGATCGAAGTCCTCGATAAGATCCTGGGTAGCTTCAATTCCCACCGAGATTCGAATCAAATTGTCGGTAATTCCCAACTGCTGACGCTCTGGCAGGCTCAAACCGGAATGGGTGGTGGTGACCGGGCGCGTCACCAGGGTCTCCACACCCCCCAGACTGGGGGCAACGATGGCCAAAGTGGTCTGCTCTATAAAGCGCTGGGCCGCCTCCAATCCACCCTTCACTTCAAAACTCACCATCCCGCCGCATCCTTCGAAGAACTCACAAGCCCTCTGGTGGTGGGGATGAGTCGGGAGTCCCGGATAGTGGACCTTGTCTACGGCAGGATGGTTATCCAGAAACTGGGCAATCTTCAGCGCACTCTCATTTTGATATCTCACCCTCAGGGCCAGCGTTTTGATCCCCCGATGCAGCAAAAAACAGGCGTGAGGATCCAACGACCCACCCAGGTGGTTCAACCGGTGCCTGATCTTCTCTATCTGGCTGGCCCGGCCGATGACCGCACCCGCCACAATATCAGAATGTCCATTCAGGTACTTGGTGGCGCTGTGAAGAGACAGATCAAAACCCCATTCCAGAGGGCGAAAATTAACGGGGCTGGTAAAGGTATTATCGATGAGGGAGAGCAGATCATTTTCCCGGGCAAACTCAACGACAGCCTTGAGATCCGCCACCTCCAGGAGAGGATTGGTCAAGCTTTCGACGTAGACGGCCCGGGTGTTGGGGCGCAGTTTCTCCTTCCAGGAATCGGGATCATCCCCGTCGATAAAGTCAAAGGAAAGCCCGAAAGAAGAAAAGTCCTTGCTGATGAAATCATGGGTGCCACCGTAGAGCCCTTTCTGGGCCAGTAGATGATCTCCCGAGGAGAGCACGGTGAAGAAGGTGGTGGAAATGGCCGCCATCCCACTGGCCGTCACCAGTGCCTCCTCGCCCTTTTCCAAGGCGGCCAGCTTTTGATGGAGCGCTTTATGGTTGGGCGTGTTGTTGAGGCGAATATATCGAAGGTCGTCATACGGGCTTTCACCGAAGTACTCGAAAGTCGCCGATTGGAAAATGGGCATACTGACCGCACCTTCAATGCGCGGTTCAGGCTCGCCGGCATGGATGAGTTGGGTTTCCAGAGATTTGAACTTTCGTGCCATGGATAGTCCTCCCCGGGCATTGTATTCCCTCTCGTTGAACCTCTGAAAGTCTGTTGTCTTCGCTCCTTCGTTCTGAGCGCGTGCGAGGTATCAGATTTCAGGTTCTAGGTTTGAATTTGTTTGGAATTTGGAGTTTTGAATTTTGAATTTCCGCAGACCGCGGTCAGCGGTCTGTTGCCTTTCACTTCCTCACACTCTAACCTAGGGCCTTCATGAACGTGAAAGCCCTACCGGATGATCCGCTCTCCACCCCAGCGGATCAGGAATTCATCCGGCGCACTTATGAACTCGCGCGAAACGCCCGTGCCCATGGCAACCGTCCCTTTGGGGCCTTGCTGGTTCACGACGGAAAGACAATAGCCGAGTACGAGAATACGGTGAGCACAAGTGGGGATGTCACCCAGCATGCGGAAACGGGTCTGGTGGCGCTGGCCACCCCGCAATTCCCCTCGGATATCCTGTCCCAGAGTACTCTCTATACCAGTACCGAACCCTGCATCATGTGCTGTGGCGCCATCTACTGGGCCGGCATTCCCAAAATGGTCTATGGCACGACGGCCAGCCAAATGAGCAAAGTGCTGGACAGGGACTCTGTTGCCTTTCCCGCTAGAGAGGTTTTTCAACGGATCCATCCCCAAATGATGGTGGTAGGCCCGGTGATGGAAGAAGAGGGGTTGAAGGTTCATTCCGATTCGAAATGACAGTGAACACCAAGGAGAGAATCAAGCAAATGAGGTGAAGGAATGAAATACAAACTATTGGGAGAGTCTGGATTGAGAGTTTCTGAGCTTTGTCTGGGGACCATGACCTTTGGCGAAGAACGGGGAACCATGGGCAACACCAAAAAAGAATGCCGGAAAATCTTCGATGCCTTTGCCGACGTCGGTGGGAATTATATCGATACCGCCAACGTCTACATGTACGGCACCAGCGAAAAATGGGTGGGAGAGTTCGTGCATTCCCAGCGGGATAACTTCGTTGTGGCAAGCAAGTATACGCTGACCATGGATCCTGACGACCCCAATGCCCATGGCAGTCATCGAAAGAACCTGACCCGGTCTCTGGAAGGGAGTCTCAGGCGCCTGAAAACGGATTACCTCGACATCCTGTTGGTTCACGCGTGGGATTCCATGACGCCGATTGAGGAGACCATGCGCGCTCTGGATGACTTCGTAAAGGCGGGCAAGGTGCTCTATCTGGGCGTATCCAACACTCCCGCCTGGGTCGTTGCACAGGCCAATACCCTGGCTCACTTGAGGGGTCTGACGCCTTTCGTGTCTCTGCAGCTGAATTACAGTCTCATTGACCGAAGCATCGAGAGAGAATTTTTACCCATGGCGGCTTCCATGGATCTGGGGGTGATGGCTTACTTCGTGCTGGCTGCAGGTATCCTGACCGGCAAATACAATGAGGAGACAGAGGGTCCCACAAGGCTTGGCCCCAACAGTCCTGTGGGCATTTTTGAAATTGAAAAAGAAAAACTGGAGGTGGCTGCGGAGGTCCTCAAGATTGCCAAAGAAATTAATAGAACTCCCTCACAAGTGGCCCTAAACTGGGTCAGGCAGCGGCGAAGGAAACCGGTGATGATCCCCATCCTGGGTGCCCGAACCGAAGCCCAGATCAAGGACAACCTGGGGTGTCTGGATTTTGACCTGGAACAGGGCCATTTGGATCATTTAAATGAACTCTCCAAACCCCAACTGGGATACCCCTATCAAGTCCTGCAATCGGAAATGTACCGGGACCTCATCTACGGAAATACCTTCGATCTGATCGAGAACCACAGGTTATAGCCGGGATTATGCATAGATTGCCTACTGCAGTGCCGCAATCTTTCAGCGTGCTGCACCGCGACCCGCAAGCGGGTGCCCCCGACCCGCGCAAGCGGGTGCCCCCGCACGTGGCGCAACGCACTCATCGCGGCGCCTACGCGGCGCACTTCGTCACGAAAACCTATGCATAGTTCCGGCTACTGCCATTGCCTTTCCCCTCTACAGGCTATATATTTGGGGCCATCTCAAAACACTTTTATGGTGCCCAGCCCATGAGAAGATCGGTCCACAAACTATAAGTTCTTAAGGGGGACAAGAATCATGACTCGAAAAGCCTATCTGACTCTTCTGGCGAGTCTCTTTCTGGCGGCTTGCCAACCCACCTCGACTCCTGAGTCCCAGGATTCGACTCTCGTCGTCATCACAGGCGCCACCGTCATCGATGGGGTATCGTCCACACCCATCGAGAATGCGGTCATCGTCATCGAAGGCGACACCATCCAGGCCATCGGAAGCGCGGGAAGCGTAGAGGTTCCACCGGGCGCACAGAGAGTCGATGCCAGCGGAAAAACCATCATCCCGGGAATCTTCAACCTTCACGCTCACGTGGCCAGAAGCGAAGGGATGGAATCGGACGACCAGTTCTATAACCGGGAACGGATTCAGCGGGACGCCAACCGTTACCTTTATTACGGCATCACCCATATGGTCTCACTGGGAATTGACCAGGAACCGATGATCGGCTTTCTGGAGGATCAGCGAGCCGGCAGAACGGGTGGGGCGCGGCTCTACTCGGCCGGGTATGGTTTTGCCGCTAAAGATGGATGGATTCCCGGCAACCCCAATCTCAACCGGCCCACCACACCGGATGAGGCCCGCCAGTTGGTTCAAGAGCTCGTTCAGGAAAGGCAGCCTGATGTGATCAAGATCTGGGTGGACGATCGCCTTGGTGAGCTTCCCAAACTGACCCCTGAGCTGTACGGGGCCATTATTGAGGAAGCCCATAGCCAAGGCATTAAGGTGATGGCTCACATGTACTACTTGGAGGACACCAAGGAGCTGATTCGACGCGGCGTGGATGGACTCGCTCACAGCGTGCGAGACCAGGAGGTCGACGATGAGTTTCTGAGACTGGCCAAGGAAAATGGGGTCACCCAGGTGGCAACGCTGGTGGGACACAGTTCCCGTCTCGCCTATGCCGATGGCCCCGATTTTCTGGATGATCCTGCTCTGCCCGTTTTGTTTCCGCCCCTGGTTTTGGAAACGGTGAGCGGTCAGGAATATCAGGCGAATCTGGCCAACAGTCCGAACCTGGCAAGTACTCGAGAAGTCTACGCAACCGCGGCAAAGAATCTGGCCAAGGTTGCGGCCGCCGGAATACCCATTGCCGTTGGAACCGATTCGGGAGGACCGGGGCGATTTCAGGGCCTCTGGGAGCACCGTGAGATGGAACTGATGGTTAAAGCCGGCCTCACACCCATGCAGGCGATTCAGGCCGCCACCGCAAACGGTGCCAAGTTTCTTGGACTGGAAGATCAATACGGCACGCTGGAACCGGGCAAGATCGCCGACTTGATTATCCTCAATGCCGATCCTCTGGAGGACATCCGCAACACCAGAAACATTGATGAGGTATGGATGAACGGCGAACGGGTCAACCGTGCTGATCTGCCCATATCCACGGCTCCCCCGACTGCTCAAGAACGCGAAACCAGCTAAAGTGTGTTTCTACTTACTGATTTCACACTTGCAGCAGAAGGGTTTACAATCGGTGACGATGCAGTTCGTCCTGCCTGAAGAGGAGGTGCGCGATGTCCGAAAGAATAGGGTTTCCCATTTTGGCGGCACTGCTGATCGCATCCTGCAGTGGGGGACAAGACCTCGATTCGTCAAACTTTCTTGCCGCAGTCAGTGACGGCCAGACCGAAACAGTCCAGTCCCTACTGAGCGCAGGCGCGGCCGTCAATGAGACGGATGAAGAGGGAATGACCCCGCTCATGCATGCCGTGTTGAAAGATCACCCGGACACGGTGAAGCTCTTACTTCAAGCGGGTGCCGACGTGAACGCCAAGGACCGGGATGACTGGACTGCACTGATGTTCGCGGCGTTCGTCGGTAAGACGGAAACGGTGAAGGCCTTGCTGGAAGCGAGCGCCCAGGTCAATGAGAAAAACTCCTTTGGCAGCATCGCACTGATCCATGCGACGTTGAACGGTCAAACGGAGTCGGTGAACCTGTTGCTGGAAGCAGGCGCCCAGGTGAATGAGAAGGATCAGTTTGGATGGACCGCCCTGATCCGAGCGGCCAGACGAGGTGAAGCTGAAACGTTGAAGGCGTTGATCGATGCTGGTGCCGACGTCGATCAGGTGGATGAGTTCGGCTGGACTCCCCTGATGCGGGCGGCCTTGAACGATCAACTGGAAGCGGTGAAGAGACTGGTCGATGCCGATGCCGACTTAAATCTTAAGGCGACAAACGGCAGGACCGCACTGGTCATGGCCCAAGGACAAGACCACACCGACGTTGTTGAGTTCCTCAAAGCCGCAGGTGCTGCAGAATAGTTCAACCGCCCGGCCAGATTCACCACAAAGTTTGGGCACAAACCGATGACTAACCTGGCGCAAAAATCGCTGCTCGTTTTGGCCGCCATCATTATCCTGGTGTTGGTGGGCGTCAGTATTTTTCTGCTCACCCTGGATCCCAATCGATACCGTGGCTATATCATCGACCGTCTCAGTCAGACCCTGGGAAGACCGGTCGAGGCCGCCGATGTGGTTCTGGAATGGGTCCCGTTGAGTCTAACTCTCAACGACATCCGGGTGGCCGAGAGTCCCGATTTCGAGGGGGAGTACATCTTGAGCGCCCAGGCCATTGGCATCCAGGTCACTCTCTTGTCGCTTCTGAGTGGCGACCCGTTGGTGAGCGAGTTCCAGGTGGAAAAGCCCACCATTTACCTTCGTGAGGATTCCTCCGGCCAGTGGAACATCACCCGGCTGGGTCAAGCCTCCGGATCCGGCAGTGAAGTCAAGCTGGAAGAGACTTCAGGCGGGGCGCCCATTGAGACACCGGTGCGAAACTGGGTGCTCAATGAGGGCACGGTGGTTGTGGAGCGCAGTGGACGCCAGCCGCTGCGCTTGGAAGGCATCAACCTCACTTTTTCCAATATCAGTACCCAACAGCGCTTTCCTTTCCAGATCCGTGCCGCTTTCCAAGGGGACACCCGACTCCAAGCCAAAGGTTGGATTGGACCGCTCAACCTCGATTCCTTCGCTGATACGCCCTTCTCCGCCGAGGGACAACTGGAGGCCAATCTGGAATCCTTGAGGGCAACTCTTCAGGATTGGGTCCCCCAGATCACCCCTTTGAGCGGCCGGATGACCTTCGACTGGAACCTCTCGCGAACCGACGAGACTCCGCTCAGGGTAAGCGGTAAAGTCCATCTTGAAGATGCCTCTTTGCAACCTCAGGGTTTTACCCGTCCTTTCACCATCCAGGAGGCCGATCTTGAATTCGACCCCCATCAGGCTGAGTTGAAGAATCTGAAGATAGCGATCGGGGAAGGAACGATTGAAGGCTACGCCAAGGTGAACGACTTCGAGGCTCCAAGAGTCGAGTTTGAGTTCGGCGGAGACTATCTTGATGTCTCGGCGCTGGAAAGCTTGATCGACTTTTCCCAAAAGCCTTCCCGAAGGGACAAGCAAGGGGAAGGACAAGCCGACCAGGGAGGGAGTTGGTTCAACAAGATGACGGGGAGCGGACAGTTGAGTTTCAAAAAAGTTCAACACGGGACGCTGATCCTTGAGCCCTTTGAAGCAACAGTTCGCATTGCTCACTCGCAGCTGCTCTGTGAGCCCATCAGCTTTGGTCTTCACGGGGGCACCGGTGGCGGTCGATTGCAGATCGACCTTTCCCAGTCCGAGCCCTCCGTTTCCTTCAGCGTCCAACTGGAGCAGGTCGATGCAAATCAACTGCTCTCCGCCAACACCGAGTCCAAGGACAGACTGTTCGGGAATTTGCAGGTCTCCCTTCAGCTGGAAACGACCGGCGCCGAGCGAAAGCGGATCTTCGAAACCGCCAGAGGTCAGGGAACCCTTCGGCTCACCGAGGGGCTTTTGGGTCTGCTGAACCTGGGAAGGGAGGTGGCAACCATCAATAACCTGGTGGGATTGCCCTTCACTGAGAAGGACACCACCCTGGAAGAAGTGTCTTCCACCTTTCAGATCGCCGACGGCTGGGTCCGCACCAAGGATCTGATCATCAGAACACCAGCGTTGACCCTAAGCGCGGTGGGAGGAATCAGTCTCAACGGCGAGCTCGACTTCGAGGCAACCGCGGCCTTCACTCCCGAAGCCAGCCAACTGCTCTCGGGTCCCGCCGCCGGCCTCTTTGGCCGTATCTTTACCGACTCATATAAACGGATCGTGATTCCCTTTGACATCAAGAGCAGCTTTCTACAGCCGGAGTTCAAGCTGGACGGAGGTCGTCTGCTCATGATGCGACTCGGTGTCTTTTTGACTAAACCTCCGGAACCGCCCCAGGAGGAAACGCCCCCGGAATAGTTGTGTAGCGTCCGCAGTTGGAGGTTTTTATGCCGATGAAACGGATTTCACTCACTCGTATTTTCGTTCTTTCTCACACTCTGGCTCTTTTGATGAGCACCGCCCCTCCGCTTTGGGGCCAAGCCACTTCGGTAAGCCAACCCGTTTCCTCTTCCGGGACAGAGTTCAGGGCTCCCACAAAAGAAGTACACGGGAAACTCATCGGCCAGGAAGATGTCCTCATCCAGGAGGTGGTCATTGCCGATTCAGATCACCGCTATCGCCGATTGGACGTGGGAGTCAGCGGGACGGTCGAGGGCTGGGCGATCAAGCAAGACCTCCCCATGCCCCAATTGGCCTCTGCACCCGACTTTATCTACCCTCAAGGCGGCATCCACACGCCCCGTTTCCACGGAACACTGAGATACGAGGCCTCCAAAGGCACCGGTATGACCCTCATCTATCCGGAAATCGGGACGGCCTGGAACCGGAAATTATTCGTAACTGTCCACGGCTCCAGCGGCTCTTTCCGGCAAGGAACGCTCAAACCCTGGAATAAGCTCCTGGATCCTTCTCAACCTCTGGGAGATATCAGCAAATACGAGAGACTGATGCTGGATAAGGGCTATGCCATCGCCAAAACAAGGCGCAATGCCAGCACGACGGGAGACTATCCGGTGCTCCTGGATGATGGGGACATCCTGGAAGGATGGAATCTCAATACTCACACCGGGTTTATTTTGGACCTGGTCCAGTTGGCCGAAAATCTTTTGAAGGACCGCTTGGGAGAAAAGCCCTTGCGCACCTACTGGTATGGGCATTCCGCCGGCGGAATGATCGGCCGGCTCATTAATTACAAACCTGGAGAGAACTTCGATGAAAGCGGAGAACCCATCATTGATGGATTCCTGAACGACGATTCCGGAGGCGGGAGATATCTGCCTGTTGTAGAGGAAAATGGCAAGGACGTTCTGTTGGTCACGGAGAAAGATCGGCAAAGATTCGTCAAGACCATCGAAATCCCCCATCAGTTGTTCATGCGCCAAAGGAGGCCACGACCGGGTGTGCCCAAATGGCTCTCTCCCGTTTACCTCGTCAACCATAGAATGACCACCAAGATCCTCCAAGACAAAGGCCTGGGAGACAAGCTCCGGATGTACGAGGTGCGAGGAATCAGTCACATGGGCGGGGAATACCTCAAAGATGGGAGAGACGGAGATACTGTGATCCTGGATCTCTCACGCCTCATGGATGCTTTGATGGATCGTCTCGACGATTGGGTGGAAAAGGACATCGCGCCCCCTCCCACCAAAACCGACTGGTTGGAGCTGGGCGACGTGGATGGGGATGGGGTCAACGAAAACGAGGCTATCGCCCTTCCCGAAGTGGCCTGCCCCCTCGGCCTTTACTACCCTCATCCCCCTAGCCGGGGAGTAAACGGGGACAGTTGGACAAGCTTTGCCGCCTTTGACGGCCAGAGTCTGGAGCCCCAGGATGGCCGTGGAGTCTTTGTCGACATGAACCTGAACCGATACCTGGACCAACGGGAGAGTATGGAGCAAGCATGGCAGCGACTCGGTCTCTTGAAGCCCGGGGAGAGATTCAGTCGCAGCAAGTACCAAGCCTGCGGTGAAGCTTCCGTAGCCGAGCTGAAGCAAGAGAAGCTGATCACCGAGCGGGGAGCTGCCCGGTATCTCCAGGAGGCCTCACGAGTCGATTTTCCAGGGGAATAGACTGTAGTGGCTGGCTCAGACAGCGGACGCTACAAAAGCCTTCAGGAGAACAGGTCCTTCTGGGGCGCAGACTGGGATGGGGTCTGAGGCTTCAGGCCAAAATGGTGGTAAGCCCGAGGAGTCACCATACGACCGCGCGGCGTGCGGTTGAGGAATCCAATCTGAATCAAATAGGGTTCATAGATATCCTCAATGGCGTCCTTCTCCTCACTGATAGCTGCCGATATGGTGTTGACGCCCACGGGACCCCCTCCGAACTTTTCAATGATGGTCAGCAAAAGTTTTCGATCGATCTCATCAAAGCCAAAGCGGTCCACATTGGCCAAGTCCAGCCCCTGGCAGGCCACCTCATGATTAATGCTGCCGCCCGCTCGGACCTGGGCATAGTCGCGAACGCGCCTTAAGAGACGATTGGCCACTCGGGGTGTCCCCCGGCTCCGCCGAGCCACCTCCAAAGTACTCTTCTCGTCGATCGTCACCTCCAAAATCTCCGCCGAGCGGCGGACGATGGTGGCCAGACTTTCCAGATTATAAAAATCCAAGCGCTGAACAATGCCAAACCGGCCTCGTAGGGGGGAGGTCAACAGTCCCGTTCGTGTGGTGGCTCCCACCAAGGTAAATTGAGGAATATCAAGCTTGATGGAACGGGCTCCTGGACCCTCTCCGATAATGATGTCAATCTGGAAATCTTCCATGGCCGGATAGAGGATCTCTTCGATGGAAGGATGAAGGCGATGGATTTCATCGATAAAGAGGACGTCATGTTCTTCCAGATTGGTTAAAATGGCCGCCAGATCCCCCCGCTTCTCAATGGCGGGCCCCGAGGTGGAGCGGAAATTCACATTCAACTCATTGGAAATGATGTGGGCAAGCGTGGTTTTCCCCAGTCCCGGAGGGCCGAAAAGCAAAACATGATCGAGGGCTTCCCGCCGCTGTTTAGCCGCTTCCACAGAGACCTTGATGCTGTCCTTGAGCTTTTGCTGGCCAATGAAATCGCGCAGAAATCGAGGCCTTAGGCTGTTTTCAAAAGTGACCTCGTCCTCCCGGTGGGAGGGATCCATGATGCGCTCTTCGGTCTCCATCTAAGTGCCTCGCTTCTTTAAGTCCCTATTTCCGGGCTTTTCTTAGCGACTCCCTCAAAAGAGCCTCAAAGGAATCCGCCTCCACTTCCTGCCGCGCCCTGGCGACTGCCCTGTCGGCAGTATGCTTAGAATAGCCCAGATTGACCAGAGCCGACACCACGTCACCCTGAAGAGAACCGAACACACTCCCCGCTGGGGCTTCCTCGAGCTGGGGAAACCATTCCATAACCTTGTCTTTCATTTCCAGGACCAGGCGTTCAGCGGTCTTCTTCCCCACTCCCGGGATCTCATTCAGCTTGACCACATTCTCGTCGGTCACCGCCTCGACAAATTCGCCTACGGGCAGTCCTGAAAGAATCGCCACCCCCAGTTTGGGACCAATTCCCGAGATCTGAATCAGTTGCGTGAAAAGCCTTTTCTCCTTGCTTGTAGAAAAGCCATACAGCCTAAAGGCATCTTCCTTAACATGAGTATAGATATTCAGACTGACAGTGTCTCCGGCCTCTCCCAACTCATAATAGGTGGAATAAGGAATCAACACTTCATACCCCACACCGCCCACATCCACCACCACACGATCGGCCGCTTTATCGGTCAGCACGCCCTTTAAATGAGCAATCATTTCCCGAAATTATAGAGGAGACAGGAGACACAAGAGCGCCCTTTGGGCGCGTTCGTCACTTCGTGACGTCGTGCTGTCGTGCCTTCGTGCTTTCGTGCGCGCTCCGCGCGCAAGAAACGGGGAAAAAGAATTCGTTTTGAATTTGGAATTTGGGATTTTGAATTTGTCTGGAATTTGAAATTTGAGATTTGGAATTTCCGGCCTCCGGCCGGCAGTTTGGGATTTGGAATTTTGAATTTTGAATTTCCGCTGACCGCGGTCTGCGGTCTGTGGTCTGCGGTCAGCGGGGCGTAGCCTCGGGCAGCCCCCCATCCACCGGGATCGTGGCCCCCGTGGTGGGGGTTTGGCGAGTGCAGAAAAAGAGGGCAGCCTTGGCCACGTGTTCCGCTGTAACTTTGGCTTTGAGCAGATTGCGGTTCTGGTAATAGTCTTCCAGTCCCTTTTCATCCAGTCCCCGGCTGCGCATGCGCTCAGGTCCCACCTCCGCCCACAAACCGGATTTGCGCTTTCCTTCCGAGAACACCGCGTCGGGCGAAACCATATTGACTCTTACATCGATCTCCGCCAATTCGAGGCTGGCAATACGTGCCAGTTGGTGAGCGGCGGCCTTGGTGGCACTGTAGGCCCCGAATTGAGCTCCGGGCGCAAAGACGTTCTTGCTGGAGATGACCACCACATCCCCACCCGTTCCCTGGGCCCTAAAATGCCTTCCCGCCGCGGCCAGCATCAGGAGGGTCCCTTCCACGTTCACCCGTTCCACTCTTCGGAAATCCTCCACATCCATCTCTTCCAACGAAGAAACCAGAGCCACGCCCGCATTCACCAGGACCAGATCCACACCTCCCCAGGTTGCAATTATGCTGGCGAAGCCTTCCGCGATCGAGTTGGAATCGGTGACGTCCAGAGGCACCCCCAGGACCCGCTCACCGAATCGGGATTGCAATTCCTTCACCAGATCATCCAGTCTGTTGCCGGGCAAATCGGTCACGGCTAAGTGACAGCCCTGCTCCAAAAAGACCCGGCTGAGTCCGGAACCGATGGCCCCTGCAGCCCCCGTCACCACCGCCACCTGCCGGCTCAAAGGAAGCTCGCTTCCCTCCAGCTTTTTGTGCTGCAGGGTATGGTACTCCATGGCGAAAAACTCGCTTTCGCTCAGGCCTTCATAATCGCCCATGGCTCCGATTTTGGCCTTCACCTCGAGGGTTTGAGCCGTGATGTCGCGACAGACATTAGCGGCAAAAACATCCTTGCCAGAGCAGGCCGCACCCAGACCCGGCATTAAAATCACCCGCGGAGCAGAATCAAAGCGAGTGGAGACGGTTTCCGACTGTGCCGAGTTACGATCCAGATAATTCTGGTAGGAGGTGCGATACTCCTGGATAGCACCGGCTATTTGATCTCGCAACTGGGAGGGCTCTTCGTAGGCGGGTGAGTCAATCCACACAGGAAAGGCTTTGGTTCGAATCAGATGATCGGAAGTAAGAGGCGGGCTTAAGGCCAGTTCCCTGCCCCGGTCCGAATCCACGAAATCGAGAGTCGCCTTGCTGATCAAAGGCCTTAAGATCATGCGTCGGTAAGTTTGATCGACTGCGTTAGGCTCAGCCAGTAGCCCCCTCAGAAGAGGGGCCACCTGGACCCACCTTTGCTCGGCCTTCTTCAGCGGTGTGGAGACGGTCACGTTTAGAGATTTGGATGCCTTTTTTGCCACATATTCTTCCGCCTGACTCACCAGCTCGATGGTGCTCAGATAAGACTCCTGTGCCGTATCCCCCCAGGTGAGCAATCCATGTCGCATCCACACCATGGCCCGCTTCCCGGGATGGGTTTCCATCGCTGCCGCCGTGGCCTGGGCCAACTGGAACCCGGGCTTCACGTAATCCAAAACAAGGACATCCTCTCCCAGGGCTTCTTTGACCACCTTTTGGCCGTCCGCTTGATTGGTTAGAGCCAGGATGGCATCGGCATGAGTGTGGTCCATGAATTTTTTGGCAATGAAGGCGTGGACCAGGGTTTCAATAGAGGGGGTCGGAGACTCACAATCCAAAAGATGAGTTCGGATTTCCCGGACCATGGCCTCATCGGAAAGCTCCGCCAACTCTCGCAGTCGTTTCAGGTATTCCAGATCCAGAGCCGGATGACCCTGGGGTTCGATCGTCAACAGATCGTAGCCGGAGGCCTTCACAAAGACGGATTCGAGGGATTCTCCCAGAAGGTTGGTGTAACGACTCTTGACCGAGGTGTTGCCTCCGCCATGTAGAACCAGGCTTTTCTCAGCGCCAAGTAGCCTGGCCGAGTAGGTGCGGTAGGCCAGATCTTCCCCCCACTGGGCCGCATATTGCGACACAAATTCACCCGCCTTCTTATCGGACCAGCTGCTTTTCATCGATCGCTTAACTATGGGCGTGAGCACGCAAGTGATCCAGCATGAACTCGGCATTCTCAACAGGATTCTTGCCGTCAAACACCGCACTTCCTGTGACCACGATATCCACTCCTGCAGCGGCCAGATCGGTGATGTTATCCCGGGTGACGCCACCATCGACACAGACCAGTATATCCCTCTCTGCTTCTGCGACCATCCCCTTTACTTTTTCGATTCGAGCGAAGGTGGAAGGGATGAAGCTCTGCCCGCCCCAACCCGGATTGATGCCCAAAAGCATGATCAGTTCCACCTCATCGATCAGGGGTGTAAGAACGGCCAAAGGAGTTCCGGGATTGAGCGCAACCCCTCGAACCAGTCCCCGGGCGGGATCGTTGGCATTGCTCATTTGACCCAGTTTCTGAAACACACGGTGGATGTGGGTTCCCGATTCAGCATGGACCGTGATCACATCCGCCCCGGCAGCCACGTACTCATCCACCTTCTCCAGTGGATCCTGGATCATCAAATGGATATCTTTCAGTAAAGGGGTCTTCAAGGCCTTCACGAAGGCGGGACCCACCGTCATCATGGGCGTGAAACACCCGTCCATGACATCAACGTGGGCCAACTTCACATCGGTTTTTTCCAGCAGGGAGACTTCCGAGCCCAACTTCATCAAGTCGGCGGCAAGCACACCTACACTGAGGGTGGGAGAGAGCTGGCGAAGAAGCTCAAAGTTGGTGGCTGACATTAAGGCGCAACTTCCACCTGTTTCTTGTCGTTCTTTAAGCTCTGGTACAACTCATAGGC
The DNA here is from genome assembly GCA_022562935.1 of Acidobacteriota bacterium. Classification (GTDB taxonomy): domain Bacteria; phylum Acidobacteriota; class UBA6911; order RPQK01; family JADFOI01; genus JADFOI01. The sequence goes on from JADFOI010000021.1 coordinate 24,756, forward strand.
CTGCTGAGGTTGCATCCCTTGGTGGACGACGGCTCCTACCGCCTGGATCATGGCTTCCGGCCTATCCGACTGAAAGATGTTTCTTCCCATATCCACCCCTGCTGCTCCCTGATCCACGGCATTGTAGGCCATGGTCAGAGCATCCAGCTCAGGCAACTTTTTGCCGCCGGCCATGACGATGGGGACGGGACAGCAGGAGGTCACGGTCTCAAAGCCATCCGGGACGTAGTAGGTCTTGACGAAATGGGCACCCAATTCCGCACACATTCTGCAGGCCAGGCGCAGATACTTGGCGTCTCGATTCATATCCTTCCCCACAGCGGTCACGGCCAGGACGGGGAGACCATGTCGGTTCCCCAGATCCACCAGGGTGGTCATGTTGTGAACGGATTGAGTCTCATATTCTCCCCCGATAAAGACCTGGACCGCGATGGCGGCCACGTTCAGTCGAAGGGCGTCCTCCATAGACACGGCAATGTGTTCGTTGGAAAGCTCTTTCAAGATACTGGGACCACCGCTGGCTCGAAGCACCACACCTCCACTAAAACTGGAAGGAACGGTGGTTCGAAGCATGCCCCGAGTGAGCATGAGAGCGTTGCAGGAGCCCAGAAGAGGAAGGATCTTGACATCCACCCGCTCCAAACCGGTGGTAGGCCCCATGAAATAACCATGGTCGATGGCCAACATCACGGTGCGTCCTGATTCGGGATTGAAGATACGTGAAAAGCGATTTTGCATTCCCCAGTCCAGCGAGTTGGAGCCCCGTAAAAAGAAAGGCTTATTCTCCATGGGAATATCCGAGTAAAAATCTTTCGCTTCTTTCATCTTTTCCAAGTCAGCCATGGTGGTCTCCTTTTTTAAGAAACACGATCTGTGCTTGCTTGCTAAGAACGGTAGCAACTACCAAGGAGGATTTCAAGAAGCAAAAAGTCTCTCTGGAAAGGGTGGATTGCCACGACACTCCCTAGTGATACAATAGCGCTTCGGGGAGTTCGCAGATCCCAGTCAGCGTTCGGGGTCAAAGCAATCTGCGAAAAATCCGAAACAATCTGCGTGATCGGCGGGATGAAGGCCAAAGTTATTGTTCGCTTAAAAGACGGAGTTCTGGACCCCCAGGGTCAGACCATTCAGCGGTCCCTCAACAAGATGGGCCATGAGGTCACAGAACTGCGTCAGGGAAAGTACTTTGAAATCGAGTTCAACGGCATGAAGGACGAGAGTGCCGTTCGACAACGGGTGGAAGAAATCGCTGCAGACGTCCTCTGCAATCCGATCATCGAAACCTTCGAGATTGAGGATATTTCGTGAAGTTCGGAGTCGTGATCTTCCCCGGCTCAAACTGCGATCACGATACCCACCACGTGCTCAAGTCGGTGCTGGGACAGGAGACGGTCTTTCTCTGGCACCAGGATACCGATTTGCAGGACGTGGACACGGTCATCCTTCCAGGGGGCTTCGCTTATGGAGATTACCTGCGCTGCGGGGCCATCGCCAAGTTCTCTCCCATCCTGGAGAGCGTGCGCCGGCACGCCCAGGATGGGAAACTGGTGGTGGGAATTTGCAATGGCTTTCAAATCCTGCAGGAGGCGGGACTCCTGCCCGGAGTGATGCTGCGAAATGCCGGTTTGAGGTTCGTCTGCCGACACGTCTGGCTGCGCACGGAAAACAATCAGACCCTTTTCACCAACGCTTGCCAGGAAGGACAGGTCCTGAAAATCCCGATTGCCCACAACGAAGGGAATTTCTTTATCTCGAAACAGGAACTGGCCGAGCTTCAGGAAAACCAGCAGATTGTTTTTCGCTACTCGGATGCCCAAGGAGACGTTATTCCCGAAGCCAATCCCAACGGCTCCATCGACAGCATCGCCGGTGTGATGAACCGTCAGGGCAACGTGATGGGCATGATGCCCCACCCCGAACGGGCTTCGGAGGCTTTGCTGAATTCCGAAGACGGCCGTTTCATCTTCAAGTCCATGATCAACAGGGTCCACTAGAGTGGAAATTACTCTCGATCTCATCGAAAGCCACGGCCTGACCACCGAAGAATACGAGCAAATCCGAAAGCGCCTGGGCCGTGAGCCCAATCTCACCGAGCTGGGCATCTTCTCGGTGATGTGGTCGGAGCACTGCAGCTACAAAAGCTCCCGACTGCACCTGAAAAGGCTTCCCACCCAGGGTCCGCAAGTACTCCAGGGACCGGGTGAGAACGCCGGGGTCATCGATATCGGAGACGGACTAGCGGCCGTCTTCAAGATGGAATCGCACAATCACCCCTCCTTGATCGAGCCTTTTGAGGGCGCGGCAACGGGAGTGGGGGGAATCATTCGCGACATTTTCACCATGGGAGCGAGACCCATTGCCCTCCTGAATTCCCTGCGCTTTGGACCTTTAGAGGACACCGCCAACCAATTGATCATGGAAGGGGTGGTGGCGGGAATCGCCGGCTACGGCAACTGCATCGGCATTCCCACCGTGGGCGGGGAGATCCAGTTCCAGGAGGCTTACAGTCACAATCCCCTGGTCAATGTCTTTTGCCTGGGTATCGCTCCTGCCCATGAGATCTTTTTAGCCCGGGCCTCCGGAGTGGGCAATGCCCTCATCTATGTGGGAGCCAAGACGGGACGCGACGGCATTCATGGCGTCACCATGGCTTCGGAGGAATTCAGCGAAGACTCTGAGTCCAAGCGGCCCAACGTCCAGGTGGGCGATCCCTTCCTGGAGAAACTTCTTTTGGAAGCCTGTCTGGAGGCCATGAAAACCGGAGCCGTGGTGGGAATCCAGGATATGGGGGGAGCCGGTCTGACCTGTTCCACCTGCGAGATGGGGAGCCGTGGAGAGGTGGGCGTTGAGATCGAGTTGGCTCGTGTTCCTCAGCGCGAAGAGAAGATGACTCCCTACGAGATCATGCTTTCGGAATCCCAGGAGAGGATGTTGTTGGTTGCCGAAAAGGGACGTCAGGAAGAGGTCCTGGAAATCTTTCAAAAATGGGATCTGGATGCCGTGGTCATCGGAGAAGTGAGTGAGGGCCACGACCTGACCGTTTACGATCAGGGAAGCAAGATCGCCCAGATGCCCAACAAGGCCCTCACTGAGGAGGCACCCGTCTACGACCGGCCCGCTCAAAGACCGGCCTATCTGGACGAGCTTCCTCGCTGGCAGGATCTGGATTTTCCGGAGCCTTCCGATTACAACACCCTGCTTCAGGAAATCGTGAGCTCCCCTCACCTGTGCAGCCGCCGCTGGGTCTTTCAACAATATGACCACATGGTTCAAACCAATACCGCCATCCTGCCGGGAAGCGATGCGGCCGTGCTTCGCTTGAAGGGAACGTCAAGTGGGCTGGCCGTGAGCCTGGATGGAAACAGCCGTTACACCTATCTGGATCCCCGAATGGGCGCCATGCTGGCAGTCGCCGAAAGCTGCCGCAATGTCGTCTGCTGCGGGGCCCGCCCCTTGGGCGCCACCAACTGTTTGAACTTCGGCAGCCCTGAAAATCCGGAGGTGATGTGGCAATTCATCGAGAGCGTGGAAGGTATCAGCCAGGCCTGTGAAGTCTTTGCTACCCCTATTACCGGCGGCAATGTCAGTTTTTACAATGAAACCAACGGGGCTGCCATCCTCCCTACCCCCATACTGGGAATCGTGGGGAAGCTGGAGGACCTGAAGCAGATCCGGGAGTCTTTCTTTCAAAAGGTGGGAGATTCCGTCTATCTGTTGGGAGAAACGCGAGCAGAACTGGGTGGCAGTGCCTATCTGGAGCACCTGGGACTACCCCTTAGCGGACCCTGCCCGGCTCTCGACCTGAATCAAGAAAAAGCCCTTCAGGACAAGCTTCTGGATTTGATCGCTCTGGAATGTATTGAGTCGGCTCATGACGTCTCCGAGGGCGGCCTTCTTTTGAGCCTGGCCGAATGCTGCTTCCCACGCACTCTTGGGCTTACCATGGAAGCTTCCACCCCGTTGCGGCCCGATCACTATCTTTTGAGCGAGAGCCCCAGCCGCATAGTGGTTTCGGTAAGAAAAGAAAAGGAAGAAGAATTCCTGAAAAGGGTTTCCGATCTTGACGTCCATAAGCTGGGAGAAGTGACGGATGAGATTTTTCAGGTCTCCGTCAATGAGCAATCTTTGATCTCCGTTCCCATTACACGTATATTCCAGGTATGGAATAGCTTTCTGGATGGAGTGTTTGAACATTGAGCAACCAATATCTGGAAGATAGGTTTCACGACGAATGCGGAGTGTTTGGGATCGCCTCTCATCCGGACGCGGCCCGACACACCTATCTAGGCCTCTATGCGCTTCAGCACCGGGGACAGGAGTCTGCCGGAATCATCAGCACCGATGGATCACGGCTCTACCAGGAAAAGGGGATGGGCTATGTGGCCGATGTCTTCGATGATGAGACACTCAGCAGACTGCCGGGAAATTCCGCCATTGGACACGTCCGCTATTCGACATCGGGGGACAGCTCTCTAGCCAATGCTCAACCCATTGTCTCCAAGTCCTGGCGTGGTCCCATCGCTTTAGCCCACAACGGAAACCTCATCAACGACGTGCGTCTTCGCCACAAGCTGGAGGCCGACGGAGCCATCTTTCAAACCACCAGCGATACCGAGGTCATTTTGCACCTTCTGGCCCGCTGTCCCACCCCAGATCTCGACCAGGCCCTTCAGGAGGTTCTCCGTCAAGTGCAGGGCGCTTACTCCATGGTGATCCAAACCACGGACCGGCTTTACGCCATTCGGGATCCTTTCGGGGTTCGGCCGCTCTGTCTGGGCCGCATGAATGGGTCCTACACGCTGGCCTCGGAGACCTGCGCCTTTGATCTGATCGGGGCTGAGTACATTAGAGATATCACTCCCGGAGAAATTCTGAGAATTGAGAAGGACCAACTTCATTCCAGTTTCCTCCCACCCGCCCCTCGACATGCCCACTGCATCTTCGAGCACGTTTACTTCAGCCGTCCCGACAGCACGGTCTTTAACAAGAGCGTTCACCAGAGCCGTTACCAGATGGGACGACAATTGGCACGAGAGTGTCCCGTGGAAGCAGATCTGGTGGTTCCCGTCCCCGACTCGGGCATGACCGCAGCTCTGGGGTACTCTGATCAATCGGGCATCCCCTTCAAACTGGGCTTGATCCGCAATCACTATGTGGGCCGTACTTTCATTGAACCCAAACAGTCCATCCGCCATTTCGGCGTCAAGATCAAGCTCAATCCCGTCAAGGAACTCCTGGAGAATCAAAGAGTGATTTTGATCGACGATTCCATTGTCCGGGGAACCACCAGTGGCAAGATCGTTGAGATGGTTCGATCCGCCGGTGCTCGAGAAGTCCATTTGAGGATCAGCTCCCCTCCCATCATCTCCTCCTGCTACTACGGAATCGACACCCCCACCAATGAAGAGCTGATCGGAGCCAATAAGGTCGTGGAGGAGATCCGCGACTTCACCGGAGCGGACACCCTAGCCTATCTCTCTCTTGAAGGGATGAAGGAAGCGGTTTCCGATGGGCAGAACTTCTGCAGCGCTTGCTTTGATGGCGAATACCCCATTTCCATTTCTCTGGAGTCTCCTCAAAAGAGCCTCTTCGAGTTGGAAACGTCCGAAGATCGAAGACAAGGGGTGGCGGATCGGAGGGAGGAGACGGAAGAGACAGAACAACAGACAACAGACCGCAGACCGCAGACCGCAGACCAGAAGACAGGTTGAAATTCGAAATTCAAAACCTGGAACTTGGAACCCCGTAGACGCTCATGACTCAGGACTCGGGTCTCACCTACCGCGACAGTGGCGTGGATATCGATCGCGCCAAGCAGGCCAAGGAACGCATCAAGGAGCTGGCCCGATCCACCTTCAATTCCGCGGTATTGAGCGATATCGGGGCTTTCGCTGGACTCTACCGTCCCGATTGGAGCAACCTTCAAAAACCGGTGCTTGTCTCCAGTGTCGATGGGGTGGGGACCAAACTCAAGATCGCCTTTCTGACCGGGATTCACAATACCGTGGGGATCGACCTGGTCGCCCACTGTACCAACGACATTCTGGTTCAAAGGGCCTTTCCCCTCTTCTTCCTGGACTACATCGGAACCGGAAAACTGGAACCTGAGGTGATCGAGCAGATCGTCCACGGATTAGCCCAGGGCTGTTCCCAATCCGATTGTGCTCTTTTGGGTGGAGAAACGGCCGAAATGCCCGATTTTTATCGAGCCGGGGAATACGATCTGGTGGGGTTTATCGTGGGTCTGGCCGATGAATCCAAGGTCCGGGAATGGGGTCAGGTCAAGAAGGGGGACGTCCTGATCGGTCTTGCCTCCTCGGGGCTTCACACCAACGGATATTCCCTGGTTCGAAAGCTCTTCTTCGAGCAGGAAAAACTCACCATCGACAGCCACCTGGAGGAGCTGGGCAAGACGGTGGGTGAGGAGTTGCTGATACCTCACCGCAACTATTTGCCTGTCATCAAGGAACTGATTCAGAGCGATGATCTCAAAGCGCTGGCCCACATCACCGGCGGAGGAATCACGGGGAATCTGGACCGGGTCCTGCCCGATCACTTAGACGCCGTCATCCAGAGGGGAACCTGGGAGATTCTTCCCATCTTTCGCTTCATTCGAGAGCGAGGAAAGGTGGAGACCGAGGAAATGTACCGAACCTTTAACATGGGGATGGGAATGATTCTGGTGGTTGCCCAGGAGCGGGCCCAAAGGGTGCAGGACTTTCTAGCCGCCCGTGACGAGCAATTCTACTTGATCGGTGAGATCACCGATGGTTCCGGAAAGGTTCTATACCGGTGAAAAACGTCGCCATTTTGCTGAGCGGCCGTGGCTCCAACTTTCTAGCCCTTTCCGATGCCATTGAAGCCGGGCAGATTCCCGCCCGTATCGTTCTGGTCGTTTCCAACAAGCCCGATGCCCCGGGTCTAATCCACGCCCGGGAGCGCAACTATGAGGCCGTCTGCATTCCCTCAGCGGGGATTGAGCGGGAAGCTTATGACCGTCAGGTGGTCGAAGAACTGAGCGCACGCCAGGTGGACGTCGTTTGTCTGGCCGGCTTCATGCGGCTCTTGAGTTCCTGGTTCGTCCAGCAGTACCCTCGGCAGATCCTCAACATTCACCCCTCGCTGCTTCCCGCCTTTCCCGGCCTGCACTCCCAAAAACAGGCTCTGGAGTGGGGGGCCAAGGTGAGCGGCTGCACGGTCCACTTTGTGGACGAGAAACTGGATCACGGTCCCATCATCGTGCAGCGCTCGGTCCCGGTCCTGGATCAGGATACGGAGGAAACCCTCTCAGCGCGGATCTTGGAGCAGGAGCATCAGATCTACCCGGAGGCTCTCAAGCTGGTGTGTGAAGCAAAGGTCCGTGTCGAACAAAGACGGGTGCTCATCCGAAAATAGGCCTCCTGAATCTGGGAGGCACTTGTGCCAAGCTACCTCATCCCTCCGGAATGTGGGAGGCACCTCAGGTGCCGAATCCGATAACCCCTCAAGGAATGTGCCCAGACACCTCGAGTGCCGAATTCACTCTTCATTCATGAGGCCCATCCTCTCCTCTTCCGTCCACTCACAGATCACCCTAATATCCCGCTCTTCCAGATGAGCTTCATCATGCATCCAGCGATAGGGAAGCAGGGGCATCTCACCCTGAGTGACCAGCTCACACATCTCCTCCAGCAGGTGAATCTCCTCTTCCCGATCGTATTGGGCCCAATTGGAATGATTCATAAGCCTGCGCCCAAAGTTAACGTTATCGATGACAAACCAGGAAACGGGAGCCACCTTGCTGTACCAGGGCCAGACCGTCTTGTGAGAATGGCAATTCTGGCAGGCCCGCTCAAAAATGGCACTGACTTCGGGAGTCACTTTGAGGTGGGCTTGAACCGTTCGCAGCGGATCGATGGGAGGATTGGTCTTCTCAGGTCCCAGGAACTGCAGGAGTATCAAAAAAGCGGGAAGTCCAATGGCAAACCGGTACTGTACCTTCACGTTACATCCTCAAGGAGAGCTCAGCTTTTCCCCAGATCGCCATGGAATATTTCAGGATATGGACCCTGCTGTCAACCCGCCGCAACCTTGTATTCAAGAGTACCCTTGGCTTATACTTCACCTCCACTCACGATGTGGGCCTATAGCTCAGCTCGGTTTAGAGCGCACGCCTGATAAGCGTGAGGTCGATGGTTCGAATCCATCTAGGCCCACCAAGGAACTTCCTTTAAACACGACAGTTATATCCCAAAGAGGGTGCGCAGCTTGAAGACCACTGCCGTGACACACTGAAACATCCGGAACATGTGAAGGACACGGATGCGTCGATTAAGAAGGCCCTTAGAAGGAAATGGCTCGTCCCTCGGAGGTCACATAGCTCCCGTTGCCTTTGACCCCCTCCAGAGCGTACCATTGAGCAAGAATCACAGCCCACATCGAGGGAAACACATTTAAACACGCCCAGGCTTCAAGACCGAGTCGAGAGGTGAATAGAGGTAAAAATCATGACTCAGAATCTTCCATACAATTATGAGGGTTATCTTCCTGGTGAGGAAGAAGAGGAGGATTTTTCAAGATTTCAACAAACGCTAAAGGTAGGTACGGAAGCGCCGGATTTTGAGGCCACGCGTCTTGAGGACGGAAAGAAAGTGAAGTTGTCAGATCTGACAGCCCGATCCAATGTCGTTCTTGAATTCGGAAGTCTAACCTGACCGTTTTGTGGCATAGCCGGGCCGGCTATGGAGAAGCTTGCCATCGAATACCAGGACACAGGATACGACTTCGTGTTTGTCTATACACGGGAGGCACATCCGGGAGAACTCCGCCCCCATCACACCCGTTTCGAGCAGAAGCTGGATCAAGCGAGAGCTTTTCAGTCTCAATATGACATCAAGCGCCCCATCCTGGTTGACAGTCTGGACGGGGCTGGACACCGGGCATATGGGGCCCTTCCGGACATGCTGTACCTGATAGGGAAAGGCCAGCGTTTGATCTGGTTCAAGGCGGACTGGACGGATGCCGACACCCTAAGAATTATTTTGGAGTACCAGATAAAACGGACGGAGATGCGGCAGGCTAACCGAAAGGTAGGCCCCAATTATTGCGAGTTCCTGGGATTCCGGCCTCGGATGTGGGATCGATTTGTCGCACACCTCCATACTAACGGGCCCAAGGCTGTGGCCGATTGGGAGCGGGCCATGGCCTATTGGAAAGAACACCCGCCCAGCCATGGATAAAGATCCAGGGTGCACATTGGCAGAGGTCCCCTGGAGATCAAGGCAACGGGACTCTGCCCCTGGGGCCTTTTCCATTGCCCTCGGACCCCGCCAAACAGTTCCATTCAGTGCGCCGGAACCACCCGTGGAGTGCCGACCTGGGGCCGTTTCACCTCGCTGGTTGGGAGTGTGACTTGATAGATGGGATCACCGCTGGCTGACAAAAGTTGAAAGACGCCACCCAGATTGGGATTGTCGGACTGTCCTCCCAGGAAGGTCACAGAGCTGGCTCGAACCCGTCCTTCCAGCACCTCATCCTGCCGTTCCCAACGATACTGACCGGACTCCAGACGGGTCGGAACACCAATGCGAAAGAGCAAGTCCAAACGCAAATTCGAAGACGGGGCTTCAAAAACGAGTCGGACGGGCAGGCGATCCCCATCTCTTCGACCCTCCAGGGAAATCATCTGGTAATCGGTCAGGGTGCTTTCCTCTTGCAGGTTCTCGATCCTTGCTTCTTCGATATTCCGGCAATAGGAGAGGAGGAAAAACGCACTACAAACCAGCAACCACAACCGCTTGGGTGAAAGAATCATCAGCGCACACAATTATCGCACATTGGGTGGATCATCCCATCAGGGTCAGGGATTTCCGTTGCCTTTAAACCCCTCGGAGCGTATCATTTTGCGAAAGCGACACACATTAAGGGGGGCAAAGCCATTTCCATTCAAACCAAGATCTTATTGCCAACACTTTCTCATCAAACTGCTTGAAGCCATCGTCATGCAGGAAAAATCCCAAGCTAAGATAGAGACCGTACCAGGGACCAACGCCCAGGAGGGAATATCTCGATTGCTGTTGGAATACAAAAAGGTGTGCGTGCTGCTCAGTGTTGCCTTCTACATCTCAGTTTTTTTCCTTCTTTATCCAGTCATCATGACCACGCTTACAACAATATTCTCCGTAGTCCCGGTAATAGTTGTGGGATGGGTATATGGGTTGCGTGGTGGTCTCGTTGCGGGACTGCTCAATATCCTCTTGAACACGTTACTTCTGAACCTAGCTGGACATGAAGGAGTAGGTTGGGATGCGTTAGTATCAAGTGAAGGAGGAATCCTTGGATCGCTCTTCGTGGTCCTAGTCGGCATGGCGATAGGCAAGCTGAGTGACTTAACTCAGCAACTTCAACAAGAAATCCATAGCCACGAGCAGACGGAGGAGGAGTTGGCAAGGAGCCACCAGAGTTTGGAGTTGCGAGTCGCGGAACGCACTGAGGAACTGTCCAAGCAACAAGAGGTGATTTCCGAGGCCCAGAGCCTTGCCAAGTTCGGCACCATAAAAGAGGATCTCCAGACGGGTGAACGGTGGTGGTCCGATGAGGTTTATAACATCCTAGGTATTTCCCCCCAGAAATGTACACCTACCATTGAAGTCTTCCTAGAACATGTTCATCCACACGATAGGGAGCGGCTGAAAGAGGTGATGGCCAGAGCCAGAAAGACTGAGACCTCAAATCTTGAATACCGAATTATTCGTTCCAGTGGAGAGGAGCTAACGGTTGACTCGCGGAGAAAGATTCACTATGACGAAGCGGGAAATCCTGTTCGGTTGATTTCTACGCTCCTGGATATCACAGAGCGCAAGCAAGCGCAGGAGGCCCTGAAAAAGAGCGAAGAGAGCCTTCTGGCAGCCCAGGAAATTGCTCACTTTGGCAGCTTCGAACGCAACCTTCAAACCGGAGCAGGTTGGTGGTCAGATGAGCTTTTCCGGATTCTGGGTATCTCGCGCCAGGAGTGTGAGCCCACCTTTGATGATTATCTGAGTCACGTTCATCCTGAGGATCTGGAACGCGTGAAAGCAGTGAGCTTAAGAGCCAGTGAGAAGGCTGGTATTTATAGGCAAGATTACCGGATCATCCGCCCTAGCGGAGAGATCCGAACCGTTTATAATCAGGTCAGGACCTTCAACGATGAATCTGGAACTCCCATCCGATGGGTTGGAACCATCCTGGACATCACAGAGCGCAAGCAGGCAGAATTGGAAATCCAACGGGCACACACCCAGTTGTTAGCTTTGAGCAGGCGCCTGATCCAGACCCAGGAGCAAGAGCGCCGAAGGATCGCATTGGAACTCCATGATCAGTTGGGTCAGGAACTGG
>JADFOI010000022.1 GCA_022562935.1 Acidobacteriota bacterium
TGATCGATTACCAGGAATCTCTTGTGAGGACCTAACCGAGAGGGAGTTTGGGGACAGGCCCCGAATTCTGGGAGAATTCTTAGGCCTGTCCCCAAACTCCCAAACTCCCGAATTCTACTGGGAGGGGATGATGGAAATGGATTCACTGGCCAGGTCTCCGAAGAGAGCAAAGCTCACAATCTCTCTCGCTCCGCGCACCCGAAAATACCCCCCCACCTGGCCCGCCGTGGCGGGTATGAGTTCCAGGAGAAGTTTGGCCTTCCTGCCTCCCCCAGGCAGGGTAAAGGTGTTCTCGCCCAGTGGATCTCCCACCTGATCGAAGGCTTCCACGGTCACCTCTACAGGATTCCCGTGAGGGTTCAGCACAGCCACTCCGGTAAAAAACCCCAAATCCTGGGCGATGTGTGCATAGAAGGCATCGGCATCGCGTGGCAGCAGAAGAGGGAGCGAGGCCGACAATCTACCATCAGAGCTTTTCAAGCGGAGGGAGCCGTTCACACTGGCCGGTTCCAGAGAGGAATCGAGAACTTCCTCCAAATCGATACGAAGAGAGCCCACAGCCAGTTCATCGCTGGAGATTCCAAACAGGGACGAGAGATTGAAAATACCCTGCTCCAGAGGTCCCAGAGAGACCTGTACCGGGTTCAGCCGTGCATTCCCCTGATCATCCAAGGCACTGATCCTCAGGGTTACCGATCTTGAGGAATCGGTGTTGATCAAGTTCAGCTCGGTGTCAAATCCTGCTCCCACAGCGAAATGGGGGATCCGGTAAGATTGCTCATGAAGGGGCGTGGGCTGGGCAGCGAGAAGATTCAGGCTCTGCTCATTTCCGAAAGTCTCAAAGGCAACCACGCCAACACCCCCCGCAGACCCCCGGATGTACCCTCCGGAAAAGGTGGCCGGATCGATTCCAAAAAGTGCCGTTAAGCCCTGGACGACCGTTCCCTGGGGCAATAGGGCTATTATTCTGGACCCCATGACTCTTCCAGCAAGGTCGTAAAGCGTGAGTTCCACCTCGAGATTCGAGTCTGCAGAGGGATTGAAAACATGGATCGTGGTGAAAGGCAAATCCCCCTCCCGAGAAATACTGGGAAAAATAAATGTTTTCAGGGGCGTTTCTCCGGCGGTGCCGCCATCCAGCAGAGTGTTTTTCTCATCCCCGATGAGAAACAGGGTGGCCAGCGCGGCACGGTTGCTTTGGTAAGAGATCTTTGCGAGATCTGCGGATAGGATGCCAACGCCAAAAACGTCTCCCACAGATGCCCAGGTTTGCCCCCTGGGGGACACCCGGAGTGTGGCCGGATTGAGGATACCCCTCCCCGTAATGAGGTCGCCATGGAGGTCAAAAGCCTTCAGCTCAATGCTCACCTCAAAATCGGTGGTGTTGGTAAAGGCAATCCCCATATATCGCTCAGGTTCCAGAAGGGTGGGGAAAAACCCCTCTACAGCGCCGCTGATCTCAAAGCTAGCCGTCTGGGCATTCAAAAAGGGAATGGGACAGACGAGAAGTAGGCAAGAAATGACCCATAATGACTTTAAACCCTTACTAATGTTAAATATAAGGCTGTCTCCCAATACTCTATTATAGCTTTTAGCAGCAAGAAGTGCGAAGAGGGGCAAATTTTAGGGCCGTGGGGCAGGTTCTTCTTTCTACTTGCGTCTTATGCGGGCGACCGTGATTATACTGATTCAGCATAAACATCGTTAGATGCACGAGGATTGCATTCAATGAATCGGAAAGAGAAGGTGTTACGACATATAAACAAAAACGGACACGGCGTTGAAATTGGTCCCAGCCATAGCCCTGTAGCCCCTAAGAAAGAAGGTTATAAGGTACATATCATTGACCACATGAGCCGTGAGCAGTTGATCGCCAAATACAAAGATCATCATGTAAATCTCGAAAATATTGAGGAAGTTGATTTTGTATGGCGAGGGGAAAATTATTCGGAACTAACAGGGAAAGATAAGTATTACGATTGGATTATTGCTTCACATGTGATTGAGCATACACCAGACTTACTTGGTTTTCTTAATGATTGCGACACCATTCTGAAAGACGACGGAGTGATTTCTCTTGCTGTACCAGATAAACGCTATTGTTTTGACCACTACCGACCAATTACTGGAATTTCACAAATCATAGATAGCCATTTTCAGAAAACCATAATTCACACCCCAGGTACGGTAGCAGAGTATTATCTGAATGTAGTATCAAAAGCAGGAAACATTGCATGGGACTCAAGCGCTACTGGAAGGTACAACTTTGTCCATTCACTAGAGGATGCGCTTCAGGGAATGAAGTCGGCGCTTAATAAAAATGCTTATTTGGATGTTCATGCTTGGTGTTTTGTTCCTCATTCTTTCAGATTAATTGTTCATGATCTTTTTCGTCTTGGGCTTATTCCTTTTCAAGAGGTAGGTTTTTTCCAGACAGAAGGGTGTGAGTTTTATGTAACTTTAGGCCGAAATGGACAAGGTATTAACAGATCACGACTAGAGCTACTGAACATTATAGAATCTGAAATTAAGGATAAGGTGAGTTTGCAACAATGATTGCTTTGCTCAATAGGCTAGGGGGGCTGGATAAGCTGGCTAGTATGCGGATTTGGTAGGTGAAGGTTGAGTCGATTTAGGTGGGGTAGGAAACTGGCCTGCTGGTACGTGCCTAGAGGGTAGCAGATCAACCCGAGGTGGCCATGCAAGACGGAAGTCCTCAATGTCCAAGGTGAGGTTCGGACTATAGGCGGGGTCGTTTTGCAACAAACTACCCCAGCGCTGCATTATATACTTTACCTCTTCCGCGAAACGGTCTTGTTTTTCGGCTGTGTTCTCGACCCCGCGTGTAGCAGATTCGTGATGATACAGCTCAGCATAAGGTGTCCAGACATTGCGATAGCCTGCTTCTCGAACACGCAAGCAGAAATCTACATCATTAAATGCGATTTGAAGCATTTCGTTGAAACCGCCGACAGCCTCGAAAATTTCTTTTCGGATTACCAGGCAGGCTGCGGTCACTGCACTAAAGGATTGAACGAGATCTGCTCGTCCAAAATAACCATACTGATGACGTGGGAGATGTTTATGTGAATGGCTCGCTACACCGCCCATCCCCAAAATAACTCCTCCATGTTGCAGTGTGTTGTTCGGATACCAAAGCCTTGCTCCAACTGCCCCAACACCAGGACGCAGCGCATGGCTCACCATTTCCGACAGCCACTCTCCTGAGGTTGCCTCGATGTCGTTATTAATGAGTCCCACCAGTTCACCCCGTGCCTGTTTCACAGCTTCATTATTCAATGCCGAATAGTTAAATGCTCGATCATCACGGATCACACGAACTCTTGTTTCGGGTTGAAGTTCTTGAAAGTATTGAAGAGTGGCGGGGTCATCCGATCCGTTATCAACGATCAGGATTTCATAATTAAGATAGGTGGTTTTCTTAAGAATGCTCTCAACACATCGTCGAATCAGATGAAGCCTGTTTCTTGTAGGAATGATCAGGCTCACAAGCGGCACAATGTCTGGCAGAGCGAAACGAGTTCGGTAACCATGGCCGATCAACTTGGATACAGCATTTACAGTTCGCCGTTTAAAATGCTCGTTCAAGGCCCGCTCCCCTGCGAGCAAGGCATACGGCTTGGCATCCCCAGATTGTGCTGTGCTTTTGGTGTGTGTGCGCCAGTGATAAAGGACACGGGGGATATGATGAACCTGCTTTGGTTCGATGAGTTCGATACAACGCAAGGCCAAGTCGTAGTCTTGCGAACCTTCAAATCCTTGCCGAAAACCTCCGATTTCACGTAAAAGATCGGTACGATAAACCCCAAGGTGGGAAATTAAATTGTGTGAATAGAACAAATCCACATTCCAGTCACATTTAAAATAGGGACCGAACCTTTCGCCTGCAAGGTCAAGTTTGTCCTCGTCCGAGTAAATGAGGCGGGCAGCAGGGTCTCGATTAACGGCGTCGGCTACCCAGAACAGAGCATGTTCTGAAAGCAGGTCGTCATGATCTAACAAGGTTACCCACTCACCGGTGGCCAGGGCCAAAGCGCTATTCGATGCTGCAGAGATATGGCCATTTTGTTCGCGATAAACGACCTTGATACGAGGATCTTTCTGAGCGTAGCGCTCCAAAATGGGGTGGATAGTCTTGTCTGAAGAAGCATCATCGGCAATACACAGCTCCCAGTGCGAGTAGATTTGCTTGCGAACCGACTCAATCGCTTCAATCAACCATTCGGGCTTAGAGTTATAAGTTGGCATCAGCACGGATATGAGCGGTTTGTGCGAATAGGAGGCAGTATGAGCCCGCATGGTGGCGCGTGCTTCATCAGTGAGTGTGTCGTAACGACGAATCCATTCAGAGTAGTTATTTCGGTCAGAAAATTCCCGAGCAGAGTAGCAGTCGTCCAACCGCCGCTTCACACCTCTCCACCCTTCCCGCTTCAACACTGATTTTGCTTTGCTGATGGCTGGTCTGATACCACCACTACGTCGTAGCGCAACGAGTACGACATTACTTCTGGTTGCTAAGAAAGATTTTACCGTCCTCAACGGCCGCGTCAGACGCCAGGAGTTTGAATTCAGAATTTGCTGGATAACCTTGACGCGTTCAGCCACAGCCTGGTTCAGGTTGCCGATCTGACCATCGCGTTCGGCCACAGCCTGGTTCAGGTTGCCGATCTGACCATCGCGTTCGGCCACAGCCTGGTTCAGGTTGCCGATCTGACCATCGCGTTCGGCCACGGCCACCCCCAATCCCTTCACACGCTGCTGCATTAATTCGATGTATCGTGCATGCTCCTTCAGTATTTCGCCGGTTTTAAAACCGAATTTTACGCTGCGCGACTCAGCCAACAATCTTAATCTACGTGCCAAAAGGTCTGTAACGGGCATGTTTTCATCCTTCACTTGCCACACTTCTGATGCGATTGCAGGATTAAAATGATTGCACGTCGTTTTGTAAACATTCTCTAGACGGCAAGCCTGGGATCGCACGTCAAAATATTTTTCAGCCAAAAGACGTCCAGCTCGACCAATCATGCCGGCTTGTTGCGGGTCGGAAAAAAGATCGATGCACTTTGATGCGATTTCCTCAGCACTTCCAGTACGTAACAATACCGCATCAACACCATCCCTGAACAAATGCGAGATGTTTACATCGGGCATAAGCACAGGACGTCCCATGGCTAAAAACTCGGGCACTTTCCCAGGCAACCTTAAGTCTTCAAAAGGATCAATCTTTCCGGGTTGAACAAACACATCCGCCAGTGCCAATAGGTCCGGTAACTCCTGTCTAGGCAGCAAACCAAGATCACTGACCGCAGAAGCGATTTCGGGAGGCAACTGTATAAGAATATTTAGAGCAAACGGACCTGTCCGTAACAACCGACATCGATGACCCTGTTGGTTGATCGACCCCACGGCCCTGCACAAAGTTTCTAAGCCGGGTTTCGTGAAATCATTCAAGCCGCCATGATAGACAATGACCTTTTCATCTTCTGCAACACCATATTGCTTGCGCAATAAAGGTTCCCCCGGTCTAGGGGAGAAAAACTCAAGATCAACGCCAGGCATCACGGTTTCGCAGTGCACCCAAGGCGGCACTTCGACTTTAAGTTTATCTTGAATAACGGCTACTGCATCTGCCAGCCCAATGAAGCTGTCATAACGAAAGGGGTGGGCGCGGTCGTCTGGCAACTTGTCAGAAATGTTCTGTTCTGTTTGTTGAGCCAAAGTTCCGTTTTCAAATCCTAATGTTCGGCACGAAATCCATGATTCGTTATCTTCTAAATAGATCAGCAATGGTGTAGGCCGTATCGCCATATATGAGGTCACAAAGTGCCGAACGACTTCACGTGGGGTCCAAGCATGAATAACATCTGCTGGACGCCCGTCAGGAAAGGCAGATTCAGGCTCGGCCAACACATCACGGTAAAGCAAGGGTCTAAAAGAGGGGTTAGGATGCTGGGTGACGGTTTCCAGCTTTGAGGGCACAGCCACAGCGCAACTGTGCCCAGCCAGGTGCAGTTCGCGTGCGTAAAGTACCAGGGGATTCGCACTGTTACAACTGAAATCCCCATAGAGCACAAATAATATATTCATATCACTGCCTTTTAACGAATAGAACTGACGATCCTCATATTAACATCTTGATCATTCACCCGCTGATCACACGGATGAGCTCCCGTGCAACTTTCAGAGCTTTGTGCCATCTTTTATTTTTGCCTTTGAGTGAAGAGACTGATACCTTGTAGGCGTTGTGATGGCGGGGAAGATTCGACTTCAGTTCAGCCATCTTCACAATGTCTGCAGAAATCAGCCCAAGCGAGATTGAGGAAACAGTAAAGAGAGCTCAACAGGGTTCGGTCGAAGATTTCCACACACTCTACGACCTTTTCTCGAAGCCTATTTACAACTTTATCTGGCGCCTTATCGGTTCCACTCAGGACGCGGAAGACCTGACTCAGGAAACATTCCTGAAGGTTCACCGCGAGATAAAAAACGTTCGACAGCCAGGTCAGTTTAAGTTCTGGCTGTACCGGGTCGCTCGAAATGAAGTCTATCAGAAGCTGCGACACTCAAAAAAAGCATCCGAGGTCTTGGTGGACAACACAACCATCGATTCTTTCGACTTTCTTCCCCACCACTCGCCGGACATCAATCCAGAGAAACGAGCCCTTCATCAGGAACTCAACAAGATTATTTCCCGGACGCTGCAAGCCATGGCGCCCAAGTATCGTGACGTCTTCGTGCTGGCCGTCTTTCATAAAATGAGCTACGAAGACATTACCCAGATCGTCGACCGGTCCTTGCTTTCCGTCAAAACCGATATTTACCGTGCCCGAGTAACGGTCAAAGAGGCGTTGAACGAGTATTTAAAAAGAGCAGACAGGTAGAAGAAGGAGACAGGAGGAGAATTCAGAATTTGAAACTTGGAATTTGGAGTTCAGGAGTGGGGTTGGGAGCAGTGAATCATGGGTTGTGATGAGGTGAGGGTTCAGATTTCTGCCCTTCTGGATGACAACCAGGAGGTTCAGGTCAGAGACATTCACGATCACCTGGGATCGTGCTCCTCTTGTTCTGAATTCTACGAAGAAAAATTAAAAGTGACCGAATGGCTGAAAGAAGCCGAGAACTTTCAGCTGGAGCCCCCATCGGGCATCTGGGAGAGAATTGACTCCGAAATCACCCCGAAAACAGAAACATCCGGTAAGAAACCAACTCCGCCATCTAAAAAATAAGGGCCGGCAGGGTCCCAGGACTTCCTCCTGCCTCCTGTCTCCTGTCTCCTGCCCTCATTGATTTTGCTGCTCCAGCGCTCTGCGCTCCTGAATCAACTCCCTTTCTTCCCTTTCTGTCCTCTCGATAAAGTCGTAGGAATTGCGCAGAGATCTTCTAAAGTCGCGGGTCAATTCCGTGGCCGTAGGGAGATTCCGGATGACGTGGGGTGTAATGAAGAAAACCAGCTCGTTTCGCCGCTTGTTACGGGTCGTCGTTCCAAAGAGGGCGCCTATAACAGGAATTCTTCCTAAAATGGGAATTCGGTTGCGCGCCTCATCGAAACTGTCGCTGATAATACCTGCAATGGCCACGGTCTGACCATCGCGAACGATGAGGGATGTGGAAATGGAATTCGTGTTGATGGTGGGTGTCAGTGACTGTCCTGTGGCCGAACTGACTTCAATGGCCAGATCCATGGTGACAATACCGCTGGCGCTAATTCTGGGCAGGATCAAAAGGGTCACCCCAGTGGGACGAAACTGAATGGAATTAACGAAATTAGTTGACCCGGACTGCAGCGGGTCTCCAAAAGACGCGGTTGTGACCGGCACCTCCGCTCCTATGTTGATCTGGGCCTGCACACCATCCAGGGCCAGGATGCGGGGAGCTTCCAGGATTCGGACATTGGTCTTTGCACTCAGGGCAGTAATGATAGACCTCAACTGACGGCTTGAGCCAATAAACGCCGTGGTTGTGGCATTCAGGGTGCCATCGACCATCGATCCTATCGTGGGGGGACCCAGGTTATTGTCTCTGGCTTCCAGAAATGCCGACACACCGTAACTGAGGTTATCTTGAAGCTCTATGGCATAAATCTTGGCCTCGATGAGAACCTGTCTAGGGAGGACATCCAACTGCCTGATGGTCTGAAGGAGAAACTGATAGTCCCCTTCAGTGGCCTGGATGATCAGTGAGTTATTGAACTCGTTGACGACAATCTTGATGTTACCCGTTACTACAGCTCGAATATTGGATCCACTGGACATGGGACGACCCGCCAGAGTAGGTCCCAAACCACTCCCTCGAAATCTGTCCTGAGGCAATTGTTGGCGGGGGACAAAGCCCGGTTCGGTGGCCTGTGGTTGGAGTTGACCGCCCTCCGCCATGGAGGGTAGACCTGCACCATCCTGATACAACTGAGACAAAATGTTGGCGATATTGGTCGCGGTATTGTTTTCAACCTGGTAGACGAAGGTCCTGAGGTTGCTCCCGGTGGAAGGGGTATCCAGTTTCTCAATCCACTCCTGCACCTCCTGAAACACATCAGCTGAACGCGTCACCACCAGGATGCTGTTCAACCTTTCAATGGTCACCAGACGCACGCCGGCCGGGGCACCGGGGGCAAAGATATGGGCAAGATCTGCAGCGATATCGGCAGCCTGGTTGTAGCGTATGGGAACCAGATCCACCGTCGTCATGTCGAAGTATTCGGTGTCCAAAAGCCGAATCAGCTTGAGCACCTGCTCCACGTTCTGCCGGAAGTCGGTGAGAATCAGAATATTGGCGGAAGCATAATTAATCATGTTGGCGCCGTTGGACACAAAAGGCGTAATCAGTGTCACCATCTCGCTGGAGGGTATATGGTGCAAGGCAATGACATAGGTCAGGACACCTTCTTTCTGGATTTCTCCCGGGCCCGGTTCCTGGGGCGGGCCTATGGTGGACACCACCGGCCCCTGAGCAGCGGGCGTTGGTGGAACCGGTTGTGGGGCAGGCTGAAGCTGAGCCGCACCCGGCTGAGCTGCTCCTTCCTGCAGCTGGGAAGCTTCGGGATTGACGATCAGTTCATGAGGAATCTTGGTCGTCTCTCCCAGCGGAACGATGACATACATTCCGTCCTTCCGGACGATCCCCTGCCCATTCATCTGCAGAAGCTGTTCCAGGATCTCAAAGGCGTTCTCTCTTGGGATTTCACCCATGGTATGGATGCTGGCCGTTCCCTGGACCCGCGGGTCGATGATGTAGGAGTATCCCAACTCCTTCATGACCGTATCGATCAGTGTGGTGAGGGGAACGTCGTTGAAGCGGAAGATCAAGCCGTTTGATGAAATCGGGAGCTGGGGAGCCGGGGTTGGAACTGGGGGAGCCTCGCTCTGCTCTGCAACGTCCTCTTCTTGGGATTCCCCTTCCTCCGCAAGTTCGCCTTCTTCTTCAAATTCTTCCTCCGCAGCAGGTTCACCTTCCTGTAATGCCTCCTGCTCGGGAGGCTCCTGGGCCTGAAGTGGAGGGGCTGCAGCAACTGGTAGACCAACAATCTGAAAGCTGAGAAGAACCATCAAAAAAGCAAAAAGTGCTCGCATATTTGTCACTCTATAAAAACATGTAAATTCTCGGATTCGGCACCTGAGGTGCTTCCCACATTCCGTGCGCCCTACACAAAACCCCTGGATCAGCTGGTTTCGAGACAATCTTTACCCGTTCGCCCCTGCGTTTACCGACCTTCAATGAATCGCTGAACTCCGTCATCTTGCTGAGCTCCCTGACGGGCTGGCTGAGCAGCTCCCTGCCTCCGTGCCGCGCCCGCCTGAGAAGCGCCTCCTTGACCGGACGATGCCCCAACAACGGACACTTCAAGACCTGAGCCCTCCGGCTCTTTGGCCGCGCTTGTCGTCTGTACGGCGCTGGGAGCAGAACCGACGTTGATCACCGTGACTTTCCCTGCACCCCGCCCTGCCCCTGCCGGCTTGGTGGCATCGGCCATGTCGATGATCTCATTGCGACTTCCCCAGCGCAGTCTCATGGTCGTCTCCCCGATCTCATCCACCCAATAGCCTTGCACCAGGTCTCCAACCTCGACGCTTCGCAACTCTCCTTGCTTCTGTTTCCCCTCGAACACCGTCACCACGCCCTGCCTTTTACCCCCTACGGCTGACACACCGTGGAGCATGGGCCGGGCTGCCCACTTGGGAGGTTCCTCCAGGACCAACCCAGGGTCCTCAACCAACTGCTCTTCCTGAGACTCGAGCCGGCGTTCCTCCGCGAAGAGCGTTCTCTGGGATACCACCACAAATTCAGAAAAAGGTCCTGGCTGCCCCATGGGCTCCACCGGGGACGGTCCTGCACTCTCACCATCCTGTTGAGCCCTAGCGACGATTCCCTCCACACTATTCCCCTGCTCGAAGCTTTCCCAGGCAGATCTGAAGCGTGTGGCAAAAATAACGACCCCCGCAAAAATCAACAAATTGATCAACACAACCCTTCGTTTCATATTCTGTTCCCTCTATGGATGCCCACCAGCCTAAGAAAGTCGAATAAAACCGGAAACATTCATGCGGGGCTGAATGCGTACCTGGTCTCTGGAACGGAGGCTATTCAAGAAAAAATTCTCCACCAGGAGAAACTTGGAGTGAGCCGAAAGAGCGTAGAGAAAACCGGTCAACTGCGACATATCGCTGCGCAGGTTAATCTGCAGGGTGATTTTGATGTAGTTTTCACCCACTTCGCGCTCCTGCAAAGGATTGCTTCGAGTCACTTGAATACCGTTTTCAGCTGCCAGGGTGCGGACGACCTCCTCCAGCTGAATCGTGGCCAGGCTGATATCCTGTGCATCCAGCAATCTTTGACGATACCCCTTCAGAACCCTGTCCAGCTGACTCAGCTCAGATCGATAGTTTCCCTCTTCCTGAAGGACTTGAACGTATCGGCTCAGCAGCTTTTCCTTGTCCTCAAGCTCGCTTGCCACACCACTCTTGGCGTTATAGAAGGGTAAGACGACAGCAAAGGCCAGTAGGATCACGACTCCCACTGCACCCAGGAGGGTTAAAGCTCTTTTATCTCGCTTGGAAAGTTGTCTCATTTTACAATCTCTTCTGAATCACTCTCCTGGAAAGTGGCCTCGAAACTGAACTTCTCCCGGTTCGGCATGGTCCGATCAGGAGTGATATAGCGCGACTCCACGGCTTCCAGGTATGGGGAATCGAGCAAAGTTTTCAAGAGGGTCGAAGCGGAAGAAGAAAAACCGGTCATGCTGATCCGATTGCCCTGAATATTCAGGTTTTGCAAAAAAGAATTCTCGGGGATTCTTTCCGTCAATACCTTCAGCACCAAAAGAACCTTCTGTTGGCCCGTGATGAGCGTACGGAGTTCATCCAACTCAGCCTGGCGCTCGTCCCGCTGACTCCTGAGGGTCATGGTCTCATCCACCCGAGCCTGGAGTGCTTCAATCTGAGCTTCAACCTGGCCAAGAAGCTGCCGCTGCTGAACATATTCTCGGGCTGTGACGGCAAGACCCATGATCACCAATAATCCGACCAGCAAAAGCGTCGTTACCAGGCTTGGCCTTTCTGCAATCACGCGCTTCTCGGGAGGAATGAGGTTCAATTTACCGGGCCGGGACTTGCTGGTCCCGGATATGGCAAGTCCAATGGCACCCAGCCAGCCACTCATATCGGAATCCCCTGAATCTCCGCTTCGTGTCAGGTTCAGCTTCTCGGACAGAAGTTCACAATCACCAAATTTGGCACGGAAGTCGTCAATGAAAGCACCTGCCAACGGGCCACTCAGATAGATTTTCTCAAGCCCCTCATCCGCCAGCTCCAGATGAGCGAAGAATCGCTCCAGTTCCTGGAGCAGTCTTTCAAAGCTCAAATCATCCTGAGAGAGCAGTACCTTCTTGGAGAGGAATTTCTCGAGGCCCCCTACCAGGACGAACTCCACTCCGTCAGGAGCCAGATCCACCACCAGAGAGGGGTGCGTCTTAGGGTAGCTATCCTGGTGAGCTGAAAAGACATGCAACAGCCCCACACTGGAGACACGAATGGCGGCAGGGTAAAGATTCAGTTCATGGAACAGATCCAGGCATTCATCCAAGAAGGGCTTGGGAACCATAAGGGTCTGAAGCACGATCTTCTTCGTTTCCACATTTCTTTCCAGGACAATGTAGTCGCAATACGATTGTCCCTCTTCGACCGGCTGAAATTTCTCCACCTGAAAACGCACCACCTGGTCCAGATTCTCTTCCACATCCAGTGGCAGTTCGATCTGGCGAATCACCACCTGATCTCGAGGTAGACCCAGAATGACATTCTGGCGGTCAAATCCGCTGGCTTCCGCAAATTGTTGAACCCAGGCGTAAAGATCCGAATGGGGCAATTCCTTATAGTGTTCCACCACGGCGCAATCCCTCAAAACGTAGCCCTGAAGGCCTTTGGCAACAGTGGCAAACACCAAACTGTTCCCTCGAATCTGAACTCCTACAGCGGAATCTAGGTTAAACATGGGCTCGTGCTTTCGTGCGGTCGTGCGGTTGTGCGGTCGTGCGGTTGTAAACTCATTGTTGATCTTTTCCCGAATTCTCGTTACAGCTCGATATTGGCTTCATTCCAGTACAGTACGGTGTAGCCTTTGGGAGAGGTGGGCAGAATTTGGACCACGCAGCGAATCCGGCTGACCACTTCTGAATCAGGCAAATGCCCATCACTGATTAAAGTATATACATTGGAACGGACGGTGGAGAGAAGCCTGCCGGCCTCAGTAGAAATCCCCGGGATCTTCTCCATGACCTCTGTGATATTCAGAAAAGGAGCCTCCTGTCTCATGGCGTAGATGAGCTCGGCCGCCTCACGGTCCAATCCTGGAACGGCAGCCAAAACAGGGACGGAGGCTGAATTCACATTGATCCGATTAATACTGGCAAAGGTGGTCAAGTACTTCTGCAGACCGTAGTACTCGACCTGTTCACCGCTCTCGGTCGTTCCCTTGCGACCATAGTAAATTTCCGGGGTGATGCCTCGAACCAGGAGAAGTTCCTCTGGAACATCCAAGGGTCCGTTCTTGGCGAAATGAGGCTTAGGAAGTGACTGATAATAGTCACTCTCGGCGCCATTCAGTCGATGCAAATCATCCCGATCCCTCCAATCCTCTATCGAATCGGTGATGATCTGGGCCTCCTGTTCCTCGATTCCCACTCCGATCAAGAGATTGTAAAGCAGATAGTTGGGGGCCAGATTCACGTTAATCTTCCCAGTCTCGTCGATGATCTGCACGCTGGCGCTACCGCCCCCCATCACCAACTCCACAGAACCGGTGAGAACCGGGGGAAGAGATTGAAAGCCCTCCTCTCGCCGTCGCTGAAGTTGAGCGAAGACGGACTGTGATTCGATCACTTTGTAAATGGCATACTCAATGCCGGCACGCGACAGGTAGTAGGATTCCTTTTGATCCACCACATTGCGGGCCGCATTGACTTCTGTGCGAATCGAAGCTGAAAAGGAGACGGCCAATAGACTCATGGCCACCATGACCCACAGCACCATGATCAAAATTGCACCGGCCTGTTGACGATCTCGTTTCATACTATCGACCTTGAATGAATCGCTGCATTCCCTGCCGAAATTGACTTCCAGTAAAACTGGCATTGATGGGCACAAGGATATGGTTCTCGTCATAGTCAATCCTTATGGCCAGGGGAATAGCCAACAATTCTTCTCCGTTCCAGGAATCAAACCAGTCATAACTCTGCGATTGAGGATCGAATCCGTAATATTGAAAGCTCAAATCCACAATATCCTCGATCAGTGCGAGGGGAGTCCGGGTCGGAGGGTCAAGCATGGACATGAAGCTCTCCAAGCCCATGTAGGAAGCTTCGGCAGCTCCCAGATAGGTATTGCCCCATTCATCCTGGGCGAGCCCGTAATGCACGATGGTGAGTCCGGGATTTTCCTGCAGCATCAAAGGCGCCACGGTGGCAAAAGTGACCGCCTCTGAAGTCCCGGAAAACAAAGGCATCTGAGCAAAAACGCGCGTCTGTTGCGTCTGTTGTGCGTCAGCTGCCTGAAGATCCAGAAAAGAAGCGGAAGGTCGGACAGGAAACAGGGAACCGATCTGCCGTTTGATCAGATCCTGAAGGACCCGTTTCCGAGCTTCCACGTCCAGGCGTTCCTGACTTTTCTCATAACTGTTCAAGCTCATCCGAAAAGAGGAGAAAATAAGGCCAGACATTAACCCCAGAATCGTGAAAGCGATGATGACTTCCAGGAGTGTAAAACCGGAGGAAGCTGACAGCGGACGACGGGAGGCGAAGCAGGAACGGCGGACCACAGACCACAGACCGCAGACCGCAGACCGCAGACCGCAGACCGCAACAGCGGATCGGGGCATGGACCGAGCTGACGCAACGCGATTCAAAAGCCTCTCCCGAAGAGCTGTCTAACGGCATCAGCCGGCGTCCGTGGCCCGGTCCCCGGTTCACTGGGAACGGTCTTCAAGCACACCGTCCTGTAAAGCTTACCATGGGCGTCGTTCTTAAAGTGCACATCCACACGCACACTGAGTAAATTCACCGGCGGCTCAACGATATCGATCATAAGATTCTGCTCAGGCTCCTCCCAATCGCTTACTTCCGCCGTGTAGGAAAACTCCTCATCCAGATCGCCGGAGAAACTCGTTGGCCCCTGGATACTCTGGTCACTGAGAATCTCATTCATCACATTTTCAGCATGATTCATGGCCTGATGGGCCAGATCGATACGGCGAATGTTATTGAGTCCTTCCGAGAAGATCTGCATCACCACCGATACCGTGATGCCCAGAATGGCCAGTGCCACAACGATCTCTAAAAGTGTAAATCCGTTGGTTCGTTTCATAACAGAGAGTTTGGGGACAGTCCCCAAACTCTGGGAGAATTTTTAGGACAGTCCCCAAATTCTCCGTTATTCTTTCGCATCAGTCGCTCTCTTGGTCTGTCGTCTCTTGTCTGTTGTCAGCTGTCAGCTGTCAGCCTCCTCCTTGAGTACCCTGGAGAACCCGGTAATGGGATCCACCCAGATCTTCATTTCTCTGCCCGTCTCGAGCTTTAAAGTAAAAAGCGCTCCTGAACTTCTTCCGTTGGCATAAAAATTAATCCTCAATGGGAATTCCGCCTTCTCACTGTGCACGGAAACTCCTTCCGGAAAGTCAAATTTCCTAATCTCTTGCTCGAACTCGTTGGCAAAGATGTAATAGTCGGAGACGGTCTCATCTTCCTCCTTTTTGAGGATAACGCGGAACACCTTTTGTTTGGCAATGGCCTGGGATCGCGCATGTCTCATTCGTGTGATCAAATCGCGCCCGGAAGTTTCCAACCGCAGCCCCCTCAATCCTCTTGAAAAGGAGGGCATCATAATGCCAGCTGCCAGCGCTACCAACACCAAAACAACGATCAACTCGAGGAGGCTGAAGCCCTTCTTACTCCCACGAGTTAATGTCCGCATCATCGCCCTCGCCTCCTTCCGTCCCATTGGCGCCAAAACTCCAAAGGTCGTAGTCCCCGTACTGACCGGGTGCACGGTATTGATATTCACGGCCCCAGGTATCCTTGGGGACCTTGTTCTTTTCCAGGTAGGGACCGCTCCAATTTTGAATTCCCTGGTCTTCCACCAGTGCCTGCAACCCTTGAGCTGAGGTGGGATAGTGACCCACATCGAAACGAAACAGGGCCAGTGCATTTCCGAGTTGTTCGATCTGCAGCCTGGCCACCTGTGCTTTGCTCTGTCCCACGCGGTTCCACAGTCTCGGTCCAACCACTCCCGCTAAAAGCCCAAGAATGACCAGTACGACGATGAGTTCGATAAGGGTAAAACCCTGATCGTTCTTAAAATTTGAACTCGTTCTCTCTTCCATTGACTCCCTCTCTGTTTCTCTCACCCTACAGCGGCACGTCGTTAATGCTGAAAATCGAGTACAGCATGGACACCACCATGACTCCGATAATGAGTCCCATGACCAGAATAATTACCGGCTCAAACAGGGCAACCAGACGCTTGAGTGATATTCTCAGCTCCCGATCATAGGTTTCAGCAATCTGCAGCAGCATGTCATCCAACTTTCCGGTTTCCTCCCCAACGGCGAGCAAGTGCAAGGCGAAGGGTGGGAAAATGTCAGCGTCCCGAATGGGGACGGCCAACCCTTCCCCTTTTTTCACCCCTGATTTGATGGATTCCATGGTGGAGGCAATAGCCTTATTCTCCACGATTTCCTTGACGATATTGATGGACTGAATCAGAGGAACTGCGCTCTGGAGCAGGGTCCCCAGGGTACGGCAAAACCGGCTCACCTCAATCTTTCGAAGTACCGAGCCGAAAATCGGCAGTTTCAACATCTGATGATCCCACTTCAAACGCCCCTCTTCGGTCTTGAGACGGCTATGGATCCAATACCCGCCGCCCCCGATCACCAGCAGGATGAGCCACCAGTAACCGGTCAGGAATCCACTCAATCCCAGCAGCACCTTCATGGGAAAGGGAACCGGGGCTCCCGCATTTTCGAAGATGTCGGCAAACTGCGGAATCACAACCGCCATCATAACGATGATGGAAGCGGCTCCCACAGAGGTCAGAATACAAGGATAGATCAGGGCGGAAATCAAGTAACTGCGAAGCTCCTCCACATCTTCCAGATAGTCCACCAGGCGACTGAGAATCTGGTCCAGAGCGCCTCCAACCTCTCCCGCTCTGACCATATTGACGTAGACCTTGGGGAAGACCTGAGGATGGGCGCTGAGCGCCTCGGAAAGGGCTTTACCCTCTTTGATCTCTCTGAGAAGATCACGGACAACCTCGCTCAGACTGGCATTTTCCGTTAAATCAGAAAGAACGCTCAGACTGCGATCAAGAGTTAGCCCGGCCTTGACCAGAGTCGAAAGCTCCTGAGAGAAGATCAGCAGGTCTCTTTGAGGAACCTTCTTTCTTTGCCAGGGAAGTCGAATCTCCCGGCTCAGGAACCCTCCGGCGTCCTCACCGGAAAATACCTTGATGGGCAGCTGTCCCTGCTCTTGCAGTCGGTCCAGGACCGCTTCCTGGTCGACCGCCTCCAAGGTTCCCTCGACCACTTTCCCGTCAGGCGTTACCGCCTTGTATCGAAAAAAAGCCATTTTCCTACAGATCCTGCGTCACTCTGAGAACCTCCGAAATCGTGGTGATTCCCGCTTTGACCTTCTCAAACCCATCGTTCCTCAAAGTGATCATGCCGCCCTTGATAGCGGCCTTGGTCAGTTCTAAAGCATCGGCATTGGCAACGGTCAAGCGGCGAATCTCCTCATCCATGAGCATCAACTCAAAAATAGCCACTCGTCCCTGAAAACCGGTCTGTCCGCATTCTTTGCATCCCTTTCCCTGAAAAAGTCTGGTCTTTGCATCCAGCGGGAATCCGATTTCCTCCAAGACACCTTTCTCCATCTGCTGCTCTTCCTTACAGTGGGAACAGATGACACGGATCAGACGCTGGGCCAGAACTCCCAGTATGGAAGAAGCCAGCAAATAATCCTCTGCACCCATATCCACCAGTCGGGCAATGGCACTGGGGGCATCGTTGGTGTGGAGTGTGCTAAAAACCACGTGCCCGGTCAGCGCGGCTCGGATGCCGATTTCCGCCGTCTCAAGGTCGCGCATCTCTCCCACCATGATCACATCCGGGTCCTGGCGCACTATGGATCGAAGACCGGCTGCGAAAGTCAGCCCGATCTTAGGACTCACGTGGATTTGATTGATGCCGTTGATCTGGTACTCGACCGGATCTTCAATGGTAATAATTTTCTTATCCGGCTGATTGATCTGGGTGAGAGCAGCATAGAGGGTGGTTGTTTTTCCGCTTCCGGTAGGGCCTGTGACCAGGATGATTCCGTGAGGCCGCGAGATCAATTTCTGGAACTGCTCGTGCATCCGGGAGGAAAAACCGAGTTTCTCCAAATCGTAGATCTGGGTATTACTCTTGTCCAGGATGCGCATGACCACGCTTTCTCCATACATGGTGGGAAGGGTGGAGACCCGAAGGTCGATGTCCCTTCCCAGGACCTTGATCTTGATGCGTCCATCCTGGGGTAGTCTCCTCTCAGCGATATTGAGTCTGGCCATGATCTTGATTCGAGAAATGATGGCCGCTTTGAGTTTCTTGGGTGGTGATTCTTCATCGTAAAGGACGCCATCGATACGGAAGCGGACCTTGAGATCGCGCTCAAAAGGCTCAATATGGATATCGGAGGCCCGGGATTCGATAGCGCGCGACATAATCAGGTTCACCAAGCGGATCACGGGGGCTTCCGAGGCTAGATCCTTGAGGTGCTCGACATCTTCCATCTCTTCACTCACCATGTCGATCCCGCCCTCGATGTCCTCCACAATCCTGTCCAGAGTGGAAGTCTGGGTTCCGTAGAATTTCTCGATCAGATCGAGGACGGCATTCTCAGGAGCCAGAAACACCTGCAGGTCTTGGTAATCGGTGTAAATGCGGATGGTGTCCAGGGTGGAATAATCCTGGGGATTGGCCATGGCCAGGACCAGTCTTTTATCCTCCTCCAGGCTCACGGGAATGAACTTGCATTCGCGCATAAACTGCACTGAGAAGGTGCCTTCCAGCACCGGAACCTCAGGAAGCTCCTCGGCGGCCATATAAGGAATACCCAAATACTCACTCAGGTGGGCCGTCAGATCCGCCTCGGAAATCGCTCCAATGTCGACGAAAAGTTTTCCGATTCTGTCAGCTGACTGGTTTTGCAGACTGAGCGCAGTCGCCAACTCTTCCTGTGAGATGACTCCCTTTTCCAGCAAGTCCTGGCCAAAAGGCTTCTGATCCTTTAGCTGTGAAAGCTCAATCATTAGTACTGAAGGACACGAATCCGGTCCTCAAATTGCTCAAACGAAATTTTTTCAGTGGTCAAAAGATCCAAATCCTGTTTGGAGGTCGAGATCACCACAATCGTGGTCTTCTTGGTGGCATCCAGTTCATTGCGATCTTCGACATGGGCATTAATCGAAATGCGATCCTCCGCTTCGAGTTGCTTGAATGCCGTACCGTAATCGGCCAGGCATCGGATCATTGCTTCCCTCAGCATATTGAGCTGCTCGGCGTTGGAACGCGGCCCTTCGGTTCGGGCCGGTATCTCCCCGAAGGGTGTACGGATCCTGGATCGATTGATATTGAGATGAAAGGAAACCACCACCCCGTAACCCTGCACGTAAGATCCCTCCGCCTGTCCCGTGAGCGCAAACGGGTTGGGGAAAGTCTGGGCGAGGATTTCACCCACAATCCTCTCAAAGATCTGGGTGTTCTTTTTGAGCACTCCCAGATCAAGATCGGGGACGGCAAAGGCTGTGCTTCCAGTGAGAAGCAGTACCCATAGGATAGAAACCCAACAGCCCTTCACCGCGGCTCTATCGTGTAAGTAGTGTGCGCAAATAATGATTGTTTTCTTCCAAATTATCGACATAACGTTGTTCCAGCGAGATCAGGTATTGCTCCAGCTGATCCACATGGGTCCTCTGTTGGAGCTCCACGTCCTCTTTGACCCTCAGGAGAGCCCTGAGCATCAACTGGCGCTCCTGGGTTTGTTGAGCCACAATCATGTCCTGAACCGTTTCGGTGAGCTGCCGCTCGGAGATGACCAGACGCTTACCCCCGAGATATCCCATATATTGAAGAATGGACATCACCCCGACGACGATCAGAAAGCCTGCGGCGATCTTCTGAAGTAACGGCCACCAGCGTACCTGTGAAAGCCAGGGCCTGGAAGCCAAGACAGCCTGTCGGGTCTCCCTTTCCTTCACATT
Source organism: Acidobacteriota bacterium (assembly GCA_022562935.1). Taxonomy (GTDB): domain Bacteria; phylum Acidobacteriota; class UBA6911; order RPQK01; family JADFOI01; genus JADFOI01. Next base: position 19,809 of record JADFOI010000022.1, read on the forward strand.
CTGGTGTCCCACTTTCCACTCCCCCAGAATTTCACGGGTTTCAACCAGCTCCATATATTCCCGATTACAATCAGGGCATTCACTGAGGTGCTGGAAGAACTCGAACCCCTGGCGCGGGTTCACCTCCTCCCCGTAGAGCACATCAATCATCCTCTCCTGGCTTTGCTCACAGTTCATGATCTTTTCTCCATCAGTTTCCTCAGCGTCTTTAATCCCAGATACATCCGGGACTTGACCGTGGAAAGGGGTATATCCAGGATTTCTGAGATTTCATGAAATTTCAGTCCCTGATACTCCTTCATCAAAATAACCGCCCTTTGTTCTTCAGGCAGCTCCTTGAAAGCTTCCCGGACAAGCTCGATCTCCTCTTGGACCGCCAGCTGTGTCTCTGGCGTCGCTGTCTCCACGGCCAGTTCCGGCCTGTCTGGATAACCCTCCTCCTCTGGCAACGGCACCGACTGGGCTCTGCGCTCCTTGCGAAAGCGCATTCGGCACTCATTCAGGGCGATCTTGTAAAGCCAAGAGGGGAATCGCGCCGGATCGGCGAGGCGATCCAGATTTGTGTAGGCCTTCGTGAAGGTGTCCTGGGTGAGGTCCTGGGCATCCGTACTATTCCCCACATAGCGACAAATAAAAGCGTAAATCTTGCGCTGCCATCGCTCGATCAGCTCACCGAAGCAAGACCGGTCCCCATCAAGCGCAAGCTCCAGGAGGTACTCGTCGCTGAAGTTCATTTTCTCTCTCGAATGATCAAGATGCATGATCAGTAAAAAAAGTCTAATGTGCGTCTATCTAATTGCTGTCTAATGATTAAGAGTAGCATTCTTGGCTGATTTCATGCGACTCGGGGAGGCGGACAACAGACCGCTGACGGGCTGACAGCCGTCAGCGGAAATTCAAAATCCAAAACTCCAAATCCCAAACCTGGAACCACAGTCGGCTGACCGGGACAGCGGCAGCTCTCTTTCAGTTTGACTCGTAAACTTCCACCTTCGCTCGGTAGCCCAAATGGGCCAGCATAGCCATGAGCACCTACTCAAGGATTCTGTAAGTCGTTGCTCCACAAGGTTGGACAAATTTTTCGGGGGACAAGAAGCCTAACGGTAAGTTTTCTCACTCCTGGGAAGAATAGCGGAGATGATAATACGTCGGGTTGAGGGTTCAGAAAGAAGGATAAAAATAAGGCGATACCGACCCACACGTTTACGGTATCGCCCTTTCCAACCTGCACCCTTAAGAGCCTTCGAATCTCCAGCGAAAGGGTCTTTCTCGAGTGTTTCGATGGCTCTCTTAATCCGCTGCTGGGTATCACGGGGGAGTTTGCGTAGCTGTTTTACAGCGGTGCGGGTAAGTTGGACTGTCCAGGTCATTTCTTTAGAGGTTTAACTCGGTCTTCACATCCTCCCAGTCCACCACCTCACCGCGTTTGATTTCTTGTTCAGCCTTTCGCACAATAGCTTCTTCCCTCGGGGTGAGAAGGTCGTCAGAGTCTACAAGTTTTTTAGGCTTGATGACCACAGTGCCGTTTTCTGGGTCACAGGTAACCTCAACGAAATCACCTTGCTTTAAGCCAAGCTCTTCGCAGATGTCTTTAGGAATAACCACCTGGCGGCGTTGGCCTAGCTTGCTAACAGGCATAGCTTTTATCCTCCTTAAAGTTGGTTTTTGCCTGGTTGTCATATTGTCAGATTAGCAGATTATCAGAAGTTTCTCAAGAGTCCGAATCGACCGTAGGAAGTGAGGACAGACCGCTGACGGGCTGACAGCCGTCAGCGGAAATTCAAAATCCAAAACTCCAAATCCCAAACAAATTCAAGACTCAGAATTCCAAACCTGATCTGGAACCTCGAACGCTCGCGAAGCGCGCGCAAGTCGCGGGGGCAGTAGGACTTTTTCTCTAGAAGGTCTATTGACTTACCCCAAACCGGGCTTATCGGTTTTCAGGGTAACTTATTGTTCCATTGGACGTTAGAGAATTATCTCCGGTTTGGTTCGCTAATTGCTAACACCTTTTCTGTTCGAGACGGACCTGAAGGGGCCTTGAAGGTCCTGGAGGGAACGCTTCCGGGTGTATTCAAAAAGGAGGGGTTTCGCAGAAATGGCTCGGGAAACCAGCGAGCCCCCCACCCGGAATAAACTGCTGGCCCGCAGGCTAAAGCCTGCGGCTCTGACAGAGTAACCAGGAATATCTAGGCGGTTGGTTCACGAGGAAAAAACAGAGCCGTGGGCACTAGTCGGAATCGCGGAAAAAACGAAGTGGATTCAGGGGCTGACCGTTCAGGCGAACTTCATAGTGAAGATGGGGACCGGTAGCCCGTCCTGTGGAGCCCACATAGCCAATGATATCGCCCTTCTTGACCTTTTGACCCACCTCAACCGTGAAGCGATCCAAATGCCCGTAGCGGGTTGAGATGCCGAATTTGTGCTCCAGAGTCACCAGATTCCCATAGGAATACTTTCGCGCCGCGGTCAGCACCACTCCATCAGCCGTTGCCTTGACCTTATTCCCGCGAGGGGCGGAGATGTCGATACCGGGATGAAAATCGCGTTCCCCATCAAAAGGATCGATTCGATAACCAAATCGGCCCGAGGGATATCCGTGCACGGGTACAATGGCCGGGGTGGCTGCAAGAAGAATACTGCGCGTGTTGTAGACGTCCTGCAACTGTCTCAACTGCTTATCCAGGCTAATGCTCTTTCGTTCCAGAGATCTAAAATGATTGCGGAGACCCTGGGTGTCAAGACTCAGCAGCGGGTTATCATAGGCGGAAGGACCACCCACCCCACCAAGACCTGCCTCATCCAGACCGGACAGGATTTGCAGCTTGGTGGAAGTGACCTCCAGCGAAGCGACCTTTTCACCGAGCTGCCTTGCCGCCAACCGAAAAGTGTCGTTTTCCTTACTCAGCTCGTAAGCACTGACCTTCAACAGGTCATGATCCGCTGTTTTCTTCCACATATGATAGTAGTGCAGCGTGGACAGGGAAAAGGAGGCAACAAGAACGCCCAGAGCCATTCCCAGCCTGATCAGAAATTTATGGGAGATTCTATATCTGCGAGCAGGTAACTCGGCAGAACGAGAAATAATAATAGTGAGATCGCCTCTCCTCCTCCTCATTGCATCACCTCGTCTAACACGAACACAACAAGCACCCCCACCAGCAAGCGAACTCGCCAGCCTATTCTCCTGCTCTAATAGTAAAAAGTTGAATCAGAGTGTGTCAAGCGCTGTCTCAGACCCTTCCCCACTTTCAACGACTTCCTAGATCTCCATCCCTCAGTCTTCACAGCCCCTATTCTGGATCGATCGGGGCTTTCTTACAGTGATGGCGGTCACCACCCGTGTGAAAAATGATCTGTCCGCCCCAGTCCTTATTGATCTTGTGAATCAGGTGATTATACGACTATTGCTCAAATAAGCGAGGAATCATTGCTCAAATAAGCGAGAAAACGCCCGATACGTCCACAATGTTTGGTGGAGGCGGTGGGAATCGAACCCACGTCCGAAAGCCTTTGGCTGCAGAATCTACATGCTTGTCCGCTTTCCTTTTATCATCCCAGCAGGCAAATAAAAGCGGCAAATCAACCCGCTTGGATGTCCTTCAGTAATGTTCTCAACCCTCCCCTGAAGGAAACAGGATGGCCGAAAATCCCGCAAAATGACGTCTTATCCCGTTCCGCGGGCTGAGCGAGTAAGACGGCTACGCTTTAATTACGCAGCAAGTGCTAACTGTTCGTTGGCAGTTATTTTTAATTACCACTGATTTACGAGGTTGTGGCACCTCGGCATGCCTCCACAGCCTCAACTACTCCCGTCGAAGCCAGTCGCCCCCGAACACTTCACCTAGTATACCAGAAGAAAGGAGACAGGAGTCAGGAGTCAAGAGCCAGTCGGTCAGTTGTCAGCTGTCAGGTGGTCAGATACTATCTCTCCATGCTGAAGGTTGGGCTGACGGGCGGCATTGGCTGCGGTAAGAGCCACATCCTCAGAGAATTCCACAAACTTGGCGTTTACACCATCGATGCCGATGAAATTGCCCATGAGGTGATTCTTCCCGATCGATCCGCCTATGAGAAGATTCTAGAGACCTTTGGACCTGAGATCCTGGCCTCGGATCGGACCATCGATCGGAAGAAGTTAGGCGAGAAAGTATTCTCCGATGAGAAGGCACGGGAAAAGCTCAACCGGATCGTACATCCGCTTATCCTCGAGGAGGAGACCCGGCGCGTCGCCGAGTTCCAAGAGCGCGAGGATCCGAAGTTTCCAATCATCATGGTGGACGCGGCTCTGATGGTTGAAACCGGATCCTATCGAAAATACGACTCTGTGGTCGTGGTGTATTGCCCTCCCCAGGTTCAGTTGCAGCGCGTGATTGCCCGTGACAGGTTATCCGAGGAAGAGGCACTTCAACGAATCCAAAGTCAAATGCCTCTTTTGGAGAAGATCAAATATGCCGATTACATCATCGAAAGCTCAGGGAGACTCTCGGAGACAAACGAGCAAGTCAAACATATCTTCACGGAATTGGTGAACCTGGGGCCGGCTGACCACAGTCGGCAGACCGGCTGAAATTCCAAACCCCAAACAAATTCCAAATTCCAAACCTGACCTGGAACCTGGAACAGACCGGCTGTCAGTTGTCAGCTGATCCGACCAGCATTGCTGCCAAAAGGGGAACCATAATCTCGTGATGACCGGTTAAGGCAATTCCCGTTCCTGTTCCCGAAACGGGGCGTTCCACGACATTTCTGGTCGGTCGGTAGTGCTGGATAAAGTCGAGATTGGCGGTGGTGAAATCCTTCAACGGCTGTCCCGAGTTTCTCACCATGGACACCGCTTTCAAGAAAACCTCTGGCAGGATAACTGCCGATCCCAGATTCAAGTAAACCCCGCCCCCATGAAGAAGCGATACCTGCTGGGTAAAGATTCGAAAATCGATTTGTGAACCCTTTCCCATGGCTTCTCCGGAAGCCTGAGGATGGTTGTGAATAATATCGGTACCCATGGCGATCAGGACGGCCAAGGGGATGTCTCTTTGGTGTGCCTTCAACATCAGGGACAAATCAGGATATCGAGTGTCGTACTGCTGCAGGAACTCGCCCACGGACTCCCCGATGCCCTGTCCCTGGCTGGCCCCCTTGTTGATGGCCTGATTCAAGAACTCTCCCGTTTCTCGAGCCATTCCAAAAGCTCCGGTACTCAGCTGCGACTCCACCTCCTCTGAGGTAGAACCGCTCAATGCGATCTCGAAGTCATGGATCATCCCGCTTCCGTTGGTGGCAAGTGCGGTCACGAACCCTCGCTCCATAAGGTCAATGAGCACGGGCGCCAATCCCACTTTGACAACATGGCCACCAAACCCCCAGATAATGGCCCGCCCTTTTTCCCGTGCTTTTCGAATTTTTTCCACCAGAGTGCGCAAGTCATTCGCCGCAAGAAGTTTGGGCAGCGACTCGGTGAAGGCCGAGATCGAATCTTCCCTTAAAGGCCGGGCAAAGTGATCCACATTGACCTTACTGGGACGCGAATCGAGTGGATAATCCTTGATTTTCTGGGCCTTGAACGCTTTATACTTGGACATGTCGGGCAAAAAGCTCTCTTAAGGCTCGTCCTGTGTGTGATTTTCTTGATTTTACGACCTTCTCCGGAGGACCCACGGCGACAACTCGACCTCCCCCTTTTCCTCCCTCCGGACCCAGATCAATGATCCAATCCGCACATTTGATGACTTCCAGATTGTGTTCGATCACGATCACGGTGTTCCCACGATCAACGAGCCGATTGAGGATGTCAAGAAGCTTCTTGACGTCTTCGAAATGGAGTCCCGTAGTCGGTTCATCGAGAATATACAGCGTCTTGCCGGTTGAACGTTTACTGAGCTCACGCGCTAACTTAACCCGTTGGGCTTCCCCGCCCGAAAGCGTGATGGCCGATTGCCCCAGTCTAACGTAGCCCAGACCAACGTCCAAAAGAGTTCGCAGCTTGGTCTGGAGGCTGGGAAGGTTCTCGAAGATAGGGTAGGCTTTCTCAATGCTCATCTCGAGAACATCCGCTATCGAATATCCCTTGTACTTGATAGAAAGTGTCTCCCGATTGTAGCGGGCTCTCTGGCAAGCTTCACAGGTCACGTAGACATCGGGGAGAAAATTCATCTCAATCCTGCGCAGCCCATCTCCCCGGCACACCTCACAACGTCCTCCTTTGACATTGAAACTGAAGCGTCCCGGTTTATATCCTCGGACGCGAGACTCCGGCAGTAGAGCAAAAAGCTCTCGAATCGGTGTAAAAACCCCTGTATAGGTGGCAGGATTGGAGCGCGGGCTCCGCCCAATGGGTGACTGGTCAATCTCAATCACCTTGTCGATCCTCTCCACTCCACGGATGGCACGATGCAACCCGGGTTCCGGTAGAGAACGGTAGAGTTGACGGGAAAGAGCACGATAAAGCACATCATCGACCAGTGACGACTTTCCAGAACCTGAAACTCCAGTGACAGCAATCAACAGACCCAGGGGAAAGACGACATCGATGTTTTGAAGATTGTGATGACGGACTCCTAAGATCTCGATGTTCTCTCCATTCCCGCTACGGCGCTGCGCCGGCACAGAAATTTTGCGACTTCCATTGAGATATTGGGCCGTCAGCGACTCCGGTTGCCTCAGTACCTCAGACAAGCTGCCCCGTGCTACGATGTGACCTCCGGCGCTACCGGCACCCGGTCCCAAGTCCACCACATAATCGGCGCTTCGAATCGTATCCTCATCATGTTCGACGACGATGACCGTATTTCCCAGATTACAGAGCTCTTTGAGCGAACCCAAGAGCCTTTGGTTGTCCCGCGAGTGGAGTCCAATGGAAGGTTCATCCAAAACGTACAGGACACCTCGAAGGCGGGACCCAATTTGAGTGGCAAGGCGAATCCGCTGAGCCTCGCCACTGGAGAGAGAAACCGCCTTTCGATCCAGAGTCAGATAGGAAAGCCCCAGGTTCAGTACAAAGCCTAGCCGATGGCGAATCTCTTCCAGAATTTGTCCGGCAATTGATTCCTGCCGCGAGGAAAGGGAAATCTTCTGGACAGCTTTCAAGCAATCATCCAAGGTGAGGTGACAATAGTCGGAGATGCCCAGACCGTTGACTTGAACGGCCTCACTTTCGGGTCGCAAACGAGTGCCACGGCAGGATTGACAGGGGCCTTCCCTCATAAAACTCAACAAGTGCTGGCGCCGCCTATCACTACCCGTAGCGTGAACTCTCCCTTTAAACCAGTGATCCAGCCCGCGAAAGCGCGACCGATAGATCCGGCCCGCATAACGGAATTGGATAGGATCCTCAATACCCTGTAGGAGAGCCTTCAGTACTTCTTGGGGGTACTTGGAAAAGGGGATGGCCGACTTGACCTTAAATCTCTCCAGTAGGATTCTCATCGACTCCTGGAAAAAATGGCTGAATTCTTTATCGGACAGAACAATCTTGAGGTCCTTCAAAGGCTTTTCGGGGTTTTCGATCAGCCTTTCCAGGTTCACGTGAAGCTGGAAACCGAGTCCTTCACAGCGAGGACAAGCTCCAAATTGACTGTTAAACGAGAAACTTCGAGGCTCCAGGGTAGGAACATTAATTCCACAATCGATGCAGGCCATGGTTTCCGAAAAGAGAATCTCAGGGCCATTAATCATAGACACGGTGACCAGTCCCTCGGCCATGCGGATGGCATGGCGCACCGAGTTCTCCATTCTGTCACGGAACTTTTCATCGATGAGCAGCCGGTCCACGACGATGTCGACACTGTGATTCTTCCTCTTATCCAAGTCAGGAGGGTTCTCCAGCGTGACCACAGAGCCGTCAACACGGACCCTAACAAATCCTTCCTTGTAGTACTTTTCGAATAATTTCTTAAACTCTCCCTTGCGCTCCCGAACCACGGGAGCCAAGATCATGATCCGACTGCTTTTCGGCAATTCGAAAATACGCTTCACCATCTGATCGACGGATTGCCTGCTGATGGGCTGGTGACAATTGGGGCAGTGCGGCTTACCCACACTGGAGAACAAGAGCCGTAGATAGTCGTAAATTTCCGTGATCGTACCCACCGTGGAGCGAACGCTCTTGACGGTGGTTTTCTGGTCGATAGAAAGGGCAGGAGAAAGTCCTTCGATAGAATCCACATCCGGTTTCGCCATCTGCTCCAAAAACTGGCGCGCATAGGTGGAAAGCGACTCAATGTAGCGCCTCTGCCCCTCGGCGTAGAGGGTGTCAAAGGCCAGGCTTGATTTTCCCGAGCCACTCAAGCCGGTCACAACGGTCAACTGATTTCGTGGAATGTCCAGATCGATGTTTTTGAGATTATTTTCGCGGGCGCCCCGAATAGAGATCTGCTTCATGGGTCAACTTTTTATTGTCGAGGAGTTGAGAGTTGAGGTCAAGCCAGTTCGTGCAGGCGCGCTTTGCGCGCCGTGAGTTCGTGCTTTCGTGCTTTCGTGCTGAGCATAGTCTCTTGAGCACAGAAGGGGCGACATGGAAGAGTAAACCCAGGGAGGCTTGTTTTACTGGAGGGTGAGTTTTCGGCTGAGAAGACGGCCATCTCGGACAAACTGGATCTCCAGCACTGTATCCGCGACCGCTTCCAGGCTCTCTCGAATGTCAACATGGGAGGAAACGTCCCGGCCGTTGATCTGGGTCAGAACATCCCCTGCTTGAAATCCCACCTTGCTGGCGGGACTGTCGGGTAATACCGTTCGAACAAGCAGACCGTGGTCGCTGGGGCACTTAAAATATTTCGCCAACTGCGGTGTGAGTGGATCAACCACTAGTCCCAGATCCAGATGGGGGGGCAATACGATCCGATGGATCTTGACCTGCTCTTCCGGTCTTTCATTCTGTTTCCATAATGGAGGCACCTCCAGACGCCATGAAACCACCGGACCTTTGTCCTGGCGTTCGGTCAAAACAGCAGACAATTCGTGGAGATTTCCTTCACGAAGAACCGACAGACTCAGAGCACCCCCTGCACCTCTCCAGCGGATCGCCTGAGCTAGATCACGACGACTTTGGACCAGCTGGTCATCAATCCCCACGATCACATCACCGCTTTTCAACCCGGCCCTCTCTGCGGGACTTTCCGGGATGACTTTGTCGACCCGCAACTCCTCAACATCAGGATCAGGCATGATACCCAACCATCCAGCCTTAATGTTTTTTCTTTCTGTTAAAATACGCCGGACCGAGGTGGCTACGACCTGAGAGGGTAGTACTTTCCAAACCCGAATCGTTTTGCTGAAAAGATGGGGGTGACTTCGCTTCACAATGGCCACCAACTGGCCCTCTTTGTCCAGTACAAGGCCGCCTGCTACGGTGTAGCGGGCCGGCTTCACTCCCCCCGTGGGCACGATTTGCAGTTCTCGCTCAGGAAGTGATTCCTCCCCACTAAACTTGACCACAGTCGGAGAAGTGATCAGCCAGTCTGTTCCGGTCCAGGAAACAAATTGTATTCCCTTCTCCTGGAAGGACAGACTGAACTTCAGGGCGTGTCCTTCAATGCCTCGAGACTCCAGAACCACCAATGCAATCCGCTCATCCACCCCAACCAGTTGAGCCGAATGTCTCTTGCCGTCAAAGGTGGTCACCGAGACATGGGCTCCCGGCATACTTAGCTCCGGCCAGTAACTCCCTACATAGGATACGATGTGCCCTTGAGCATCGATGATCGCACCCTGGAGCTCCGCCACTTCCTGAACGCGGATCTGCGAAATATAGCGGTTTTCATGAACCACTCCTGAGAACTCCCGATTGAGATAGACCTTGACCAGTGAACGTTTAAAATCCTTCTGGGCTTGAAGAGGGATCAAGGAGCCAAAGCATAAGAGAAGAACAAGAAAAGAAATCAGGGCAAGGCCCCTCTGTCTGTATGCAAAGCGGACCTGCACCTCTCTCTTCCCCCTTCTCTCTCTTTTCTTTTCTCTTTTCTCTGCGCGCGAAGCGCGCTGTTCAGTAACTCGCATGTTCCAGGTAAAAATCGTGATTCACATGGGTTGTCTGGATTCTGATTCGAGAGGGCAGCCGCAGGATATACTCTGACTCAGAGGGACCGCTCAAAATCACATCCACGTATGAAACAGGAACCTCAGGGGCATCCAACCGTTGGAGATCATCGCCGGATACGGACTCCTCTTGGACAACGGAAGGGGAGCTTACCATCACCTCCTCCGTCATCTGAGATTCCCTCACCCATAGAAAACCTACTGAAAACAAAGTCACCAGAGTAAAAACGAAAGCGGGTCGCCAGTAGACCTGCCACCGCGAGACCGGATCCTCCGACAGCCTGCGATGAACCCGTGACGAGAAATCGCTGGGAGATTGGACCGTTTCTCCCAGCAGACGGCTGAGCTTTCCCATCGACTGAAGCTCCCGGGAAAGCTTGTCACAGCCGCGGCAGTTCCGGATGTGAGCTTGCACACCGGCCTCCTCGGCCGCGCTGATGTTCTCCGTCAGTATTCTTTCGACCTGTTTACAGGTCATAGGACCCCCGATAATTTTCCCCGGAGCAATATCTTGGCGCGATGCACTCGCGACTTGACCGTGCCCAGAGAGATCCTGAGAACCTTGCTGATCTCTTGGTAGGAAAGTTCCTGGACCTCCTTCAGGATAAAGGCAAAGCGATATTTCTCCGGAAGTGAGTCGATGGCTACTTGCAACCTTTCCAACTTCTCGGTTCGATCCAAGCTTTTCTCCGGAGAGTAGCGAAGATCGGGCAAACACCGGGTACCATCGTCTTGTTGAAAGCGTTCCTTGACGTTGTAAAAAAAGAAGCGGCCTTTGCGCTCCCGCCGTCTCATTTCGTCGATGGCCAGATTGGTGGCAATCCGGTAAAGCCAAGTGGAAAACTGATACTCCCCTTTATAGCGGTTAGCGTTTCGATAAACCCGGATAAAGGCTTCTTGCGCCAAATCCACGGCCATTTCATAGTCATGAATGAGCCGGTTCAGATAGTTGACCAATTTATTTTGATAGCGAGTAACCAGAATCTCAAAGGCGTACTCGTCACCTTTCAGATAGGCGGAAATCAACGCATTATCCGCGATTCCCGATAGGGGCTGTGAAAGGGCTATCTCAGTCATGCTGTCGTTAGGTCAGCGATGTATGGAGGAATCATATCAGGGTCCTCGAATTCAGGAAACCATCGACACCCGATTCTCTCTCTTTCTGACGAAAAATTCGAGTGTTTGTTCCTAAAATTCCACTATTTCGCCTCGAACCAGGAGTGGCCCACCGCAAGATCGACCTGAAGCGGGACCCTCAATTCAGCCACCTTTTCCATCTGCTCTTTAACCATCTTTTTGAGCTTCTCGACTTCCGAGTTCTCCACTTCGAAAACAAGCTCATCGTGGACTTGAGAGATAAGTTTACTTTTGAGTTTCTGCCGGCAAATCTCTCCGTCGATAGCAACCATGGCCTTTTTGATCAGGTCGGCCGCCGTTCCTTGAATCGGAGCGTTGATGGCTGTTCGTTCAGCGAAGTTTCTAGAATGGTGGTTCTTGCTACGAATCTCCGGGATGGGTCGAATTCGTCCGAAAAGAGTCCTGACATATCCTGTTTCATAAACCTCGGCCAGGGTTTGATCGATCCAGGTCTTTACTCCCTGGTATTTCTTGAAATAGTTATCGATAAACCGTTGGGCCTCGTTGCGAGTGATTTTCAGACTTTGGGCTAAGCCAAAGGCACTCAGGCCATACATGATCCCAAAATTGATCACCTTGGCATGGCGGCGAAACTCCTGGGGGTTCATCATGGCATTCATCCCGAAGACTTCCTGGGCGGTCCTTGCATGGATATCTTCTCCTTTGAGAAAGGACTCCACCAAAACAGGGTCCTGCGACAGATGAGCCATGACACGAAGCTCGATTTGAGAATAATCCGCGGATAAAATTCGGTATCCCTGATCAGCAATGAAGGCAAGACGGATCTTTCTTCCCCGCTCACTCTTGATGGGTATATTCTGGAGATTCGGATTGCTGGATGAGAGCCGTCCAGTGGCCGCCACCATCTGATTGTAGGAAGTGTGAATACGCCCCGTGCGAGGATTCACTAATTTTGGCAAAGCATCCAAATAGGTATTCTTCAACTTGCTCAGCTCTCGGTAATCGAGAATCAGGCGCGCGATGTCGTAGGTTTCAGCCAACTCCTCCAGAACCTCCACGCCGGTAGCATAGTGTCCCGCTTTGCGCGTTTTCCTCTTCAACGGTAAATTGAGCTTTTCGAACAAGACAGTGGAAAGTTGGCGGGGCGAGTTCAGGTTGAACTCCTCTCCGGAAATCTCAAAAATTTCCTGGGTGAGTCGACTAATTTCTCCTTCCACCTCCTGGGACATCTCCTGGAGCAAGTGACAGTCCACCTTGACCCCATGCTCCTCCATACGAGCGAGCACGTGAATCAGCGGCACCTCGATTTCTTCCAGCAGTTCCCCCAGCTTCTTTTCCTCAATCTGCGAAAGCAAGACATCGTAGAGTTGAAAGGTGAGGTCGGCCTGCTCGCACAAGATCTCCGCCGACTCCTCACCAAAGAGTCCGGAGTCGTTGCTCTCGCCTTTTCGGAGCTTGTGCTGGAGATACTCCAGGCCCAACTGGTCCAGGGAAAAATTATTCTGATGCGGTTTCACAAGGTAGGCCATGAGCATGGTGTCGTGAAAAGTCTCTTTGAGTTTCCACCCCCGCCGTTTGGCAAGAAGATACAGTGGCTTGAGATCGTGAATCACCCACTGTTTCGGCTTCCCCAGTAATTGGCCTACCTGATCCGATTCCGCATCCAACAGCTCTTGGCTGAGGCACCAGGCCCGGTGGGCCTGATCGGTCACCGAAACCGCCTGCAGAGCCCCTTCAAGATCATTACCCTCCGAATACAACAAGGCCAGAGCGGCCCTGCTCCCCTTGATGCGATCTCCCAAGGCTTGCAGATCTTCCCGACTCTCGACTCTCTGGTAGTCGACCGAAGCTGCTTCCTGAGGAGGAATTAATTCCTCCAGAAGATTCAGGAATTCCAGCTCAACGAAGAGCTCTCGGGCTGCCTGACGATCGGGTTCCGAGATCTCCAACTCCTGCAAACAGAGCTCCATGGGCAAGTCGTCGTGAAGGGTCACAAGTTCCAGGCTCTGCTGGATAACGGCTTCATTTTGCTGCAGACTCTCGCGATAGGATTTGCGCGAAACCTCATCACGACGAGCGAGCAGCTGATCGAGGCTCCCGTACTGTTGGATAAGTCCCCGGGCGCCCTTCTCCCCGATCCCGGGAGCTCCCGGGATATTGTCCGAAGAATCCCCCACAAGACTCAAAACATCCACGATTCTGTCTGGAGGTACTCCAAACTTCTCCTCGACTTTAGCGGTATCAAAGAGAGTTCCGTTTCGTGTATCGAGAATGGCAACGTGATCATTGACCAGCTGAAACAAGTCCTTGTCAATGGTGACAATGACCACCTCCAGCCCCTCCTTCTCTGCCTTGCGAGCCAATGTTCCGATCACATCGTCCGCTTCATATTTTTCATAGGAAAGTATGGGAATACCGAGTACCTCACAGACACGCAGAATATAGGGTATCTGCTTGACCAGATCCTCAGGCATAGGAGGACGAGTCGCCTTGTAGTCCGGGTACTGTTCGTGGCGTACCGTTGGGCCGGGCAGATCGATAGCAACCCCCAAGTAGTCGGGCTTGTCCTCCTTGATCAGTTTTCGCAGCATGTTGGTAAAGCCATAGATTGCATTGGTGGGAAGGCCCTCTGCATTGGTGAGCCCCGAAATGGCATGGTAGGCACGGTAAATGTGGGACATCCCGTCTACGAGGTAAAGTTTGGCTGCCACGGGGGGTATGTTAGCACTTTCGTGGATTCGTGCTGTGGTGCTGTGGTGCTGTCGTGCTGTGGTGGCCCCAGCAGAGCTGCAGCCTCTGGAGACTGTCTCAAACCATGGCTGAACCAGGTTGTTGTAGGAACATCTCCGGAAAGTGGGAGGCACCTGAGGGTGCCGAATCCGCTTCGAATGTATCTCGGCTGGTCCATTCCCTCGCTAATGCCTGCCCACAGCACGACCGCACCACAGCACGAACGGCCGGCCGTTTCCCTTGACCCTCTTCCCGGGCCTGCTTTAGCATTGGCGAAGTGTCCACCAACTCTTCTCTGGTGAAAATCAATGCCCTATGGCGGGTGCCCCTGATTCTGCTCTGGACCGCCGTGATGGCCACGATCAGTGTGGGCCTTTCCGTGGTGGACGGGACGGGAAGCCGACAGCACTGGTGTGCCCGAACCTGGAGTCGCTTCATCTTCTTTGTGTCCCGAGTGAAGGTCGAGACTCGGGGCCTGGAAGGGTTGGATCTTAACCGAGGATACCTCTTTGCGGCCAATCACCTCAGCATATTCGACCACTGGGCCTTCCTCGCCCATCTGCCCTTTCAGTTTGGTTTCGTGGCCAAGGCCTCTTTGTTTCAGTTGCCCTTTTTGGGCTGGCATCTACGCCGCTCGGGCAATATCCCCGTCAGCCGTGGCAACCCCAGAGAGACCTTACGGGTTTTTCGCACGGCTGCAGAGAGAATCCAGACGGGCATGTCCTATGTCATCTACCCGGAAGGAGGGCGGACCGGGGGTGAGGAGGTGGCTCCCTTCAAGCGAGGCAGCCTGCTGTTGGCACGGTACGCAAATGCCCCCATCGTTCCCGTGACCTTTATCGGAGCCCATCGTAGATTGGTGAGGGGTTCGGTACTGCTCTGTCCGGGAACCATGCAAATGATCATCCATTCTCCTATTGAGTTTGAGGAGTACAAAGACCTGGATCCGCAAGCTCTAGCGGAAACCGTCCGAGGGAAGATCCAGGAGAGTTACCAACAGGTGTCCTGAATGGATGATCTCATCGGTAGAATCCAGCAGGCACTCAGGGATTTCCACCTGTCCGCCTGGCTCTTTTACGGCTTTCAGGATCTCGATCCCATCGCCACCCGCATCCTCCGGTTCGAGCCTCACCTGTTGGCCACTCGACGCTGGTTTTATCTCATTCCCGAAAAGGGTGAACCCAGCAAACTGGTCCACAGGATCGAATCTTCCATTTTGGATCACCTGCCCGGCAATAAGGAAATCTACCTGGAATGGGAGCAACTGCAGAAAAAAGTCAAGGGGCTCCTGGGCGGTGTTTCAGCGGTGGCCATGCAATATTCCGAGAACAACTCCATACCCTACATCTCGCTTGTGGATGCGGGGACCATCGACCTGGTTCGTGGCTGCGGCACCCAAGTCGTTTCCTCGGGAGATCTCATCCAGCGATTTGAGGCGGTCTGGAGCCCCCACCAGGTGGAGCAGCACCGCGCTACAGCTCTTGCCCTGACCTCTATTGTCCAGGCCGCATTTGAGCAGGCTGCGACTGACATCTCTTCTCAGGGCGAGACCGACGAGCTGAGCATCCAACGCTTCATTCTGGATCGCTTCGAGAAAGAAGGTTTGCTCACCGAGCATCCTCCTATTGTGGCGGTGAATGAAAACAGTGCCAACCCTCACTATCAGCCCACCGAAGCGGGATACTCAAAGATTGGTTCTGATGATTTCCTGCTCATTGACTTATGGGCCAAGTCGAAAAAAGAGAACAGTGTGTATGCCGATATCACCTGGACAGGATTGATGAGTAAGCAGGTGCCCGAAAAACACAGCGAAGTTTTTCAAGTCGTCCGCCAGGCTCGTGATCAGGGGGTGGATTTTTTGCGCGGGCGTTTTGAGGAAAACAACCTTCCTCAGGGTTGGGAGGTGGACGAGGTCGTTCGAGAGAGCATCCGGCAGGCCGGCTACGAAGAATTCTTTGTCCATCGGACCGGTCACAACCTGGGCCGGGAGGTTCACGGCAATGGGGTCCACTTTGACAACCTGGAGACCCATGACACCCGTTTCGTCATTCCCGGTATCGCCTGTACCATCGAGCCCGGCATCTATCTGGAGGGGGAGTTTGGGGTCCGCAGTGAGATTAACGTGTTTTTCTCTCAGGACGGACCGGAAGTAACGACACCCCCGCAGAAGGAAGTGTGGAAGCTGACAACTGACAGCTGACAATAGACCACAGCCGGCAGACCGGCTGAAATTCAAAATTCAAAATCTCAAAAAAATTCAAAATCTCAAATTCAAAACGAATTCCTTTTTTCTATTTTCTATTTTCTATTTTCTGCGCGCGAAGCGGGCTTAGAGCGCAGACCACAGACTTCAATCCTTCTCCA
>JADFOI010000130.1 GCA_022562935.1 Acidobacteriota bacterium
CGAAGTGGACACCTTGTAATTGATTCCCTCCTGCCTTCATTGCCGCGTCAATCACTAACCCCACTAAGGAAAGATTCTCCAAGCGTACAGAGACCATGTTTGAAGCACGGTAGGCCACAACGCGGGGTTCATCGCCGGGGCCAGACCTGCGACCGCGAGTATTGTAGACTGGGGACAGCCTGAGCTCGGAAGTCTGAATGTGCTCTGCCCGAACACCCAACTGGATAACGGCGTTGAGAATCTCTTGAGCAACCTCATTAACCTCTCCCTGAGCCTCCTGTGCGGTGTCTCTCTGGCGGGCAACTCCTAACTGGACTGTAGCCTCATCAGGTGCTATGCGAACCTCTCCGCGCCCGGTAACGGTCAAAATTGAGGGTTCTTTCTCGGTAGCGGACTGTCCCTGGGCTGGTAAGGCCAAGAAAGTGGACACTATCAAAATAAGTGCTGTTCTATTAATCATCAGACCTCCTCTAATGTTAGCCATAAGCCGGGCAAATCTGAAATACCCTTGGATGTTTCGGGGACCATGGTCTCTAGTTGATTAGTATACTGCTGGATCAAGTAGTTCCTCGTGGAAGCTGCTATTTAGTTCAGCTCACCATTCTTGACCGTAAGTTCGGCTTCCGTGACAACGACGTTCAGTTGCTAACCTGCGGGCTTACTAGCCAACTTTGATTGGCTGCCCTAAAATCTCCCTATGGGTGATTGTGTATTCTGCGAGATTGTCGAAGGAAACTCTCCCGCAAGCATGGTCTTTCAAGATGAGACTTGCATTGTCTTGATGGATACTGAGGCAAGAAACCCAGGCCACATGCTCGTTGTACCGAAAGAACATTCGGCCTCCCTATCAGAACTGGAGCCGGATATTGGTGCTCATCTGTTCAAGGTAGGTCAGCACGTGGCGAATGCAGTTCGACTCAGTAACGTTCGATGCGAAGGCGTTAATCTTTTCCTGAACGATGGCGAAGTAGCCGGCCAAGATGTTTTTCACGTGCATCTTCACGTTTTGCCTCGCTTTGAAGGAGATGGAGTTGGCTTTAAGGGCAGCAAAGGTGAGCCAAGTCGAGAAGAGTTAGATGGTATTGCTGAGGATATAAGTCATAAAACCTGAACAACCAACTCCAGGAAACGGTCCACGTCGGTAAAGTCTTCCATCACATGCTTGGCACCGCACTCCAATAAGCGCTGCCCGCCTACACCCTTGCTTTGCAGCTTCAGACTGTGGCCTCAACTGCTTCTTTGACGACGCTGAGCAATGTTTTCAAACCGGTCTCGATATCTTGTCCCAGGTGGAAACGAATCACGCGCCGGTTGTGCCGGGCAAGGGACTCGAAGTCACCAAGCGCCTGAGCCTGCTTGAGTACTCCGAAGGTATAAGGTTCATCTGGAATGGAAAGATCCTGGCTGTCTGTAGCGGTGATCTGAATAAAGATTCCGTTGTTGGCTCCACCCTTGTGCAGCTGGCCGGTGGAATGGAGAAAGCGCGGCCCGTAGCCCACAGTGGTCGCTGTTTTAAGTGCGCTGCGTATTTGAGCCCGGATCTCGTCCAGCAACTGGGCGTGAGCACCTGTCTCGGGAATGTAGGCAGTTAATGCCACATAGTCACCCTTGTTAGCCTGTGAAAGATGGGCTCCCACATAGCCGGTCAGTGTTTCGCTCTCCGGTTGGAGCACAGTTTTCGTCTTCGAGTCACCATAGATTCGGCAGCCATTCCCCTCAAAGAGTAGCTCTTGCTCGGGTAGCTTCCTCTCATTTCGGTACACTTCGAGTAAGTTCTTGGTATTGTCCTTGCTCTCCTGCACATTGGGCTGATCGAAGGGATTAATCTCCAGCAGAGCTCCGGTCAGTGCGGTGGCCAATTCCCACAGGAAAAACTCCCGCCCTACACTCAGGCTGTCCCGCAGTACTTGGCAAACGACCGGATGGCCTGCCTTCTCCAGAGCCTCAAGTTTGGCTTCCGTGTCTTTGTTTGATGCATCGCTGGTGCGAATGTAGACAAAGACCCGGTCGTCTCCATAAACGCCGGGGTCACCCAGCGGTTCTCCGGCCACCGGTACTATTCCACGACCTTCTTTGCCGGTGCTTTCGGCTATCAGCTGTTCGATCCAAAGTCCGAGAGATTCAAGGGGGGGAGGCGTGATGAAGGTGATCTTGTCTCGGCCCTGCTTGGCCAGTTGACCCAAGGTTGCTGCAAGTCGGGCTGCTGGATTTTCAGCGGTCGGCACACACCTCTCGCAGGCTTCACAGGCAGAAGTCGCTCTTTCCAGGATCTCTTTTACATCCAGTCCCATCAAGGCGGCAGGGACCATGCCAAAGAAAGACAGAGCAGAGTAGCGTCCACCGATGTCGGCCATATTTCGGAATACACGCCGAAAACCTTTCTCTTCCGCAAGCTGCTCCAGTTTCGTCCCGGGATCCGTGATGGCAATGAAGTTTCTACCTGGCTGGTCCGGTTTTACCTGGGCGACCTTGTCAAAGAAATACTGGTAAAACATTAAGGGCTCCGTCGTGGTTCCCGACTTACTGGCCACGATGAACAAAGTCCTGGCAACATCAACGGCCTCTTCCATAGTTCTGACCGTGGCCGGATCGGTGCTATCCAGAACCAAAAGCTGTGGATACCCTTTGATCCTCCCAAAGGTTCGCCGCAAAACTTCCGGGCACAGGCTACTGCCACCCATACCCAGCACCATGACGTGATCGAAACCATCGCTGCGCACCCGGTCGGCAAAAGCCCTCAGTTCCTCCGCGTTCTCAAGGATGGTTCCAGCCACCGTCAACCAGCCCAGTGAATGACGGATGATCTCTTGGTGCTGAGGGTCGTCTTTCCAAAGAGAAAGGTCCTTCCGCCACAGACGCCGGATGAACTGCTGCTGATCCATATCCTTGATTGTCTCCAGCACCGCATGGTTGTACTGTCCAAGCGAGAGTGTTTGCCTCTCAACGATGCTGGTGAGGGTAGCATCGCGTTTCTCGTCGATGGTCTTTATCAGCTTCTCAAAAGGTTCCACAAAGCCTTTGAGGCCTGCTGCCAGGAGATCGTCCGTGACCTGGTTTAGGTCGATACCCACTTCTGCAAGCATGAACAGAGTTTCTCGGGCACCCTCGAGATCCTTCTCCAAGGTGAGGCTCACCTGGCCATGATCCCGAAAGGCGGTATAGGTGGCAGGTGGAACGGTGTTGACTGTTTCAGGGCCGATCAACGACTCCACGTAGAGCACGTCGCTGTAATCGGAGTTTTTGGTACCGGTTGAGGCCCACAGAACTCGCTGCGCTCGAGCTCCCTTCTTAATGAGCGCCTGAAATCGATCACCGCCGAAGATCTCTTTGAAATCCTGATAGGCCAGTTTGGCATTGGCAATGGCCACTTTTCCCAGCAACGACGAGAGTTGCGCCTTTTCCTTTGCATCTGCAGAATGTCGGATCTGCGACCCCAACAAGTTGTCAACGGCACTGTCAATACGACTGACAAAGAAGCTGGCCACTGAGGCCAGGTGGTCAATTGGCTTTCCTCCAGCCGCCCGCTTTTCCAGTCCTGCAACGAAGGCTTCGGCCACCTCATGGTAACGGTTCCGAGAAAAAATCAGGGTGGCGTTGACGTTGATGCCGGAAGCAATAAGTTCTTCGATTGCGGGAAGACCTTCAGGGGTTGCTGGAACCTTGATCATGACGTTTTTACGATCGAGCCATTCCCATAACCTCTCGGCTTCATCAATCGTTTTCTGGGTATCCTGAGCCAGCAATGGTGACACCTCCAGACTGACATACCCGTCTAGCCCGTCGGTCCTCTTGTAAACCGGCTGCAGTAGGTCGGCGGCCATCTGAATGTCTCCCACCGCCAAAATCTCGTAGATCTCCCGGGCGCTTTTCCCTTGCTTGGCGAGCTCCTTTAAAGATTCGTTGTAGTCGGTACTGCCTGCAATCGCCTTCTCAAAGATAGCTGGGTTGGAGGTCACACCCCGCAGAGCATCTCCCTCAATTTTGGCCTGGAGGTCGCCTGTTAGGATCAAGGAACGACGTATGTTGTCATACCAAATACTTTGACCCAGCTTTTGTAATTCGACAAGTGGATTTGCACCCATAACTTCTCTCCTCCTTACAAAGGTCTAGTCTTTGCTTTCGTCCATGTGGAAATCAGAATTCTCTTTCAATGCCCACAATCGTGGGCCTTTGGGAATCGTTGCGGATAAAGACCTCCACCTTCTTTTTCCACTGCGGCTGCTCCTGGCTGGAAGTGGTAATGCGAACCATCAGATAAGCCGCAGGATCCTGAGGAACGGCCAGGGAAGATTCTGTTGAGGGCCTGATCTCAGTCACAGGCTCCATTCCTTGCGACGCATTGTCGAAACGAAACCACTGATACCGGTAGGAGCTGGCCGAGGCAAGTCCGGCTTCCAGGCCCAAATTCTTGAATGCCAACCTCGAGGAAAGACCGGGCTCACCGGTGAATCGAAACTCGTCCAGCGGATTCATCTGGGGCAGGTAGTAGCGAATGATCTTGTCTCGTCTCTTGATCAGCGTCTCCACCAGATAATCGCTCGCCTGCGGATCGGAGATCTGACCTGTGTCGACGATGGCCCGGATCATCTCATCCGTGAAGCGCAGGACGATGCGGGTGGCCCAGAAAGCATCTTCCAGCTGCATCCGCTCGAAGGCGGGATTGGGGTACTCGGGCTTCCAGAGTTGGGGTTGGAAAAAATCTCCCTCGAAGCGGCCAATGGCCGGATAGTCTGGATACTTGACGTGTCGCCAGGGGCGATCCCAAATCCCCAGAGTCAGTCCGGCCTTCACGATGGGCGCCGCCTCGATGATGTACTCGTTGCCGGCTCGTGGAGACTGGGGTTTGATACTTCCACTCCCAAGAGCGGATCCGAAATCAATCAGAT
Source organism: Acidobacteriota bacterium (assembly GCA_022562935.1). Classification (GTDB taxonomy): domain Bacteria; phylum Acidobacteriota; class UBA6911; order RPQK01; family JADFOI01; genus JADFOI01. The sequence goes on from JADFOI010000130.1 coordinate 4,887, forward strand.
AATGCCCCAGGTGGCCTTCTCCGGGTGACCCCAGATACATGTCCAGTGAGTTAATGCTGCGGGAGTCGTCGTGGTTGAGCCAGGCTGCGAAGACTCGCATTCCCCTGAGTTCTCTGCGGTGTTGGTGGGGAAAGATGTCGTTGGGATCGTCGCTGCGAGTACCGTCATAAGTAAAGGGCCCCATGGGGATACCCTCAAGAAGGCGGCTGGCCACCACAGGCGTTGTGCCATCGGGAAGTTGGTAGGCCATTTTGAAGATCCGGTCAATGTCCCCATCATTGACAGCTCTTTCTTTCCCTTCCGAGTCCTCCAACCGGGCCTCGGGAGAAATCTGCAGGTGGTCGCGGCGGATGCGGGAGAGAAAATTCTCCGGAACGTGATACCCAAAGGCGTAAAAGAATTTGGTGACAATCACTTCCGTTGAGGTGGCCAGTTGCGGGTACTTGGGAGGGTCGAACTTGATGAAGTAAACGTCATCCCGAGCGTCACGAATGGTAAATCCAGGTGTGATTCCCTCCGATTTAACAGCGATGATCACCCAGGGTTTGGACTGATCCGGACCGTCCACCTGGTTGGGTCCCCGAACCAGTTCTTCGAGGGTCATCACCCGCCGGCTCATGCGATTGGTGAACCAGCTGGAATCCGGGACCTCTCCCAGCGTATTCACGTTCTCAGCCGGAGGAATCGGGGTCTTGTCGTCGGGACGGTTGGAGTAAGTGCTTTTCAAGAAGTCGAAGATCTGACTCAACCGGACCGGTTCCGGTGGGGGAATGGGTAGCTGGTCCGGGTCCACCTGGAGAGGATCATCCGATCGGAACTTGCCCGATCCCTGGGAAAGGCCAAGAGAGACCATCAAGACTCCCATTCCCAGAGCCACAGCAAGACGGTGTTTCAAAGGCTGCATGGTGACCTGTTTCTAAAATGAGGGTCCGAACTGGAATTGCACTCGGGTGCCCTCTTCGCTGCGGGCGATATCCAACCGGAACAGCACTCGCCGGGATCTCTTGAACCGAAAACCGATCCCAATGCTTTTGCGCAGATGCTCAAATTTGAACCTCTCAGTTTCAGGGAAGACCTTACCGGTATCATAGAAAAGGGCGATTTCAAAAGCAGGGGCTGCCTCCCAGCGATACTCGGCCGAGAGATGGAGCTGCCTGGCTTCCCGGAAACGAAATTCTCGAAAACCCCGCAGAGTTTCCCTACCCCCTAGGGTACGCATCAGGTAAAAGGGAATACGACTGCCCTCCTTGGCGTCGGTCCACAAGCCGAAAAGGCGAACGGCCAAAACCCTTTGCCTTGAGCCCAGTGGGAAGTAGTGGCGTGCGTCAACGGAAAAGGTGTTGAACTCGAACTCATCTCCACCACGGTCATCGAATCGGGCAAAGCCGAATCCGATGGTTCCCCCATTGTGTGGGTTTCCCGGGATGTCCCGGTAGTTCAAAAAGATGGCTGTGTCTATACGAAGGAAATCGGGTTGTCGCTCCAGTCCCGGGGCGGAATCGTCGTCAAAGAGAGTGCGGGTGTCGGGGAAGTCCTCATCGGTTCCCAGGCCCGTATTGACTTTAAGATATCCCACCCGAGCTCCAACTCCCAGCCACTGATTGAACTGGTGTCCCGCTACAACACTGGAGAACCCATCCTCCAGCAAGAAATCGGTTCGGTCCTCTAATCTGGAGTCGTTTCCCAGGCCGTAGAAATCCTCTTTCGGGAAATAACGATAGCGTAATCCCAAGTAAATAAATGACTTCACACTGTCGGGTGCCTCTTCGTCAAACTGGAAGGGAGCTCCAAACACCGAGGGACCCAGAAAGAAATTAGGAGCCACCTTGTTGAAGCGGCCGAAGTGAAAATCGACCAATTTGTAGCCTGTGAAGGAGAAGGCGGCGGATGTCTCCACACTCAAGCCCGACTTCGCGATGTTGCTCTTGAAGTAGCGAATGCCGTAGGCACCACCCGACCCGGTACTGAGCTGGCCATACTTGGGGTAGAAGTCCTTGTAGCGAATGTTGATTCTCTCATAGAGACCTCCGCCTTCCATGTAAAGAAGCATTTTCACTATGCCGGGGCTCTTCGGGGGGGTACTCTCGGGCAGCTTCTGGCGGCGACGCTCTCTTAACTCCTCGGCCCGGCTGTCCGGGTTGGCGGCTTCTTGTGCTGCCAGAAACGGAAGCTGGGCCAGCAGTAAGGCTACAAAAAGTATCCTATAGATCACTTCCATGAAGCACGCTTCTCGCTCCGGTACTACAATACCGAAAGAGTGAGAAAGTATATGAAACGGGGGGGGGAAAGAAAAACTTGAGCGGGCCCGGAACAGTCTCCCATCAGTCGGAACACAAACAATCGGATGCTGCGGTCACAGCTGCCATGCTGGTGGCCGCGGCCATGATCGCCAACCACGTGGGCGGACTAGCCACCCGCGACGCCTTGTTTTTTTCCAACTTCGACATCACCGCTCTACCGGTCATGCTCATTGGAGCGTCACTCTTTTCTATTGCCACCGTTGTCTTTTTCTCACGGGCTATGCCCCGGCTCAGTCCGCAGCGACTGGTTCCCTGGGGCTTTGGAATCAGTGGGGTCTTTCTGCTGGCCGAGTGGGGGCTGATCTCTCTAAATCCAAGGGTGGCCGCCGTTGCATTTTATCTACATCTGGCCGTGGTCGGTGCTTTCTTGATCTCCGGATTCTGGTCGGTGATCAACGAGCGGTTCGACCCTCGAACGGCCAAGAAGCGGATCAGTCGCATTGCCGGCGCCGCAACAGTGGGAGGTCTGGCCGGGGGGATCGTGGCTGAGAGGGCGGCTGTTCTGCTGAGTGTATCGACGATGCTACCGCTTCTGGCCCTCATGCACTTTTTCTGTGCCTGGAGGCTGGGTGCCTTAAGGCCGCTTCCAGGTTCTGGGTCTCCTGGAGCCGACCGTCACCCGGTTTCCGAGGTGAAAGCTTCCGGATTTCGAATTGTGGCGCAGGAGCCCTATTTGCGTAACCTGGCCGTGCTGGTGCTTCTGGGCACACTGAGTGCAGCCTTAATCGACTACGTTTTCAAAGCCCACGCAGTAGCCACTTTTCAGCAGGGTGAGGAGCTGCTGCGCTTCTTTGCCATTTTCTACATGGTCATCGGTTTGCTCACCGTTGTCCTGCAAACGGCTCTCGGTCGCGTCTCGCTGGAAAAGCTGGGGTTGGCAAAGACTGTGGCTACTCTCCCTGCTGCGGTTGTGGTGGGTGCCCTGGGAGTGTTCTTCGCTCCCGGCTTGGCCAGCGCGTCGGTGGCTCGGGCCTCAGAAGCGGTCCTGCGCAGTTCCTTGTTCCGTTCCGGATACGAACTCTTCTATACGCCGATCTCGCTGCGGGAAAAACGGGCCACCAAGTCTTTGATCGACGTGGGATTTCAGCGCCTGGGGGATGCACTGGGAGGAGGCACGGTCCGCCTGCTCTTGTTTCTGGGACCCCAGATTGCTCACTCCGCCATGTTGATCTCGGCAGCGCTCATCGCCGGGGTGGGACTGGTGGTGGCCAGGAACCTGCATCAAGGTTACATCGGAGCTCTGGAAAAGAGCCTGCTGAATCGTGCCGTGGAACTCGACCTCTCGGAGGTCGCAGACAAGACAACCCGCCAAACCATGGTGCAGACCCAGGTCGCCCTTGATTTGAGAGGGCTGGGACTTCAGGACGCCCAGTCCGTGAGCTCCCAGGAGCTGACCGATCCAGGGAAGGAGGTGCTCAAGGTAGAATCAGAAGCTTCCTCCGCTTCTTTGGATCCCATCGTCCAGCAGATTGTCCATCTCCGCTCGGGAAAGCCGCAACAGATCCGTGCCACGCTGGCTCAGGCCGTTCTTGAACTTCCTCTCGTGCCTCACGTGATTCCCTTACTGGCCTGGGACGAAGTATGTCGAGAGGCGATCGCCGCCTTGCGCCGGATTGCGCCTGTGATTACGGGTCAGTTGGTTGATGTTCTCGCTGACCC
>JADFOI010000023.1 GCA_022562935.1 Acidobacteriota bacterium
CATCTTTGGGTCAAAAACTGGAACATCATACCAAAGAGGTTGCTGAACAGAAAGTAGAGGACCAAGCCACTGGAAAAGTTCAGAAAAAAGAAGGTGAAGACTACAGGAAGGACCATCATCATCTTGCGTTGGGTGGGATCACCGGCCGCCGGGGTCATCTTTTGCTGAACCACCATGCTGATTCCCATCAAGATCGGCGTCACGTAATAGGGGTCATGCCGGGAAAGATCCTGGATCCACCCGATAAAAGGAGCTCCCCTCAATTCCATTGAGGAATACAACATTCTATAGAAAGCAAAGAGAAAGGGCATCTGGATCACCAACGGCAAACAGCCCCCCAGAGGGTTCACGCCGTGTTCTTTGTACAGGGCCATGACTTCTTCATTCTTCTTGGCCTGGCGAGGATCGGTGCGCTTCATTCGCTTGTATCGATCCTGGATGGCCTTTATTTGAGGCTGAAGCACCGACATCTTCTTCATGGAGGCCGTTTGCTTGTAACGCACGGGGGCAAGCACCAGATTAATCCCGAAAGTGAGGACAATGATGGCCCAACCGTAGTTGTGGAGGTAAAGGTAGAGAAAATTCAAGCTGAGCAACAAAGGCCTCACCAAAAAGGCAAACCATCCGTAGTCAATCAGTTGAATCAATGTTCCATCTGTGGCTTGGAGCACCTGGTAGGCTTTGGGTCCCAGGAACGCTAAGTAGCGGGCACCCGCTTCCATCTCCACCTCGGCACGCAGTAAGGCCACCTCCAGGCTTTCGCCATCTGGGGTTTCTTCAGCAAAGCCGCTGTAGGAGATGGTTCCGCCGCGGATCCTGTCGGGACTCAAAAGCAAATAGGTAAAGTATTTGCTATCCAAGGCCACCCAGCGCACTCCCGGGGCTAACTGCACTGGCGCCTCTTCCAGTTCTTCCGCAGTATGCCGCTGCACTGTCCCGTTTAAGAAATAGGCAGCTTTAGGCTCTGCGAAATCTTTGTCCGTTGTAGAGGAAATTTCTCCGATTCCCGGCCCTAGAAGGACGGAAAAGGGGACAGACCGCCCCTGAACACGGACATCCGTTTCCATATCCACAAAATAGCCTTCGGCGGGAATGCGGATGGTTCGACTCACTTCGATCAAGGAATCTCGATAATGAAAAGTGATCTCCGCTGGGGCTTGAACTCTGCCCCCAGCGACTCCAGTTACTTCATACACAGCTCCCTTCAAACGCTTGTCCCATTCCTCATCTCCTGTGCGAATCCCAAACGTCTGCCTCATGGACTCCGGTAATTGCTGGGGAATCAGTTCCAAGGGCAGGTCGTCCACCGTGCGATAGTTTTTGAGCTGAGCGCTCTGTAAAACGACGCCCACGTTGCTCCATCGCAGTACCAGATCTTGGTTCGCCACTTCGATAATCTGGCGCGGACTAAGGGTCGCTGGCTCCCCCTCCTCCGTTTCAGGGATTCTCTGGGGAGGTTCCCGCCTGACCGCTAGCGCAGCTGGCTCCTCCGCTTCAACGACCGGCGCAGGGGGCGGTACCGGCCCAGGCGCACGAGTAAAATAGGGAACCAGGAACAATATTGCCATGGATAACACCATGGCCAGCAGCAGCCGTTTTTCCATACCCATTTCAGAGGGGTCTTGGATGGCCATAGTTTGTTCGCTCTTTAAGGAATCGGGTCAGCCCCTCCGGGGTGCCAGGGGTGGCATCGGAGTATTCTCTTGATGCCAAGGTAAGCGCCGCGTCCGACCCCGTATTTATCGATCGCTTGGCGCATATACTCAGAGCACGAAGGGGCGAATCGGCAGGAGGACGGCAGGATAGGCGCAAGAATGACTTGATAGACCCTGATCAACCCCATCGGTACCGCTTTCACCTTCTTATCCTTCCCTCTCGCTCGCTGGAGATTTCCTCTTCCACCGTAGAATTCCCTTAAGGATGTCTTCCTGGATCTGTTGATTATGGGCCCTGGCGGCCGACCGCTTAGCGTTTACTACCAAGTCGCAGTGGGGGAAAATGGCCTGTTTGTTCGTTCTGAAGACTTCGCGCAGGCGGCGCTTAATTCGATTTCGGACTACTGCTCTGCCGATCTTCCGAGAAACAGTAATCCCCAACCGGTGATGCGACCGCCCGTTCTCCAACATGTAGAGAACGAAATATGTCGATTGGATCTTATCGCCTCGCTCATATACGCCCAGGAACTCCCTCCTCTTGCGGAGGCGCTCCGCCTTAGAAAATCCGCGACCCTGTTCATCCACTCACCGTCAACCTCTTACGGCCTTTCGCGCGCCGCCTTCTTAATACGGACCGGCCTGCGCGCACCCGCATTCGCTCTCGGAATCCGTGTTTCTTGCGGCGGCGCCTGTTTCGTGGTTGAAATGTCCGCTTCATAACTTTCTCTTATCCCTTATTTTCCCTACGGAGAAGGGTGATGGTACCAACTTTACCTCTTCGATTCAACTCTACCGAGGCGGCCCAGCGGAACCTCCCTATTTCCCGGAAAACCTAAGGCTACCTTTTGAAGTCTGACTCCTACATCCCCTTCTTCTCATGACTGGCGTCACGCGGATAACAACCGAGAACTTCCAAAAAATCAGTGAGTTCCCCCAAATGATCCAGCGCTTTCAGGGTACTTTCTTCACTGGTGTTCCCTAAAAAATCCAGATAAAAAAGATACTCCCAGGGCCGCCCGTGAATAGGCCGAGATTCAATTTTAGTAAGATCGATGTCTCGTAGTGCGAAAACACTTAAGCACTTAAAAAGAGCACCAGCTGTATTCCCAAAGCTAAACGCAATTGAGGTTTTGTCGGCCTTCTTCCTTATTTCCAGTTCACGGCCCAACAACACGAATCGGGTGAAATTTTCTCTATTGTCCTGGATTCCCGTCATTACGATATCCCCGCCGTAGTATTCTGCGGCTTGTTTTCCTGCAATTGCTGCGGAATCGCGCAGGTTCCCTTCCACGATACGCTTTACACTCCCCGATGTGTCATAGGCGCTACGCTTAACCAAGCAGGGGAATTTCTCGAAGAAACGGTTACATTGGTCCAATGCGATTGGATGAGAAAATACCGTGTCGATTTCTTTAAAGGAGACACCTGGGGCTGTAATTAAGTTGTGTTTGATTTGGAGATTGATTTCTCGGGTAATCTTTAGTTTATGTCGTAATAATAGGTCATAGTTTTTGTGAATAGACCCGGACAGGGAGTTCTCTAAAGGGATCAGGCAGTAATGGTTATCGTTTTTTGCGGTAAGTTTAAAAACTTCTTCGAAGCGCTCGCAGCAAACCAGCGTTATCTTATTTCCCAGGAGGCGCGTTGCCGCGACCTCACTGTAAGATCCGCGCTCCCCTTGAATCACCACTATTATTTCTTTCCCTATACTATCCACTTTGATCCGGCTATCGGTGCTTAAATTACCCTGCCGCCCTTCCACAAATATCTAAATAATCTAACTTACTGCCTGAAAACTACTTAACCCCTTTTCACACAGCACCGCGATTTAACGGCTGTGTATATTCTCCCCGCTACGCCTTTAAACAACCCAACTCCATTCCTTGTGGAAACTCGACTTTTTATCCACACGATTCTCCACCGTTAAAATACCTGTATTTTATATTGCGTAGCGCCTTTATCAACAAAATACACACCCCTACTACTACTCCTAGAAAGAGAACTCTAATAAATTTATAGTAAACTTGTTTCCGAGAACTGTTGGCGGAGGTACATGGGAATCGAACCCACCAACCACAACTCTCGTCGCAGTTCGACTGGTTTTGAAGACCAGGCCCGTCACCAGACAGGAAGTACCTCCCTCGGCAGAATTATATCACTCCATTTAAGCTTTTCCCTTGGCCCGTTATCATCCTCCTCGTTATACTCACTTACATCTGAAAATGAAGATAATAGCCAACCCAACAGCCGGACATAAGAGAGGCGCTCGCGCCATTAAGGAGTTCCAATTACTACTTAGAGCAAAGGAAATCAATTATGAACTTTTCGAGACGCGATACCAGGGTCATGCAACAGAACTTGCTCGGCACCTCGCTGAAAAAGGGACTCGGAGAATCATTGTTTTCGGCGGGGACGGGACTATTTCCGAGGTAGTCAACGCCACAGTAAATACTGAGATAGAGCTCGGGATTATATCTGTAGGGACAGGGAACGACTTAGCCCGAAGCCTCGACCTGCCTTACAATAAACCCGAAAAAGCACTAGAAATTGTCCTCACCGGAAAACCCACCAAAATCGATGTGGGTTGGGAACAGGATCGGTATTTTATCTCCACTTTAGGGTTAGGTTTCCCAGCTATTATCGCCCATGAAGCTAACAAGATGAAATACTTGAAAGGGTCACCTGCCTTTTTTATAGCCACTTATAAAGCCATCAATCGCCTACGGGCCATCCCAGTAAGGATTACGCTAGACAATGCAACTCTGAATGTAAACTGCACTTCGGTTCTGATTCAGAACACACGATTTTGCGGTGGAGGGCTACTTATGGCACCAGCAGCTCGAATGGACGATGGTCTCTTTGATGTGGTTGTGGTGAATGATATCGGGAAAGTGGACTTACTATTGAATTTCCCAAAGATTTATAGCGGCCGCCACTTAGAACACCCAAAATTCTCCTTACACCGCTCCCGGTCTGTCAGAATAGACACGCCCATAAACCTGAGTAAAATGTTCGACGGCGACATTTATGGTCAAACACCAGTGAACGCGAAAGTCCTTAGAGGTGCGGCCACAATCATAGGACCCGCCACATTACAAAGATGAATAGGATTCAAGAAGCCTTAGAACATAAAACAATCTTCATCACCGGAGCCACGGGCTTTCTAGGACAACCTCTGGTGGAGAAAATCTTAAGAATTGCTCCCAGGGTGGAACGGCTTTATCTCTTGATCCGGCCTAAAGTGCAACTTGGCGGCCAGACAATGACGGCCGAGGAGCGATTAACCAAGGAACTGTTTCAATCCAATGTGTTTGATAGACTCCGCCGCTTTTACGGGGATAAGAGTAGAGCTTTCCTTGAAGAAAAATTAGTTGCGGTATCCGGCGACATCTCTCAGGAAGGATTAGGAATCGACGAGGCCCTGAGAAGCCGACTCCAAGAAGAAGTCGACATTGTGATTAATAGTGCTGCCGCCGTTTCCTTCGATGCGCCACTCAACGAGGCGCTGGCCGTGAATGTCTTGAGTGCTGGCCGCATCGCCGAATTCGCCAGCTCTTGTAAAAAAGTGGTACTTATCCATGTTTCTACGGCATATGTTAATGGTGCCAACAGTTATAGCGTTCCCGAGACGGTTCATCACGCAACTTCTTCCTCGGAATCGGAACCGCTCCACCCTAAAGGGAAATTCACTGACGTCGCGCGGGAGGTGGAACACATCCGCAAAATGATCAGTCAGGTCGAGGAATCCTCTCGGGACCCGAAGGTAAGGGAAGGGTTGCTCAAAGAACTGCGGAAGCCTCGGAGGAGGGGTAAGGGGATGACTCGTGCCGCCAAGCTCGAGAGCCTGAGGAAAAAATGGCTGCAGAGCCGTTTGATGGAAGAGGGTATGAAGTGGGCCCGCCAACGGGGATGGAATGATACCTATACCTATACCAAGGCACTGGGCGAGCAAATGGTTCTCGGGGCGCGAAACGAGGTCCCCACCGTGGTGATTCGCCCCTCGGTCATCGAAAGCAGCCTCTCGGAACCCAGCCCTGGGTGGCTTGATGGGCTGCGGATGGCTGACCCTCTCATCGTAGCCATCGGCAAGGGCCGCCTCAGGTCATTGCCTTTGGACGCTAATGTGATTCTCGACCTGGTTCCCGTTGACCTGGTGGTTAACGCCCTGCTAGCCACCATACCGCGAGCAGCACAGGAGGGTGGGGTAAAGGTGTACCACGTGGCAACGGGTGCCAAGAATCCAGTGACGCTGGGGGAGCTCCATCGGCTCGTTTACGAATATTTCCAGAAGAATCCCCTGCTGGACCGGCGAGGAGAGCCCATTCGCATCAAGCCACTGAAATTTCCCAAGCAGAGCACCTTCCGGTTGCAACACAAGCTGAAGACCGTTTCTCTTGAGACGGCGGAGCGCACTTTACGGAAGCTGCCTTTCTCCCGGAGGACGGAAAAAGTTAAGCGAAAAATCTCCTCCGCCAAAATGGCTTACGACAAGCTTTACTATTATGGGGAGATCTACCGTCCCTATCTAAACCTAAACTGTCGATTCGAAGTAGACAATACACTAGAACTTTTCAACTCACTCAATGAAGAGGAAAAGGAACTTCTTAATTTCGACATTGAACGATTAAACTGGCGTCACTACATTCAGAATGTTCATATCCCTGGAGTCAAGAAGCACGTCCTTAAGCTGGAAGGCGTTGGAGCCCTGTCGGTGGAAGACACGGCTTCTTGGGATGCCCTGACCATCAATACGCTTGTTGAGCGCTCCGCCGAGAGGTTCCCAACCAAAACAGCGCTCCAGATCAAGCGCGAGGGCTACTGGCAGAGATTCACCTATAAAGACCTTCACGAGTCGGCTCAGAAAATGGGACAGGCTTTTTTGAAGATGGGACTACATAAAGGCGACCGCGTTGTCCTCTACTCGGAAAACACACCGGAGTGGGGTGCTGCCTATCTAGGAGCGGCTTCGATCGGCGTCGTTGTTGTACCGCTGGATGCCCAGACCTGGCATAAAGAAGTCTGGGCGGTGGCGCGATTTACCCAAAGCCGGGCGCTGCTGGCCTCTGAATATTGCCTTTCAAGGCTCGCACCCGAGGCCTTGAAAGAGAACGAGGCCCGGGAATTTCCCGTGACCTTGCTGAACGTCAATCAGCGGTGCCGGCCTTTCACCTTAAAGGAGTATCCTCGCAGCACCCAGCCACCCCGCCAAGAAGCCACTCTCAAGGAAAAGATCGAGGTGAAACCTGACGACCTGGCCTCGATTATTTTCACAAACAGTACTGCCGTTGATCCCAAGGGCGCCCTGCACACCCACCGTAATTTCATCACCAACTTGTTGGGGGTCAACCACCACCTGCCGGTAACGGAGAGCGACCAACTCCTTTCGGTGCTTCCCCTGTCTCATGCCCTGGAATTCACATGCGGATTCTTGATGGCTATTTACGGTGGCGCCACGGTGACCTACATTCACTCACTCAAACCGAAAGTGATCCTTGAATCGATGCAAGAAACGGGAACGACCTGCATGCTGGGGGTCCCCACCCTCTATGCCCTGATTCGAGATGACATTGAGCGCCGCATTTTGAGGACGCCCAAATCCGCGCTGAAGTCGAATTTACTGAATACCTCGAAGCGGGTTAGCCAGTCGGTGGAGCGCACGCTGGGCAAAAACATCGGTCGGCAACTGTTTTCCCGGCTGCACCGGGAGTTTGGAGGGCAGATCAGATTGTTCGTAAGTGGCGGATCGGCGTTGGGGGAAGAACTATATGACGAGTTCAAGGTACTGGGAATGCCGATTTATGAAGGCTATGGCCTGACTGAAACCGCCCCTGTGCTGACCGTCAATCCGTTCCGGCGGAGCAGGAAAGGCTCCGCCGGAAAGCCTCTCCCAGGTGTAGAGATCAGGATTTTTCATCCCGACAAAGAAGGTATTGGCGAGATCATTGCGCAAAGCCCCAGCCTGATGAAAGGCTACTACAATAATCCTGCAGCCACTGAAGCCGTGATCAAAGAAGGTTGGTTCCATACCGGAGATCTGGGTTGGGTCGATGCTGATGGGTATGTGTACGTTACGGGGCGAATCAAGGATGTCATTGTCACCGGTGCGGGCAAGAATGTGTACCCCGCCGATCTGGAAGCGATATACCAGAGCATCCCTGCCATCAAGGAGATTTGCGTTCTGGGGGTAAAGAGCGGGCTCACGGAGGACATCCACGCTGTCTTGACCCCCAAGGCCGACCCTCCGGAGAGCCGCGGCCAGGCCGAGGTGAAGAAGGAGATTCAAAGGGAGATTCAAAGGATCGGAAAAGAGTTGCCCAGCTATCACCGGCTCCAATATATCCATGTCTGGTTTGAACCCTTACCCCGGAGCGATTTGGGAGAGGTCTGCAGAGAGGCCGTGCGGCGTATGCTCCTGGAAGAGCTTCAGCAGGACCGGCCACCTTCTGCGGAGGTTTCGCCAACACAGCCTGGCCAAGGGAACGGCCAAGAGGAAGAATTATTCCTGGAGCTCAGCCGGTTATCAGGCATCCCTCCCCAGGAAATCAGGGAAGACAGCCATCTTTATTCAGACCTGGGGTTAGATTCCCTGATGACGATCCAGCTTCTCTTATTTACCGAAAGTCACTTCGGGGTCTCCGTTTCCGATCAGGTGGCGCCCACGCTGCAAACTGCGGGACAGTTGCTTGAGCAAATCCGCTTCCAGACCCCGGTAACTGACAAAGTAAGGGCAGAGAAAAGAAGAATCTGCTCGGCGCGGCCCTATGCCGAGCGTTCAGCAACCGACCGCTGGTTACTCAGCAGCAGCCACCGAGTTCTCAGATCGCTGTACCAAAAGTATTTCCGCTTGAAAGTGTATCACCAGGAACACCTTCCCGCCACGGGCCCCTACATCATTGCAGCCAATCATTCCAGCCATCTGGATGGTGGAGCAATGATCTCAGCCGTTAGCGAAGCGTTGGGCCCTCAGGAGGCCCAAAAAATGCACATCTTGGGGGCAAGAGATTACTTTTTCGACACCGCCCTGAAAAGCTGGTTTTTCAGCACGTTCTTGAATTTAGTGCCCGTTGACAGAGAAGAAACCTCACTGGCAGGCTTGCGGATGGTGAAGTCCATTCTGTCGGGTGGGGAATCCGTACTGATTTTCCCGGAGGGGACTCGCTCACGGACGGGCCAGCTGCAGGAGTTCAAGCCGGGTGTCGGCTTGATCGCGCAGGAATTGGGGGTGCCGGTTGTCCCTGCCTATATTCAGGGGACCCATCGGGCCATGCCTGTGGGCCAAGCGCTCCCACACCGCCACGCAATCGAAGTGTTTTTTGCCCCTGCAATCCTGGTCGAAACGGCCCCTTCGGACGGCTCAGGAGACGCCACCAAGGATGAGCGCTATCGACGACTGGCGGAGGAGGTACGCGCCGGTATTGCTGGCCTCGCCAGGGGTTCCAACACCCAAGCAGCGAGTCGGTGAAAGGTCGAAGGAATTCCTATGACTGTCCAGGCGGCAGCCTTTTTCGATGTCGATGGCACCATTCTCGAGGGAAACATTGTTCGCTATTATGCCTACCTACGCACCTGCAAAATGACCCAGCTGGGAAAGGCTTTGTGGATCGCCCTGTTTCTTCCCAAGGTTCCCTATTACATGTTGCTCGATGCGTTTAGCCGCCGCCGTTTCAGTCAGGCCTTTTATCGCAACTATACAAACCTGAGCCCGACCCAGTTGGACGGCTTGGCTCAGGATCACTTCAGAGCACTCATGCAACCTCGCATTTACCCCGGGTCCCTCGATCAATTGAGAAAGCATCAGGACCGCAACGACCTGATTGTTTTGGTGACCAATTCTCTCGAGACCCTGGTCAAGCCGCTGGCCGACCAGATTCAGGCCTCGGCCATGATCGCGGCACGCTTGCGCCAGCAAGACGGCGCTTTCACAGGAGAGTTGGAAAAGGGCCCGCTGACCGATCGGAGTAAAGCTGAGGCCATTGTTGCATTTAGCAAGGAACGCCAGCTGGATTTATCGAGGTGCTATGCTTACGCTGACAGTATGGACGACATCCCGATGCTGGAAACCGCAGGACATGCCAGAGTCGTGAACCCAGGAAAACGACTGCGAAAGATTGCCCTGGCAAAAAAGTGGAAAATCCTGATCTGGAATCTTGGGGAAAGTAAGAAAGAACGCACCTCTTGAAAGTATGGGCCATTCAATACATCAAGAGCGTTCCCCGCTACTTGGCGGTGCGCTTACTGGGAACCCGCTGGCCGCGGGTAGCTACTTCTCTGTTCGCTTGCATCCGTCTTGGCCGGATTGAGCAACCGAGCCTGCCGGGGAGTGAGTGGGTTCGAGTGCGACCCATTCTTAGCGGCATCTGCGGTTCCGATCTGGCCACGATTACCGCGAAAGGCAGTGTCTATTTTTCCCCGCTCACCTCGTGTCCGTTTGTTTTAGGGCACGAGGTGGTCGGAGAGATTATCGAGGCGGGAAAGCAAGCAGGGGTGCCAAAAGAGGGAGACAGGGTGGTGCTGGAACCACCCTTGACCTGCGAAATTCGCGGCATCGCCAGAAAGTGTGAACCCTGCCAGACAGGAAACAGTTCTCTTTGCGTGAATTTCAACGGAGGTGACATTTCAGCGGGGATTCAGACGGGCTATTGCCGGGATACGGGCGGTGGTTGGAGTGAGAGCTTTGTGGCTCACTACAAACAACTCCACCCAGTCCCTGACCAACTTTCCAATGAACAGGCTGTGATTGCGGAGCCACTGAGTTGTGCGTTGCAGGCCGTGCGGAAGGCTCCATTGGCAGATGACTGCACGGTCCTCATTCTGGGATGTGGTTCCATGGGAGCCCTCACGCTGGCAGCAATCCGAGGGGTGGGAAGTGCCTGTCGTGTTGTCATGGTAGCCAAACATCCCCACCAGCGGGAGGTTGCCGATCGTCTGGGCGCCGATGTTGTGGTTCAAGCAGGAGCACCTTACCCGAAACTCGCGCAAATTCTGAACGCCCGCTTGTATAACCCGGAGTTTGGAAGGCCTACTGCAGTTGGAGGTGCCGATATCTGTTTTGACTGCGTGGGGTCAGGACGAACCATTGACGACGCCCTGCGGTTTACGCGCGGCGGGGGCTCGGTTATTCTGGTCGGCATGCCGGGCATTCCACGCCATATCGACTGGACAGCAATTTGGCACAAGGAGCTCGTGGTCAGAGGCAGCTACACCAGCGAGCCCGCCACTTTCCGGAGAGCGTTGGAGCTCTTGGTTGCCCAGAGGGATAGCCTGGCTGGGATCGTGGGAGCGAAATTTCCTCTGAAGGACTATCGAGCCGCGGTCCAGTGTGCTCTGAACACGGGTCAGTCGAAGGTCATCAAAACGGTGTTTCAATTCGAGTGAGGTAGCCCGCACAGCCATGAGTAACGACTGCATCTATTACACAAAGCCGGGCGAGAAGCTGTTGTTTCACTACGCGGAACACTTCTTATATGAGGAGGTACCCGAGGGAACCCGCGTTGTTTATGCCCCGCCTCCTTTGGAAGCCATCACGGCCGTCAAGGCTGCGACGGAGCAAGCCATTGAGAATCCCCTGGGATGCCCACCTCTCTCGGCACAGCTGAGACCAGGGATGAAGGTAACGGTTGCTTTTGATGACCTCTCGTTGCCTCTGCCTCCGATGCGAAGGCCGGACCTGCGACAGTTGATCTTGGAAGTGGTGTTGGAAAAACTGGCAAGTAGCGGAGTCACGGACATCCACCTGATTGTGGCAACGGGCTTGCATCGAAGAATGACAGAGGCGGAAATCCGCCACTGTGTTGGGGCAAGGGTGCTTGCTGCGTTTTATCCCGATAGATTGTACAACCACGATGCGGAGGATAAGGAAAACATCGAGTACCTTGGAGAGACGGAAAAGGGAGAGATCGTTGAGATCAACGGCCGGGCAGCGCAATCTGATCTTCTCATCTATGTCAACATGAACCTGTCCAGCATGGACGGTGGAAACAAATCTATTCTCACCGGACTTTCCACCTACCGCAGTCTGAAGCATCACCACAACGTTCATGCCCTCATGCACTCCCAATCCTATATGCATCCTCCCAGTTCGGAGCTCCATCATGTGCTGGACCGCATGGGGGAGGTCCTCGAGGAGAACCAGAATATTTTCCACATCGAAACCACAATGGACACCAACACATTTCCCAAGGCTTTCGGTTTTCTCCTAAAGCAGGAACGCCACCTCAATGCATTCGATAAGCTTAACTTGCATGTTAGTAGGGGGGTTCTGGCGATGACGCCGGCCTCAGTCAGGCGCAAGGCTTTCATGCAGATGCGGGCCCCCTACGGGATGACCAGCATCCAGGCGGGAAGGAACGACTCGGTGCATGAAAAGACCCTTCAAAATGTGTTGAAGCAACAGGTCGTGCCGGTTAAAGGGCAGTCCGATGTTCTCCTGGCGGGAGTTCCCTATATCGGCCCCTATAACGTCAATTCCATGATGAATCCTCTGTTGATCGTGAACTTGACGGCGGGTTACCTTTTTAACCTCTATATCGGAAAACCGTTGGTCCGTAGAGGTGGGGTCATGATCCTCTTTCATCCCCTGGATCGGATGTTTCATCCCCTTCACCATCCTTCCTATATCGAGTTCTTTGATCGTGTCCTGACTCAGACCAAGGTGGCCGCTGAAATCGAGAAATATGAAGAGGAGTTCGCTTTTAATGAGCGCTACATTGACCTTTACCGGAATTCTTATGCTTACCACGGAGCCCACCCGTTTTACATGTGGTATTGGGGGTGCTATGCGATGGAGTATTTGAGCAAAATCATTGTGGTAAAGGCGCGGGATAAAGAAGTTGCTACCACCCTTGGATTCGATACCGCAAAGAGCCTTCCGGAAGCCATCGAGATGGCACAGTCCGCACTCAGCCAGAGGAGTGTTTCCATCACCCAGTTCCACTGGCCCCCCTTGTGGCTGTGCGAAGTTTCGTAGCCCGTTCAGAGCTTAGAGAGATTAGGGGCAGGCCTTTAGGGGCCCTAATCTCTCTAAGCTCTGAACTTCTTTGAAACTTGTCTCCTCTGAAAGCATCTTTAGACTGAAATCTAGAAGAGGAGAAATCTATGTTCAGACATCCGACTATCTTTCCGATTCTCTTGTTGATCGGCCTTTTTGCCTGCAGTGGGACTTCAGAGGAGGCCCAACAACCGGCCGAGCAGTCCCTTTCCGATCCAGCTGAAAGCGAAGCAGCATCCCTGCCTGACGAGCCGCAGCCAGGGTCAGGAGCTGAAGTTTCTTCTCCGCCGGCTGAGCAGCAGCAGGAGTCTGTGAGCGAATCCGTAGCCGCCGAACCACTCTCCCCACCTGAACCTTTAACCATCAGGGTGCCTGTGGGGACCGTGCTGGAGGTCCGCTTGGCAGAGCCGATGAGTACCCGGACCCATAAAGCCGGCGATGAGTTCGTCGCCATCCTGGACCAGGATGTGGTGGTTGATGAAAAGGTGGTGTTTCCAGAGGGAACGAAAGCCTATGGTACTCTGTTGGCCGTCGAAGGGTCAGGCCGGGTCGAGGGCCGGGCCGAGATGACCTTTACCCTGACAGAACTTCGCCTTCGGGAAGAACCGCATCGGATCAAGACCGGAAATATTACCATTCAGGCGGAAGGAACCCAGGGCCGGGATGCCAAGGTCATCGGAGGAGCTGCCGGCGTGGGGGCATTGCTGGGTGGAATTATCGGGGGTAAAAAGGGTGCCGCCGTCGGTGCCGCAGTTGGAGGCGGGGCCGGAACGGCCACCGTGTTGACCACCAAGGGCAAGGAAGTCGAATTTCAGCCTGAGCACAAGTTCAGCTTTAGTTTGAGCCGGGAAGTTGTAGTGACACTCCCCTAGCCGGGACGAGACACTCGGCACTGCTGAGGATAGGTTTGACCGGAACTTCCGCATTTTCTACAATACAGCATCCTTTCGGAGCACTGTAGGAGTTGTTCCCATTCGGAGAGGTGCTGGAGTGGTTGAACAGGGCTGCCTGCTAAGCAGTTGTGCTGGAAACGGCACCGGGGGTTCGAATCCCCCCCTCTCCGCCAGGCTTTTTCGACCCCATCCAGGACTCCCACAGAGTCCTACCCTGGATGATGTCTAGGTTCTCTTCGGTACAGTAGAGGATTGATGCCTGATCCGGGCTAACAAGGCAGCACCTCTGACAGGCGCTTGAATGAAGTAGGCGTGGGGGAGAACCTGGAGTGGACAGGCGGGGAGGCAGCCAGTAAATGGGGGTGCTCCATTGGGCTTTCAAGAAGGAGAAAAGATACTGTCTCCTCCCCACACCATCTGTTTATCCATAGACGTCAGACTTGCGAAAAGGTTCATTAAAATCCCATCGGCCCGCTTGCGAGAGATGGCCTGATCCCGACTTTAGAGAACTAGGAGTCCTTCCGCAACTTCCCCCATTTTGTTCTCGGGTTCCTCCCCCATCCGTATTCACCAATGAGAGGCACGAAAGTGCAACGTTCACCACGCTCCTGATGGAATCCTTTTGGACTCCTTCTGACCACGTAAAGGACGTGAGAGTAGCCCTCCTCCAGCGGGATCACCAGTCTCCCCCTGATGGCCAACTGATCCAGCAGCGGCGCGGGAATCTCGGGGGCGCCCGCCGTGATGAGAATGATGTCAAAGGGAGCTTCTTCCTCCCATCCCAAGGTACCGTTTCCCAGTCGGGCGTGGATCTTATCGTAATGGAGCTGGCGCAAGGTCTCTCGAGCCTGCTCAAGAAGCTCCGGGATTCTTTCAATGGTATAGACTTCCGCGCCCAGTTCAGCCAGGATGGCACTTTGATAACCACTTCCGGTACCGATCTCCAGGACTCGATCACCCGGGGCAACCTCGGCCGATAGGGTCATGAGGGCAGTCATATAGGGTTGGCTAATTGTTTGCCCCTCTCCAATGGGCGAAGGACCATCTGTATAGGCCTCACTTCTCAGGTTCCTGGGAAGGAACTGGTGCCGTGGAACTTTGCTAAAGGCCTCCAGTAGCTGAGAGTTGTGAATACCCCTTTTCTTCAATTGACTCTCGACCATGCGCTCCCGCTCGATTTGATAAGGATCACTCATTGGACTTCCGAGGGTGACGCCCGGCTCCAATTTTTGGTCAACAGCAGCCTGATCTTCCGTCTTTCCCGTGGGCTCAACTGCGACTGCACTGCTTCAAGTTCCGTCTCCAAGTCGGTCAGCTCTCTCACTGAAGAGAGCCGTTGTGTTTTTTCCCGCAACCTGTAGAACAAATCGGAATACTCTCCGCAAAGCTCTTGGATAAAGGTGTAGGATTTGCGATGGATGGCACAAGGGCCATGCCGGCGGATAGCCTCCTGGTGTTCTCGGGTACCATACCCCTTGTTTCGATCCAACCCATATTGGGGATAGGTCTGCCCAAGCTCGACCATCAATTGATCCCGGTAAGTCTTAGCGACAATCGATGCTGCGGCGATGGAAAAGCTGAGGCCATCCCCCTTGCTGAACTTGTTCTGGGGCATGGAGAGTCCCGGAATTTCTCTGGCGTCCACCAATAGGTGGTCCGGACGAAGGGGAAGGTTTTCCACTGCCCGCCGCATGGCCAGGAGGCCAGCATGATAGACATTAAGCTCGTCGATTTCGGCGACCTCTGCCAATCCCACTCCGATCCCCAAGGCCCTCTGGCGAATGGTTCGGACAACTTCCCGGCGAACCTGGGGGCTCAAGCGCTTAGAATCATCCACTCTTGAGATGAAGGTGCCGGGAGGAAAAACAACCGCTGCAGCGACCACGGGTCCGGCCAGAGGACCCACTCCAACCTCGTCGGCGCCGGCAATATGGCGGATCCCAGAGTTCCACAGCACACACTCCAGGTTGAGCATGGACTCAATGCGGATCCGCTCCGCTTTTTCTTTCTCACGCCGAGTTTTCAGTTGATGGCAAATCTTACGAACGCCTTCCCGCGGATCTTTCTGCAATCTGGCTAGAAGCCCGAGCGAGGCTGAGTCTTTTTGATCGAGGAAATGTCTGCGGATTTCGGCAACTGAAAGTCTGGATAAGTCCAGTTCCATGAGGACACTAAATGAAAATCAAATGGCCAAAGCAAGAGGGCACATGAAAATCAGGTTGTCCCGTGAAAGTGGGTCTCCAAGACAGATACTCACGATGAGGCTTCTTTCCGGCGATGCGGTAAAGATTCACTCGCCAGGATTTGCCCACCTCGGGCGGCCCTTCCCCAATCGATTCATAGGACAATCCCAGAAATACCCTCCAGATAGACTCTTGCTTGTTTAAGAGGGTTTCCAACTCAAGATCGGAGTTCCACTCGAGGTCTACCTCCACCCGAGGTTCGACGATCCGCATATCCGCCCACTGCCCAAGAGGACTCACTTCGATTTCGAAGTAGTTGGGGGCTGTACCGGGTTTTAGAAATACCTCCACCACGTCCTTGTTCCAAAGACCTTCAGTTGCAGTCTCCATGCTCCATTCAGGGTTAACATTGAGGGAATCAAACCAGGATTCAAAGTAAAAAAAGACGGTCTGCTCGTTCCATAAGGAACGAACGTAGGTCAAGTTCATCCAATTATGGCCTTTTTCGCGCAGAGCTGACCTCCCGTCCCAATACCGGTCAATGGCTGCTGCTCCACACTTTCCCCACAGCTTATAGAAAGGGTCAAAAAGGGTTTCGTGGGTTTCTGACGTGCGGAGGGAGAAAATTGCGTTTTCGGGCATGGGTGAGTCTTTATTATATAATTACAGCCCGTGAAAATCGAAACGGTAGGGCTATTGGGGTTTGGGCGCTTCGGCAAGATGGCGTATAAGCATCTCCGCCGCGATAAGGAGGTGCGGGTATACGATTCCGACTCCTCTCAACTCCAGGGTATTTCAGAGGCGACGACTTTCGAAGAAGCTGTTTCTGCTCCCCTGGTTGTCCTGTGCGTGCCCATTTCAGCCATGGAGGACACCTGTAAAAAGATGGCCCCGTTGCTGCGAGAGGGGCAGATTGTGGTGGACACCTGCAGTGTCAAGAAGCGACCGCTGGAATGGATGTCGACTCATCTTCCTGAGTCGGTCCAGATCCTGGGCACGCATCCACTCTTTGGGCCCGACAGCGGCCAGCAGGGGGTGGCGGGTTTGAAAATCGCCTTGTGTCCCGCTCGAATCGAGCAGGAATCGTATAACAGCATTCAGCATTATCTTCACAGGCTGCAATTGGTGACCGTAGAGGTGACAGCCCAGGAGCATGACCAACAGATTGCGAAAAGCCAGGCCGTTTTCCATCTGATTGCTCAGGCGATGAAGCAGCTGAAGTGGGTTTCACAGGACATCTCTACACCAGGGCCGGAGGCCTTTGATCGTTTGGTCAGGACCGTACAGCAGGACACCGACCAACTGTTTCTGGATATCGAGCGCGAAAATCCTTACGCGGCAAAATGGCGTCAACGATTCATCCAGGAGGTGTTGAGCCTGGACAAAGAACTCTCCGGCTCCAAGGAGAAGCTCCCTTTGCCCAGGGAATAGACCTCTCATCCTCTGCCTGACTGCAGGGGCATTGACCTGCAGAGCAGGAAACCCGATGGGGCAGCTTTATAGCTTTGAAAACCTTTACCCTCCTGCAGAAGATAGAGATCGTTCTGATGAGCCTTGCGGGATGGATACTGCTGCGACTGATTGGAGCGACCCTGCGCTATCGAGTAGAAGGCTGGGAAAACATCAGGCAATCCAGAGAGAGAAAAGAGCCGTTTATTGGCTCTTTCTGGCACAATCAAGTCTTTTGCGCAGCCCACTTCTGGCGCTTTCAAAACATCGTTGTGATGACCAGCCCGCATTTTGACGGGGAAGTCATTGCCAGAGTGATCAGGAAGCTGGGATTCATTCCCGTCCGCGGTTCGAGTAGCAGAGGTGCGGCCAAGGCTTTATTAGAAGCAAAACAAAAGGTGCAGCAGGGTCTTACCGTGGCCTTCACCTCGGATGGCCCGAGGGGCCCGGCCTATAGAGTGAAGCCAGGACCCGTCTGGCTCTCCCGCAAGACGGGGGTACCCATATTGCCCTTCCATATTCAGCCCAAGTGGTTCTGGAGTCTCAATAGCTGGGACAGGTTCCAAATCCCCAAGCCCTTTAGCCCCGTTCTGGTTAAGATTGGCCAGCCTCTGGTTGTCCTTTCTGAAGAGGACCAACAGAGTTGGGTGATTCGTCACCAAGAAGAGATGGACCGAATAGGAGCGTATAGCCAAGCCTATTGGGGAGAACTGCAGACCGGAAGAAAGGACTGAGGACTGAGTTCCGGCAATGAACAAAGTTGGTCCGTGAACATCTGGGGTTACATCCGTGTGATCCGCGGGCTATTTTCTATTTTCTGCGAGCGAAGCGCGCTATCGGGCCCTGATTCTCACGGGAGTTTCGAAGGCAGTCATCTTCCAGGTGGCCATTTCCAGGAGGGCGATCTTTAGGGCATAGATCCCCGGAGGAGCAAACAACTTATTGGTATAGATGATCCCCCGGCCAGCGCGGATCTCTTTGGCCTCCAGGTTGACCCGGAAAATCTCCCTCAACCGGGCCACTTCCTCCCCTTGCTGATCCAACAACCGGGCGATAACCCCGAACCCGGTCCGAATATCCCCCTTTTCTGTTTTTTGCAAACTGAAGGGACTGATCTTGATGCGAAATGGGAGTCCAATCTGCCCGCCCTGCCGTTGCTGAGGCAGGAGGTCCAAGTCAGCGCCAATCTCTCGGAATGTAAGGTGTAGGTTGCTGGGAACCCGGTCCATTGCGTCATCATCAAAAAGCGCAGCGATAACCTCCTGCTTGACCGTCGATCGTTCGGGCAGAGTTTCGAATCGAGCGGGGATGTAGGCGTTGGGAAATGCGATCTCCACCCGAATACTGCGTTCCTCCTTACCGCGAAAAGGATCGTCTGTGTAGTAGCCAATCGAATAGAGGTTGCCAAACACGCCGTCATTGATTTGAGCCATGACCTGGTCAAAATTGAGGATGGTTTCGAACCCACTGAAATGTTCTCCATCGGTCCTCAGCGACAAACTGGCAAAGGCCAGCTCCTTGGCTTCTCGATCGTCGTCGGCAGGGGTGGAAGCGCCCGGTTGGGCAAGGGGCGAAGAGGGGCCAATATAAAGTTGGCCTGCTGACGGGACCAGAATGGTGTAAATGACAACATTATTACTTTGGGCCAAAGAGACGCTTTGGGGAGCGCTTCGATAGGCATCGTCCAGGCCGTCGGAGATGAGAATCACCACGTTTTGGGCTGCTCCAGGATGGTCCTTCATCCGCAAGATGAGCGCGTTCAGTGAACTGTAGAGGGCTGTTGGTCCCAGATGCTCACCTGACTCCGTTAAGGCCTTCTGAGCCAGGGATCGCGTGGAAGTAAAATCTTGCAGCCGCATCAGTTTATCGGAAAAACCGAAGATGCCGACTTCCGTGAAGTCATGCAGACTTTCCAGGAAAGTTCCCGCCGCCGTAAGTTCTTCCGCCCGAGTCGCGAGGGTGCTGCCGCTCATGTCGATCAAGAAGGCGAGTCTGAGGGGTCCCATCTTCCCTTCTGTGTTGCGTGGCGGCTCAAAAAAGACAATTTCCTGAAGCGCTTCGCCCTCAAAGACTCGAAAGTGGTCCTGATTCAAATGGTTGAGGAGTCCCCCATCGTTCTCCTTCACCATGAATTTCAAGGTCGCCAGATTGACATCGATGCGAATGCGGGCCCCTTCAATTAGACTGGATGATTGCGCGGCGGCGGTGATGCAGGAAAAGCTCAGTGTCCAGAACAAGAAGGTACACCAAGCAGAAGGGCCACTGAAAACTGCTCTCAAGCGCCTCATGGGTTGTTAATCCTCACCAGATTCAAGAACTCCATCCGGGATCGCTGATCCTGCCGAAATTTTCCCAGCAGGGTCGAGGTCGTGACTTTAACATTTTGCTGTTCAACGCCACGCATCATCATACACAGATGCTGAGCCTCAATAATCACTCCAACTCCCTGTGGGTTCACCTGCTCTTGAATGGTGTGGGCGATTTCTTGAGTGAGGCGTTCCTGGACTTGCAGGCGCCGTGCAAACAGTTCAACGAGACGAATCACTTTGCTCAAGCCAATCACCTTGCTGGTAGGCAGGTAACCCACATGGCATTTTCCGAAGAAGGGCAGGAGGTGGTGCTCGCACAGACTGTAGACCTCGATATTCCTGATGATCACCATCTCGTCATACTGGACATCAAACAGGGCGTCTTTGAGAATGTCTTCGACATTCTCGGAGTAACCCTTGGTCAGAAACTTCCAAGTCTCAGCGACCCGAGCCGGTGTCTTCCTGAGTCCTTGGCGCTGCGGATCTTCACCGAGTTCCTCCAGCATGTTCTCAATCAGCTTTTCCACGAAGCTCCTTTCGGGGCGATGACTTCGGGCAGTGGGCTATCCCGGAGGCCAATCAAAGGTTCGTCCGCCCATCAAATGAAGATGGATGTGAAAGACCGTCTGCCCCGCAGCCACGCCGTTGTTAAGGACCACCCTATACCCGTCCGTGAGGTTTTGATCCTCGGCTACCTGGCGGGCCATCAAGAGGAGGTGGCCCAGCAGGCCTCCCTCTTGTTCGGAAGCTTCGGCAAGGGTAGGAATATGCTTTTTGGGAATGATCAGAATATGGGTCGGCGCTTGCGAGTTGACATCCCGAAACGCCATCGCCTGATCGTCCTCACGAATGATGTCAGACTGCACCTCTCCTTGAGCAATTTTGCAAAAAATACAACCCGGCATAAGTTCTCCTTACCATATCAGATCATGATCAGGTTTTCATGGCTTTTCATCCGACGGGCGACCAAAGATCGCACACCGGTCGATATGAGCAAGATCTTTTCGTGAGTCTTCCAAAACCCAACCCTTTTCTTGCGCCAGTCGGCAAATTCCCTGCCTGGCGCCCTCACCCAATTCAACCACCAATTTCCCCTGAGCCTGCAAAACTTTTCGGCCTTCGGAAAACAATTGTTTGTAGATCTCTTGGCCCGATTCTGCGGCATAGACTGCCTCGCGTGGTTCATGTTTGTCTACGGCGTCGTCGACCCGGCTTCTTTCCTCATGGCTCACATAAGGAGGGTTGGAGACGACCAGATGATAATAACCGAGTCGGTCTCTCACTGGATTCAGTGTCTGACCCTCTCGGAATTCAAGGCGGTCAAGGCAGTGGTGCTTTTCAGCATTCTGGCGGGCCACTTTTAAGGCAATGGGAGAGACATCTGTTGCTGTAACCACAACCCGAGGTTCTTCGCAGGCCAGGGTTATGGCAATGCAGCCGGATCCCGTACCCACGTCGACTGCCCGCAGTTGTTCTTCGGTGCTTCCCCGCAGAAGACCCAAAGCAGCCTCCAAAACCAGCTCTGTTTCGGGTCGGGGAATGAAAACCCCGGGACGAACCGAGAATTCGCGGCCATAGAATTCCTGCTTACCACGAAGATATTGCAGTGGATAGTGCTCGCCTCGTTTGATCAACCACTGCTGAAACAGATGCTTCTGTGCTGTGGAAAGCTGATGTTCCGGGTACGTGTACAGGAATGTTCGATCGCGCTGCAAAACGGAGGCAACCAGAAGGTCAGCGTCTTGGCGAGGGGATCTGAGTCGTTGCTTGGCAAGATACTCGGCTGCAGACTGGAGTGCCTCTTTAACCGTCACGGCCCTTTTTCTTGAGTTGTCCCGATCAGGCGATTTTTTGATTCTCTAAAAGCTCCGCCCGCTCGGATGCGATTAAGGCCTCAACGATCGTATCCAGGTTGCCTTCCATGATGACCGCGAGCTGATGCAAGCTCAGGCCGAGTCGATGGTCTGTGACCCGATTCTGTGGGTAATTGTAGGTCCGAATTTTCTCACTGCGGTCTCCGCTTCCAACCATGGCTCTCCGCTTCTCGGCAATTTCGCCTTGCTGCTGCTGGAGCGCTTTTTCGTAAAGTCTGGAACGCAGGACCTTCATCGCCTTGGCTTTGTTCTTGATCTGAGACTTTTCATCCTGGCAGGTCACCACTTCTCCGGTGGGAATGTGGGTGATGCGCACAGCCGAGTATGTCGTGTTGACGGACTGCCCGCCAGGTCCCGAGGAGCAGTAAGTGTCGATTTTGAGCTCCTTCGGGTCAATCTCAATATCGACTTCGTCGACCTCGGGTAGGACGGCCACAGTGATGGCAGAGGTGTGGAGGCGGCCCTGGGTTTCGGTCTCGGGAACACGCTGCACCCGATGAACGCCGCTTTCGTACTTCAGACGGCTGTAGACGTTTTTCCCCGAGATCATGGCGATAACTTCCTTGAATCCACCTACCGAGGAGTGATGAGCCGAAAGCACCTCGACGGTCCAATTGTTGCGCTCGGCATATCGTGAATACATTCGGAAGATACCCTGAGCAAAAAGAGTGGCTTCATTTCCTCCCGTGCCGGCCCTGATTTCCAGGATAACGTTCTTGGCGTCGTTGGGATCCTTGGGAAGAAGAAGCCCCTTGAGCTCCTCTTCGCAGCTGGCTCTTTGCTCCTCCAGCTTCTGAGACTCCTGGCGAGCCATCTCGAGAAGTTCTTCATCCTGTTCTTCATCCAGAAGTCTGTTTGTTCCAGTGATTTCTTGTGAGATCGATTTGTACTCGCGGAATTTGTCGACGACCTCCTGAAGCTCTGCATGGGCTTGGGCCGTTTTACGATACTTCTCCGGGAGTGCAATCAGGTCCGCATCTCCCAGCTTTCGCGCGAGATCTTCGTATTTTTTCTCAAGTGCTTGAAGCTTCTGAAACATTAGGGCAGGAGATTAGCCTGATAGGCGCTTTGACTTGCCTTTTGCGTATTTTCTGCGGAATCGTTCGACCCTTCCCGCGGTGTCGACCAGTTTCTGCTTACCGGTGAAAAACGGATGACATGCGGAACAAATATCCAGACGGACCTCTCCAGACATTGTGGAGCGCGTTTCCCACTTATTGCCGCAGGCACAGCGCACGGTTACCAACTCGTATGGGGGGTGAATACCACTCTTCATAACAAAGACTCCCGTAGCTCAGGCGAAATCAAATGAATGACCACTGAATATTCCTTGCACAGCGATCCGAAAGCTTGCTGGGTTACAATGGATCAAGTGACGGGTGTCGCCGCGAGAGGAGTAGTTTATCAAAAGTTGACTGCGAAAGTCGACTCATTCCCTCTTGGAGCGAATCTCAGAAACTGCTATCGCAAGCCGTCTGAATAGCCCAAAAACCATCCATGGATCAATCGTTCGTTCCTTGGTCTCATGGGCGCTGCACCTTGACAAGCCCTTGGTTGCGCGGTATAAGTTGCTACTCAAATCTTTCGGCCAGGGGATGCTAAATATTGTCTGATCCAGAGTTCAGGAAGGGTGATGAGAAGAATTCGCTCGCTCCGCTCTTTCGATTGGCGAATATCCCGACATTTTTTGACTTGAGGGAGGTCCCTTGTTGGGTGCCGTATGCAGGCAGCTGCCCCGCGCGGATCCGAGAAGGCTTATTGAGGAGGTTCGAATGTCTGTAACTGGGAGAAAGGCGGGGGAGGGACAAGACGCCGCCCAGGTTGAAAGTCGAGAGGAAACCACTGTGGTTGAAACTCCCGTGTTCGAACCCCCTGTCATTGAAAGTCCCAAGGACATTGACTACGAAGAGATGCTGGAGGCTTACAACCTCAGTTTCAAGAATATCGCAGAGGGCGCGGTTGTATCAGGAACGGTATTGAAGATCACCGACTCTCACGTGGTTGTAGATGTAGGGTTCAAGTCGGAAGGACGAATCTCTCTGGACGAATTCCGCGATGATGCCGGCGACCTGACGATCAAGCTGGGAGACAAAGTGGACGTCCTTCTGGAGCGCACAGAAGATAAGAATGGCCATGTCGTGGTGTCTCGGCAGAAGGCGGAACGGATGAAAATCTGGACCGCACTTGAGAAGGTCTATCAGGATGAGTCGATCATCACGGGACGGGTCATTGAGCGGGTCAAAGGTGGCTTGGCCGTAGATGTCGGGGTGAGGGCGTTTCTGCCCGGCTCCCAGGTCGATCTTCAACCCACCAGAAACTTAGATAGCTGGTGTGGCCAGGAGCTGCGCATGCGTGTCATCAAAGTGAACAGGCGGCGTGGCAACATCGTACTCTCTCGAAAGGCGGTGCTGGAAGAAGAGCATTTCAAATTGAAGGAAACGACCCTCAAAGAATTGGAGGAGGGAAAGGTTGTTTCAGGAATCGTCAAGAATATTACTGACTACGGAGCGTTTGTGGACCTCGGGGGCATCGATGGGTTGTTGCATATCACCGACATGTCCTGGGGGCGGGTGAACCATCCATCGGATCTGTTCAAAGTGGCCGACGAGATTGAGGTCAAGATCCTGAAATTCGAACGATTGGAAGAGAAAGTTTCTCTGGGATACAAACAGCTGAGCGAGGACCCCTGGCTCAGCGCCGTAGAGCGCTATGCGAGAGATTCCCGAGTGAAGGCAAAGGTAGTGAGCCTAACCGACTACGGAGCATTTGTTGAACTGGAGGAAGGAATTGAGGGGCTGATCCATATTTCCGAGATGACCTGGAATAGACGCATTAAGCATCCATCCAAGCTTTTGAGCGTCGGGGATGAGGTGGAGGCCGTTGTTTTGGACATGGATGCGTCAGCACGACGAATCTCTTTGGGGATGAAACAAACGGAGCCCAACCCTTGGGACTCCATTGAAGAGAAATACGCGATTAACTCGATTATCACGGGGACGGTCCGAAATCTGACCGATTTTGGGGCCTTTGTTGAGGTGGAGGAAGGGATCGAGGGGTTGGTCCATATTTCGGATCTCAGCTGGACCAAGAAGGTGCAGCACCCCTCGGAGGTGGTGCAGAAGGGCGACGAAGTCAGCGCTGTGGTCCTTAACGTTGACGCGGACAATCAACGCTTGTCTCTCGGGATCAAGCAGCTCGAGCCAGACAAGTGGGAGGATTTTTTCTCTCAGCACCAGATCGGGGATGTGGTACATGGAAAGATTGTCCGGTTGACCAGCTTCGGAATCTTTGTCGAGTTGAGCGAGGGGATCGAAGGGCTTTGTCACGTGTCCGAACTGGCGGAGCAACACATCGACAACCCGGAGGACCACTTTAAGGTTGAACAGGAACTGGATGTGAAGATCATTAAGCTGAATTTGTTGGAGCGCAGGATTGGTCTGTCGGTGAGAGCCCTGACGGAGGATTCTGACAGAGAAGAGGGTTGGGCCTATAAGCCCGAAGTTGCCACCACTTCCATCGGGGATATTGCGGGTGAGCAGTTGGGTCAATTGAAAAAGAAGGCTGAGCAGGTAGAAGGAGCCGATGATGACGAAAGCTGACCTTATTGACGAGGTGGCCAAAAATTCGGAGTTGAGCAAAAAAGACGCGGAGGCAATCGTCCAGGCTGTCTTGGATAGTATCATCGAGTCGCTGAAGGCCGGTGGAAAAGTAGAGCTCCGGGGCTTCGGCAGTTTTCGGCTTCGGAACAGAGCTTCCCGGGAGGGTCGCAACCCGAAAACCGGCGAGAAGGTCTTTGTTCCTGCCAAGAAGGTTCCCTACTTCAAGCCCGGAAAGGACCTGAGAGAACTGATCAACTCATAGGATGGATCACCTATGGACTCCCTGGCGCTTCCATTACCTCTCCTCGGGTCGCCAGGAAGGGAACTGTGTCTTGTGCCTTCTTTCCTCCACGGATGAGAATCGGCAAAGCTTCATCCTTCTTCGCCAGGAGCACACTTTCCTCGTTCTGAATCGATTCCCGTACACGACAGGCCACTTGATGGTCGTTCCCCACAGGCATGTGGCCACACTCACCGATACAGCAGGTCCCGAACTGAGAGAAATGATGGCCCTGGCCCGTCGGTGCGAGCAGGTTTTGCAAGAGGTCTACCAACCCGATGGTTTCAATATAGGCTTCAATGTGGGGAAAAGTGCGGGAGCTGGTGTTGCCGGTCATCTGCATCTCCATATCGTTCCGCGCTGGGAAGGAGACGCCAACTTTGTTTCCGTGATCGGGCAGACTCGGGTCATCCCGGAAGATCTGAAAACAACCTACGAAAAACTTTCCTCTCATTT
The DNA here is from genome assembly GCA_022562935.1 of Acidobacteriota bacterium. GTDB lineage: Bacteria > Acidobacteriota > UBA6911 > RPQK01 > JADFOI01 > JADFOI01. The sequence continues at coordinate 25,686 of JADFOI010000023.1, forward strand.
TCAGCGAAACACTAAGTGAGGACGTGTAAACACCCAAAACGGTAAAAACATCAAAAAGCAGATCGTTGAAAAAAGGAATTTTCCTTCTCCAGGTGAGGTTCTTTTCTGCAAATATGCTTGCTGAAAGGAAATATGCCCAACCCTCACAGTTTTTAAAGAACTTTCTGAAGAAAACGGCGTTGATTTGGGCGGAAAGGCCCTAGGGCCTTGAAGGAAACGGCCTGAGAGAATTTGATGTCGGGGTTTCTCCAAAAATTTATTGAAGACCGCTGAACCTCGTGGTAGGTTTAGTTCTTTCCTGGGCACACTCTCACTAAGGGAAACCGAAAGGTTTTCCACATCTGTGGAAAATGTTGTGGAAAGTGATGCGGGCTAGGTCTAAAAGGGGTCCAGTTGGCAGAGGATTTGCGCTGAACTTGGGAGTAGGGGGAGGACTATGGAGGTCTGGGAGAGTGTTCTGTCGTGTATTGAAAAGCGGGTTTCTCATCAGAACTTCGATATATGGTTCAAGCCCACCGTTCTTAAGAGAGAGGATCTCGGCAAGAAGAGACTCTTTGTTCAGGTTCCCAATAAACACTTCAAATATTGGCTCGCGGAGAACTATTCGGAAGTCATTCAAGCGTCCCTGGCTGAACTGAAACTCGAGGATTTCAGGGTCTCATTCGTGGCCGACGACGATTCAGGCAAACAGCGGGTGAATGACACTCGGTTGGCGGCGGCCCTGCAAGAACCCTGTCCGGATGCAGCACAGTGCCGCTTGAATGATAAGTACACCTTCAGTCGCTTTGTGGTGGGGTTTTGCAATAAGTTTGCCCACCTGGCTGCGGTGGCGGTGGCAGAACAACCCGCCAAGGCCTACAACCCCTTTTTTATTTATGGAGCCGTGGGATTAGGAAAAACTCACCTGATGCACGCTATGGGGCATTGCATTAAGGCTCATGCTCCGCACACTCGGCTCATGTATATCTCCTCTGAGCAATTCATGAACGAGCTGATCAACGCCATCCGCTACGACAAAACTATCCAATTCAGAGACAAATATCGTAATATCGACGTGCTTTTAATGGATGATATTCAATTCCTGGCCGGTAAGGAGCGAACCCAGGAAGAGTTCTTTCATACCTTCAACGCTTTATATGACTCTCAGAAGCAGATCGTTATCACCAGCGATTGTCCCCCCAGAGAGATCCCCACTTTGGAGGAACGGCTGCACAGTCGTTTCGAGTGGGGCTTAATCGCGGATATGCAACCTCCCGATGTGGAGACCAAAGTTGCCATCCTGCGAGAGAAGGCGAAATTTGAAAATGTGAGCTTACCTGATGATGTGACTTATTTCATCGCCAAGAACGTAAAATCGAACGTTCGAGAACTGGAGGGCTCCCTGGTGCGGCTGGCGGCTTACAGCAGCTTGACCGGAGAAACGATCACTCTTTCCCTGGCCCAGGAGGTTCTCAAGAACCTCGCCGAAAACAATACTCGCGTGATCTCCATCGAGGGTATCCAGAAAGTAGTTGCCGACCATTATTCCTTGAAAGTCGCTGAGCTCAAGGCGAAAAATAATTCGCGACGGGTGGCTGAGCCCCGCCAAATGGCCATGTTTTTGTGCCGGAAATTGACCGAGAGTTCGTTGCCTCAGATCGGAAGGGAGTTCGGGGGAAAACACCACACAACGGTTCTTCACTCGATCCGGAAGGTTGAGGGTAAGCGCAACAAGGATCCCAAGTTCGAGAGCACATTAAGTGAGCTGGCCAATGCAATCCGATGACCGCGGAATGATTGCAGAAAGGGAGTGAAATTATCGTGGATTTTGTGGTGAAAAAAGCGGAGTTACTCAGAGAACTCCAGTATGCACAAGGGGGCGTTGAGAGAAAAACCACCGTTCCTATTCTTTCCAATCTTTTACTGGAGACTACGGCGAATACCGTGGTGGTGACGGCAACAGATCTGGATGTAACGGTTCAGTGCACCTGCCCGGCCAAGGTTAAAGTGGCAGGAGCGCTGGCTGTATCTGCCCGCAAGCTGTTTGACATTGTTCGGTTTCTTCCTGAAGCCGATATTCATTTTAAAAGTGATGGCCAAAACTGGATTCAGGTAACCTGCGACAGATCCAGATTTAAGATCGCAAGTCTGCCCAAGGACAATTTTCCGGAAGTTCCTTCCGTGGATACCAAAACCATCGCTCTACCTGCTCAGCCTCTCCATTACATGAGCGCAAGTTGTATTTTTGCCATCACCCAGGAAGAGTCCCGCTACACCCTGAATGGTGCCTTGATGATCCTTAAGCCGGGAAGCATCACTCTGGTGGCCACAGATGGACATCGGCTGGTTTTCGTCTCCCGCAAGGTGGAGATTGCAGGGCTGGAAGAAGAGAAGAAGGTCCTGATTCCCAAGAAGGCCCTCATTGAGCTCAGCAAATTGACAGCTGAGGATGTTTCCAGCATTGAATTTGGAAGCACTGAAAATCACCTTTTTTTCAGGGTTGGCAAGAGACTGCTGGTTTCGCGTCTACTGACCGGACAATTTCCAAACTACGATATGGTCATCCCTCAAGAGAACGACAAGCAAGTCGTATTGAACACCCGTGAGTTTACCGATGCCCTCAAGCGGGTGTCCATTATGGCCGATGAAGAATCACACGCAGTCCGTCTGTCGGTCACAGAAAATCAGTTGGATATTCATTCCAACGGGGCAGAAGTCGGGGAAGCTAAGGAAACCCTGCCAGCCATCTACAAAGGGGAATCGGTGGGGATCGGCTTTAATGCCCAATACCTGCTCGATTTTCTTTCGGGATTGGACAGCGAGGAGATCGAGCTTGACCTCCGCGATGAGGAAACCCAGGGCCTTTTGAAACCCAAGCCCAAAGGGGACTATCTCCATCAGTACGTGCTGATGCCCATGAAACTCTAGCCGGAACAGTTAGGAGGGCACCCGCTCTTGGTAAGAAGCAGTCAGAGCCGTGGGTAAGTGGGTGTCACCCGCAGAGGGTCTTAGCGACCTGTGTCTCATCCCCACTCCTGTAAAACTCCATCTGACCGCCCAATTCACCCTTTTAGCCGGCTCTGGGAGGAGCACTTAGGCCCCGGTTCAGAAAAAGAGCCTAGACCACAACATATAGTGTAGTTGTACGCTCAAACATACAACATATTCAATATGGAGGGAGAGTCAACAGAGGTCATATGCTATAATGAGAGCAGTCTATGAGGGACTAATAATGTATGGCTGAGAAAATCGACGCACTCGATCTCGAGACGAGCTACACCGCAGACAAAATCAAGATACTGGAGGGTTTGGAGGCTGTTCGAAAGCGCCCAGCCATGTATGTTGGTTCGACTGGAGCTCCGGGACTTCACCACCTTGTTTATGAAGTCGTAGACAACTCGGTGGATGAAGCGCTGGGGGGGTATTGCAAGAACATTGCGTTGACCATTCACATTGATAACTCGGTGACCGTCATCGACGACGGACGAGGAATTCCCGTCGATATTCACCCCGAGAAAGGGATACCGGCCGCCGAAGTGGTGATGACGACACTTCATGCGGGCGGCAAATTCGATCACGATAGCTACAGGGTGTCAGGAGGGTTGCACGGTGTGGGAGTGTCGGTGGTCAATGCCCTGTCGGAGCGATTGGATCTGGAAATTTGGCGGGACAACCTGGTTTATTGCCAGAGCTACGAGTATGGCCTTCCCGTGACACCTTTCGAGAAGACTGGCAAGACAAAGAAGCGGGGAACGAAGATCACTTTCAAGCCCGACGCTCAGATCTTTGAAACGTTGGAATTCAACTTTGATACTTTGGCTCAACGCATGCGGGAAATGGCCTTTCTCAACCAGGGCTTGATCATTGTGGTTGAGGATTTGCGTACCGATAAAAAGCTGAAATTTCAGTACAAAGGCGGAATCGTCGACTTCGTTGAGCACCTCAACAGGAACAAGAACGTGCTACACCAGAAACCTGTTTATATCCATGCAGTAAAGGACAATATTGAGGTTGAGGTCGCTCTCCAGTACAACGATGGTTACAACGAAACGCTTTTCTCTTTCGCCAACACCATCAATACCATCGAAGGGGGCACTCACCTGGCAGGATTCAAAGCAGCCCTGACCCGGACTTTGAATGCCCATGCTTCGGCTTCCAATCTCGCTAAGGATCTCAAACAGAACCTGAGTGGTGAGGATGTCCGGGAAGGTCTCACGGGCGTCATCAGTGTCAAGCTGCCTCAGCCCCAGTTCGAAGGGCAGACCAAGACAAAGCTGGGGAATAGTGAAGTCAAGGGTCTGGTGGAGACGATTTGCAATGAGAAGCTGAGTATCTTTCTGGAACAGAATACTGCTGTGGCCAGGCGGATCGTGGAGAAGGCAGTCGAAGCCGCTCGTGCCCGCGCAGCGGCTCGAAAGGCTCGCGATCTCACTCGCCGCAAGGGTGTTTTAGGAAACCTCTCCCTTCCCGGGAAGTTGGCCGACTGCCAGGAGAGAGATCCGCAGTTTTCCGAAATCTTCCTGGTTGAGGGAGACTCTGCCGGAGGCTCGGCCAAACAGGGCCGCGATCGAAAATTTCAAGCTATTCTCCCCATTAAGGGAAAGATCCTGAATGTGGAAAAGGCCCGTTTTGACAAGATGTTGAACAACGAAGAGATCGCCATCATGATCTCGGCAATTGGAACGGGCATTGGTGCCGATGACTTTGATTTGAGCAGGCTGCGGTACCACAAGGTGATCATCATGACGGATGCGGATGTGGATGGAAGTCACATCCGCACTCTACTCCTCACCTTTTTCTATCGGCAGATGACACAGCTGGTTCAGGCTGGACATGTGTTCATTGCCCAACCCCCTTTATATCGAGTCAAAAGAGGTTCCGACGAGAGATATCTCCACAAGGAGGAGCACCTCAGAGAGTATTTGATGGATAAGGCAACCCAAGACCTGGTGGTCAGTGTCTCCAAGACTGGCAAATCGTATGAGAGCGCGGATCTTGTCGATAAGATGCATGCTCTGATTGCTTTTAGAGCGACTTACGAGAAGCTCAGCAGGAAACTGGGAGATGGCAAAATCGTGGACCAGTTACTGGAGCACGTCCTGGCTCAGAGCAATTTCACAAATGGCGATGATTTTTACCGGAGCTATCTAGCGGAACAAAAACATTTGAAGGACCTGGCAGCGGTGTTGAAGAAACAGGGATATGAAGGTGAAATCACCTACGATGAAGAGCATAGCCTGCACAAGCTACAGATCCGGGTGGAACATGGCACTCCTGTCGTGATTCACTACGATCTCTTATCCTCGGCCGAATTTAAGCAGTTGTTTGGCCTCTATCGCAAGGTCGAGGAGTTTCGGGGGAGTCCCCTTCTCATCAAGGAAAAGGATAAGGAGACGGTGATCAACAATGAGGGTGAGTTGGTTGATTACATCGTCGCTGCCGGGAAAAAGAATGTCGTTATTCAGCGCTACAAAGGACTGGGTGAAATGAATCCCCGGCAGCTTTGGGATACCACGATGAACCCGGACACGCGAACCTTGCTGCAAACCAGGATCGAGGACGCCATTGAGACGGATGAGATCTTCACGATCTTGATGGGGGATCAGGTTGAACCTCGCCGTAGGTTCATCGAGGAGAATGCCCTCAACGTGAAGAACCTGGACATTTGACCCGCGACTAGTCCGGATTATCCATAGGTTCTCGTCACGAAGTGCCGAAAGCGCCGACCTGTCAAGGCGAGTGACCCGCTTGCCGGTGCACAACGCAGGACCGGCGCCTAATAGGAGAAGGAAGAAATGCCCGAACATCGCGGACGGGAAATCCCTGTCAACATCGAAGAAGAGATGAAGGCGTCCTATTTGGACTATGCCATGTCTGTGATCGTCGGGCGTGCTCTGCCGGACGTTCGCGACGGGTTAAAGCCTGTTCATCGACGTGTTCTCTATGCGATGCATCAACTGGGGAATTTCCACAACAAGCCCTATAAGAAATCGGCCCGTGTGGTTGGCGACGTCATTGGCAAGTATCACCCTCATGGAGATGTCGCCGTCTATGACACTATCGTACGAATGGCTCAGGATTTCTCCATGCGTGAGCTTCTGGTGGATGGGCAAGGAAATTTTGGATCTGTTGATGGTGATTCAGCCGCTGCCATGCGTTACACGGAAGTCCGGATGTCGCGGATCGCGGAAGAGCTGCTGGCGGATATTGACCGGGAAACGGTGGATTTTCAAGCCAACTATGACGATTCACTGACCGAGCCGGTGGTGTTACCTGCCAGGATTCCCAATCTCATTGTGAACGGAACCTCGGGTATCGCGGTGGGTATGGCCACCAACATCCCGCCCCACAATCTTGGTGAGATTGTCAATGCGGCCCTTTTATTGATTGATCGAGCCGACGCCTCACCCGCCGAGCTCATGGAGCTGGTTCCGGGACCAGACTTTCCCACGGGAGCCTTTATTTACGGGCGGGAGGGCATCCGGCAGGCCTACAAGACCGGGCGGGGCATCATAAAGCTTCGCGCTCGGGCCTCCATGGAGAAGGTGGAGAAGGACCGCGATGCCATCATCATTCACGCCCTTCCCTACCAGGTGAATAAGGCCAAGCTTGTGGAGAAGATTGCCCACCTGGTTCATTCCAAGAGACTTGACGGAATCAGCGACCTTCGTGACGAATCCGACCGGGAAGGGATGCGGGTGGTGATTGAGCTCAAGAGAGGGGAGCACCCGCAAGTCGTTCTCAATAAACTGTACAAGTTGACCCCCATGCAGACTTCTTTCGGTGTCATCATGTTGGCTGTGGTGGACGGACAACCGCGCGTACTGAAGTTGGCGGAAATCATTAACCTGTTCTTGGATCACCGCAAAGAGGTTGTCCGATTCCGGACTATCTATGACCTCGGGAAAGCGCAAAAACGCGCCCATATTTTGGAGGGCCTCAAAAAGGCGTTGGATCACCTTGACGCCGTGATCACCTTGATTCGAAGGGCCAAATCTCCGGCTGAGGCCAAGGAACAACTCTCCGGCAAGTTTGAGCTCACCGGGATCCAGGCTCAGGCCATCTTGGAGATGAGGCTGCAGCGTCTGACAGGGCTCGAGCAAACCAAGATTGTTGAGGAGTACGAGGAGATCCTCAAAAAGATCGCCGAGTTGGAGAAGATCCTGTCCAGCGAGGAGGAGCTCAAGGAAGTCATTAAAGATGAGTTGATTGAGATTCAGAAGAATTATCAGTCCCCTCGCCGGACCGTGATTGTTGATGAAGAGGTTGAGTTGACGATGGAGGATCTGATAGCCGAAGAACCCGCCGTTATTACGGCGACCCACAATGGATATATCAAGAGAACGGCCTTACACATCTATAAGAGTCAGCGAAGAGGGGGTAAGGGGCGTATCGGCATGTCCACTAGGACTGAAGAAGATGTGATTGATTACCTGTTCGTCGCTTCCACTCACAGTTATCTCCTCGTCTTCACCGACAGGGGAAAGGTACATTGGCTCAAGGTGTACGAGATACCGGAAGTGGGATCAGCGGGACGAGGGAAGCCGGTGGGAAATCTCATCAATCTGGAAAGGGGAGAGAGAGTTGCCGGCATTATCGCCGTCAAGGATTTCTCCGCTCCCGGTTTTATCGCCATGGTTTCTCGCCAGGGTTACATGAAGAAGACTGCACTGAGTGCTTTTTCTCATCCTCGCTCTACAGGGATTATTGCCTGTGCAGTGAAAGAAGGAGACGAGTTGATTGCCGTGGGAACCACGGCCGGAGACAATGATATTCACCTCTGTTCTCGTAATGGAAAAGCCATTCGCTTTTCGGAAAAACAGGTTCGACAAATGGGCCGTACGGCTCGTGGTGTCAAGGGGATGACTCTCAAGGGAGAGGATGTCCTGGTCGGCATGGATATCATCGACGATGACTCGGAAGCGATTTTGGCTGTAACCCTAAACGGCTACGGTAAGCGCACTCCAGTGAGCGAATACCGGCGGCAGAGACGAGGAGGTCAGGGAGTCATCAACATCAAGACGACGAAGAGAAACGGTCCCGTGGTCTCGGCCTTTACCGTAAAGGATGATGATGAGATTATTATCATTACCGCGAAGGGGAAGATTATTCGCCAACAGGCAGGGCGTATTCGCCAGACCATCTCTCGCGGAGCTCAGGGTGTCAAGCTCATGGATCTCGGGGATGACGACGAGGTGGCTGCCGTGACTCGTGTGCCACAGGAGGATGACCAGGGGTTCGATGAACAGTAGGCTTCGATGGATTCTCCCCATTCCTCTTCTGCTTTTCTCAGCTGCCGTCTGGCTCTACGTTGAGACGGAAAATGAGGTAAGAGTGCAAATTCTTCGTGCTCAAGAGCAGTGGCGTGAAACAGACTACATGGAGGCCATCGAGATCTATGAGTCCGTCTATCAAGATTACCCCAAGAGCCAGTATGCGGAGGAAGCCCTATTTGAAGTCGGGACCATCTATTACATCAATTTTTATAATGCCGATCGTGCTCTGGACTACTTTCGTGAGCTCGTCACCCAATATCCGGACAGCTCCTTGGCCCCTCAGGCCTATCTGCGGCTAGCCGAGATTCATGAAGTAGAACTGACCGATTTACCTCAGGCCATCGCTTACTGGAGTCAGACCCTTGCCCTGGATATCACGCTGGAGGTTCGCCGACAGATCTATTTTGAGATGGGAGACGCGTATTTCAAATTGAACCAATTTGATGAGGCCTTTCAAAAGTTTCGGATGTTGATGGAGGATGGAAGCAATGATTCATTAGCGGAAAGGGCCCGGGCCCAAGCGGGAATCATTCTGCAAATTCAAAACCAGTTTGAAGAGTCGGTGGAATACTTCAATCAGGTGTTAGAAGGGCCGGAATGTGACGATTGTCGCCGCACGGCGCGGCTGGGACTCATTGAAAGTTATGAGTTCTTGGGCGATTTGGCAAAGGCTATCGAGGTAGCCAAAACCATCCCAACTTCCGAATACTCCGCCAAAGAAAGGGAAGATTTACTCAAGCGTCTGGACAACAAAGCCAGGGTTTATGAACCCCAACGCTTTGCTGGCGGTTGATCGGCAACAGCGGACTTCCTTTTCGAAGTGTCTCCTTTGGACACCAGCTTGACAGAGCCAGAAGGCGTCCTTTATAGTTCTCATCCGGCCTTTCATTAAGAATGGCCCTGCAAGGAGAGTGAAAAGAGTTGGCTGAAGTTCATGTTCAAGATGGCGAGTCTCTTGAGAGCGCACTGCGGCGTTTCAAGAGAAAGGTGCAGCACGAAGACATCATCAGAGATGCCAAGAGGCATTCCTTCTACCTGAAGCCTGGAGAAAAGCGCCGATTGAAGGAGGCACTGGCAAGAAAGCGTGCTCGTAAGAAACGCCGGCCCTTCCCGAGGCGAGTGACCTAATCCTCGATCTCCCCTGGTAAGCCCCATCAGCAAACGTTACTGTATTTATGAAAGGGAGTACCTAGGCCCGATTAATACACCTGACCGCCTTGAAATGACCTAAGGCATCAATCTTCTCTACGCTCTCCACATCAAGACCCGTTTGCTCCATCAACTCCTGCAGGTTCAGGCCCGTGTTAAAGCCCAATCGGTAAAAGATAGGAGAGAGACGTTCCTCGATAGAACCGATCACGGGAACTTCGCACTTGAAGTGATTGAGGAAGACCAGATAACCTCCGGGTCGGCACACTCGTTTCATCTCCAAAATCACCTTGACGGGATTCGGAACAGTGGAAATGAAGTAAGCGGCCAGGATTCGATCAAAGCTGTTATCGGGAAACCCCAGGTGGGTGGCGTCCATCTTAAAGAGCTGGACGTTATGAATGCCCAGTGAATGAAGCCGTTTTCGGGTTCGGTTCAGCATTTTCTGGGAGAAGTCGATAGCTGTGATTTCGATATTCCTGGGTAGTGGAGGGATGGCTAGGCCGGTTCCCACCCCCACTTCCAGAAGCTGGGCCTCTGGAAAGAGATCAAGATAATCCGGTGCCAGTTCTCTTCCATGGTTAAATACCTTTAGACCGTATATCAGGTCGTAGAAGATGGAGAAACGATTGTAGAGTTTCTCCGCATATTCAACGCTCACAGATCTCTCCTCCTCTTGCCAGCGAAAGCCCATTTTAACATCTTTACTTTATAACCCTAAAGCCATTAAGTGGATTATTGCCTTGATGGAGCAAGGCAATAAATGAAACGAACGGGTGCTGAAGGCGTATACTAACCTGACTGCGGAACCCTTGATGGACTGAGGTATTTATGCGATATCGGCGGATCTTA
>JADFOI010000024.1 GCA_022562935.1 Acidobacteriota bacterium
GCCGACCATGGTGTCTCCCTCTACTGCCTGGATTTCATATGAACTATCGCAATGTGAAGAGCACGGCTTTTTCTCCGCGGTCATCGATGAGCTTCTGGATGTGATCCACCAGCAAACCTTTTCGTGCAATCAAGCCGTTCATCTCAACCGGCTTCAAGAAGTCTTTGAGCTTTGCTCTGACCTCGGTCTCATCCAGCGCCTGCAGTTTTTCCCAAAGGCTCCGCTCTGCAAATTGGACCTGCTCGGGGTTCATGAGTTCCTTCCAGCGCCGGAAGGCTCGCGTATGATCGATCATCCACAGCTTCCAGTCGGGCTCAATCAGAATGTTGCCTATATTACGATCTTCGTTATAGATCAGGTTGTCAAAGATGTAGATATTTTGCCGCTGCATGATCCAGCGCCATCGGTTGATTCCTCCACTGGGCGGTATATCGGTCTCCTCCCTCAAAGCTTTCTGGGTGGTGGCGTTCTCGACCCAGGCTTGCAGAGTCCCTTCCGTGCGCTGAATCTTACGCTCCACCACAGGGGGAACGGTGTCCAGTCCCAGCAGCTTGGCCAGTTCGTAAGCCGCGCACTCGAAGATGGCGTCATCGCGGAAGAAAAAACTGACCTTGCCGTCACTCAGTGGCATTTCGCTCCGCTCAACATGAACATCGCGAAAGATGGCGTGCATTCGAATTCCGTCTTTTTCCAACAAGACCCTCTGGAACCTGTTGAGTCCCCCGTCGACCCGTTCTCTGGACACAATCTCGGCGGTTCGCAGAAATTCCTCAATTTCCTCATTACTGCGAAAGGAAAGTTGCTCTCCGTCGGGACCGAGCCAGGAAAGAGAAGGAGAAGATTTCTGCACAAGAACTCCCAGGCCGGAAAGAGGATTGCTGGAAACCCGTGCGACGACCATCGCTATGGAGTCTCTGGAGGGTGCCGGTGTGGGTGTGGCTTCGTAACTTGGATAAACAGCAAAATCCAGATTTGGCGCGTCGATGAAATAGGGGCGGTCTGCAGCGTTTCCTGCCACCATTTCTAGCCGGGAAAGAGAAGAAGGACTCTGCTCAAAAATCTCGAGCCCGGAAAGAGGATTGTCAGAAAGCCGTGCGGCAACCATCGTAATGGAGTCTCTGGAGGGCGCCGCTGTGGGTGTGGCTTCGTAACCCAGGTAAGCAGCAAAATCCAGATTTGGCGCGTCGATAAAATTGGGACTGTCGGCGACATTGATTCCCGCCATTCCGTTGACCAAAAAACTGACCATGATGGTGAGTTGAATCATCTGTTTCATTTTTAAGCTCCTTTTTCTTGTTTCTTTGTTGTTCATGACCTCTCTAATAGCAATGGCCGTGCCAAAAGCGGTGGGAGCTTGTATTTTCTTGGATTGACAGCTTGTAAGTGTCTGATTTAAAGTCAGCTAGCTTTAAGAGGAAAAACTTGCCACAGGGCTGAACAGCACAACCTCAAAGGAGACATCTCATCCGAACGGATAGACCGACTATCCATTCGGATAGAGTTGCAGTCCTCAGGGTTGAGGAACACGAACGGGTCTTTCAGTCCCAGTTGCCCAAGCCAGGTGTCGAGCTTAAACTCCTGGATAACAGACAAAATGGATGCAAGACTTGTCGTCCTTAGCGGGCCGCTGACTGGGAAAGCTTTCCCGGTCACTGAGGAAGAACTGTTCATTGGCCGGGAAAAATCCAACGCCGTGTACCTCAGCTATCCTCGGGTATCTCGTCGTCATTGTTCGGTTAAGAGAGAAGAAGAGGGATTTAAGATCACCGATTTGGAGAGCTCCAATGGTACTTTCGTCAATGATGTGCCCATAAAAGAACACTTTCTCAAGCACGGTGATCAAATCAAGATTGTCTCCTCACTTTTTCTCTTTCTTCTTGATGACGGAGAGGAGGTTTCTCTCTCAACTCGGGTTGAATTGGATGAAAGACCTTTGCTCTCCGGCTCCACGGCCTCTCTGCGATCTGAAGACTCTCGTTACCTGGGAAGCACAGATCTTGTAACAGCCGCTGATTCCGAGAATCGAATGGCTCGTGATCTAAACGCTTTGCTGAAGATCAGCACGGCCATTAACTCCATCCGGGGGCTGGAGCCACTCCACCGCCGGCTACTTGAACTGATCGTTGAAGTCATTCCAGCCGAGCGGGGTGCCATTCTCACGATTGGTGAGGGAGAGGAAGATTACAGTTCAGTGATCCGCTGGGACAAGGCCAAGGGGGCAGATCAGCCGCTTCCGGTGAGTCGAACCATTGTAGATCGTGTCCGGAAAGAAAGAGCGGCCCTCTTGAGCAGCCGACCGCTGGAGAGCGAGATGTTCGAACAGGCGAAGAGTCTTGCTCAATCCGAGGCAGAGTCGGTCTTGTGCGCGCCGCTGACGGTTCTGGACCAGGTTTTGGGCCTCATCTACTTGGAAACAAGCAGCTTAGCAGCTCCTTTTGTCGAAGATGACCTTCATTTACTGACAGGGATCGCCAGCATCGCGGCCGTGGCTTCTCAAAATGCCTATCACGTGGAGTGGTTGCAGGGCGAAAATCGGCGCCTGCAAGAAGATATCAGTATCCAACACAACATGGTGGGCGAGAGCAAACCCATGATGCAGGTCCACCAGTTTATTGCCAAAGCAGCACCCACCAAATCCAGCGTGCTCATCTATGGAGAAAGTGGTACGGGCAAGGAGTTGGCGGCCCGCGCTTTGCAACGGAACAGTCCCCGAGCCGAGAAGCCTTTTGTTACCATCAATTGTGCTGCCCTCACCGAAACCCTGCTGGAAAGTGAACTGTTTGGTCACGAAAAGGGGGCCTTTACGGGCGCCACCACTCAAAAGAAGGGAAAGCTGGAAGTTGCCAATGAAGGGACTGTCTTTCTGGATGAGGTGGGAGAGTTGGCTCCCACGCTCCAAGCGAAGCTCCTTCGAGTACTTCAAGAGCATGAGTTCGAGCGAGTCGGGGGTACGCGTCCCATCAAGGTCGATATTCGCCTGATCGCAGCGACCAACAGGAATCTTGAAGAAGCCATTGAAGAAGGAACTTTCCGCCGCGACCTCTACTATCGCCTCAATGTGGTCTCCTTCACAATGCCGCCGCTTCGAGATCACCGCGAGGACATTCCCCTCCTTGCCCAGTACTTCGTCGCCAAGTCCTGCAAAGAGTGCAATCGATCCCTGACCGGCATCTCCCCGGAAGCTCGGGCCTGTTTGATGCGCTACCACTGGCCCGGAAATGTACGTGAACTTCAGAACGTCATCGAACGTGCTGTCGTTTTAGGGTCCAGTGATGTGATCCTGCGGGAGGATCTCCCTGAAGTTCTACTCGAGACTGAGCCCGGCACGGGTGATCCCTGGAACTACCACGAACTGATCAAGGAAAAGAAAAAGGAGTTGATTATCAATGCAGTCGAGCAGGCTGAGGGGAATTACACAGAGGCGGCCAAGCTCCTGAAGGTTCATCCTAATTATCTACATCGGCTCATCCGAAATTTGAATCTGAAGGACGAGCTCAAAGGCAAGTGAAGGGGAGAGTCTCCTTTTTTTTCTTCTTGTTACGGTTTATACCCTGGCCCGTAAAGGACCTTGCCGGGCCGCGCTCCGGTATGCCGGCCCTGGTCGATGACCACCACACCGTTGACCAAGACGTAGGGGATTCCCTCCGGGTAAGACTTGGGCCGCTCGAAGGAGTTGGTGTTGTGCACCTGAACCGGATCAAACAGAACGACATCGGCAGCAAAACCCTCACGCAGTTGTCCGCGGTCCCTCAATCCCAGGATCTGAGCGGGTAAGGAGGTCATCTTGCGGATGGCCTCCTCCAGCACCAAAACTTTTTCATCTCTTACATAGTGGCCCAGCACGCGCGGGTTGGTGCCGTAGTTTCGGGGATGGGGCACGCCTTCTGCTTCCAGGTCGATGGCTGACCCATCACTGGCAATGGCTACCCAGGGCTGTCTCATGGCCAGCCGCACATCCTCCTCAGACATGGTGTGGAAGATCCCTCGAATGCGCCCGCCTTCCTCGGCCATCAACTCCAGGCAGGTGTTGGCCGGATCAGCCTCATCTCGCAGCACGGCAATTTCGGACAGGCGCATGCCCTCATATCGTTTATTGGTGGGTCTCGAGGCCAGTGCCAGAACGATTCCCTCCCACCAGCCATGTTCTCGTGCCCAGGCTAGGAAATCCGGGTCTTGTTTGATCCTCTCGCGAACCGCTCGATCCTTGAGCCGCTCGGCAAACTTCTCGGGTCCCCCTTCCCGCGCCCAAAGGGGGAAAAACGCGTTCCAGCCGTGGAACATGGCGGTATAGGGATATTGGTTGGCCGTGATGTCCAGTCCGCGGGAGCGTGCCGATTCGATCTGGCCAACGAACCGATCCATGGTGCCCCAGTTTTCACGGGCCCGAACCTTGAAGTGAAAGATGTGAACCGGAATGCGGGCTTCCTCAGCCACACGAATGGCGAAGTCAATTTCCTTTTCCTGTTCGAATCCCTCACTCCCAATGTGACTGGCGTAGTTTCCGCCGTAGGAAGCAGCAACCCGGGCCAGGGCGATGATCTCCTGGGGATGGGTTGGACCGCCGCTGCTGAAACGAGTCACCAGACCCCATGCGCCTTCCTCCATGGAGCGGACTACCAAACTCTTCATCCGTTCCAACTGAGCTGAGGAGGCGGCTCCTGTGTCATGCCCCATGACCACTCGCCGCACCTGATCTGCAGCAACGTGGGAAATGATATTGATGGCGATCCCCTGTTTCTGGACCCGGTCAAAATAGCCGGTGAAGGTGGTCCAATCGATGATTTGACCTCCCCCCAGGTCTTCGTTGGCCAGACCATCACGGGGTGCAACACTACCCACCTCACCCAACACGTCGAGAGTCACACCTTGTCTGATCTTGCTCTCTGCGTTTCCATTTCGCAAAAGTGGCAGGTCCGAATGGGTGTGTAGATCGATAAAGCCCGGAGCCACCACAAGACCTTCGGCATCGATGACCCGCCTGGCGCCACCATTGATGGAACCGACCGCCGTGATGCGTCCTCCCTGAATGCCCACATCCCCTTCAAACCAGGGATTGCCGGTGCCATCCACGATTCTCCCACCACGAATCACAATGTCGTAATCGGATTCCTGAGCCCACAGAAAATCACCCCATATCCACATCCAGGACAGGGCCACTCCAAAGGCCATCAGCAACACTCTAAGTCGATGATTTTCCATGATTTTCCCTCCCCGGAAACAGTGAAGCAAGAGGCTCTATGGTAGACTATATATAGTCTATACACATAACTTACAAGGACAACCATGATCGCAATTATCCTTCTGCTGCTCTTTATTGCCCCCGCCTGGAGTCTGGCCCAGGAAACCGAAGAAATTTCTCTGGTTGAGGCTGCCCGCCGGGAGCGTGAGCGTCGAGCCAGTTTCACGGTGAAAGTTAAGATCCTCACCAACAGAGACGTGGAGGAAATGGAAGGTCTTGTCAGTACAGCTATTGCTCCTGAAACTTCTGCAGAAGTTAGCGACGAGGCCGAATCGGATGACTGGGGAGAGTTATTCGATACAGCCAGGCTGGACCTGCAGACTGCTGAGAATCGACTTCGGGTCCTTCAGCTCCAAATGGTATACCTGCGAGACCAATGGTTGAAACAATCCGACGGTGTCACACAGCAAAAAATTCAAGTGCAGCTGCAGGAAACCCAAAAAGGGCTTGAAATCAGCCGCCAGGAAATTGAAGCCGCCGGGGCAGCTTACCAGGAACTTCAAGAGAAGGCTGCAGCAGCAGGTTTACTCCCCGGAGAACTTCGCGATCTCATGGGTGACGATTCTTAGCGTCTCGTCCTTCTTGATCCCCCAGCTCCTCAGCGATACAATCCGCCCCACAGCAAAAGAGCACTTACAAAGTAATCGAGCGCTTTAATAGAGCACTTTAGAGGAGGTGTCGCATGAAACGATTGATGGCCCTGGTGGCGATGTTTCTCGTAGGGGTGGCCCTGACAGCGAAGGTACGGGCTGATGACGCGGAAGACGTTAAGGCGGCCTACGTCAGGCATATTACCCTGTCCAGGACGGGACAGATCGACCCCTTCGTGGAACAACACCTTCCAGGTCACACCGCTTTTGGTCCCAACGGCGGACTCCTGACCCTAAACGATTCTCTTGAGGAGGAAAAGAAGTACCGCCAGGCCCTGTTTGATCGTGGTCGCAGAGATTCCACTCAGCCCATCTTCACCTCGGTGGCAAGCGTGCTTCGGCATCTGGAGGTTCAACTCTACGGCACGACGGCGGTACTGACCGGCTACCTGCAGGGTCCCGTCACCCTGTCTGACGGCACCACACGACAAGGCACTCGACGGATCACAGCGGTGTGGATCAAGCAGGGAACCGAGTGGAGAGAGGTGCACGACCACATGTCCACCTTGCTCACGTCTCCATAACCGCTGACGGGCTGACAGCCGTCAGCGGAAATTCAACATCCAAAACTCCAAATTCAAAACAAATTCAAAATTCCAAACCTGACTTGGAACCTGGAACTTGGAACTTGGAACGCGCGCGGAGCGCGCCTATGAAGTGGCGACTCCCCCTACGAAACTGACCATGAGTTCGGTGACCGCCTGGGGATATTCACGGTAGGGGGCGTGTCCGCACTTGTTGAAAAAGTGGAGTTGGGCCTGATCGACGGAGGAACTGATCAGCCTAAAGAGGTCCACCCCCATGTCGTAGGTGGCTGATGGGTCATTGTATCCCCAGATGATCAGGGTGGGCCGTTTCAGGCCACCCGCCCGCAGCCTCTCCAGCGTTTCATCCTTGACTTCATAGAGCCACCAAGCGGTGCCTGAGTTGTTTCTCAGAGCCGGTCTGGCCTGTACCTTATCGGGATTCAGCTCGATAAAACGTTTCCTAAGCTCTTCCAGCTTCTCCCCAGCCTGGCGTATTTTGGGATGAGAGGCCACCTCGAGCTCAGCTTCCACATACTCGTCAGTAACAAAATCCATATTAAAGGTGCTGCGGCTACTCAGCAGACCTTGACGAATGGAGTCTTTGGTGGGCGGTGGCCCGGCCGGGCGAAGATTGGGCGCTGAAGGCTTGGGATCGCCCGGGGCCAGAGTGTTGCTGTCAAACAGAGTCATGGTCTTGACACGCTCAGGGTGGTCCATGGCAATGCGGGCCACCGGTAAACCCCCTCTGGAGTGTCCGACCAGATGAACGCTCTCGATACCCAGAGTTTCCATAAATCGGTATAGGTGCTCGACGGTGGCCTGCATCGAGTAGCCCGAATCGTCCAGAGGGTTATCGGTCAGTCCCAAACCCAGTTTGTCCACGGCATACACATGGAAATGGGCGGCCAGGTTGGGAAAGATCGGCATGAACCCGATGGCTGAACCGGTCATTCCGAAATGACTACCGTGAACCAGTACCATGGGTTCTCCTTGTCCCCCTTCGAAATAGCGGGTCCTGATACCGTCAACATTCACAAACTTTGCCTCTCCCATCGACGGAGAAACACCGGCTGCTGCCGAGTAGGAGGTTGTCGACATCAGCAAAGGAATAGCGCTCAGGGCACTCGCGGAGTGCCCAAGAAAACCCCTTCTTGAAAGTTTCATGGAGCAAGTCCTTTCTGACTCGTTGAGAATCACCTTTTGATGGGGGCCCGGCCTGGCAGCAGGTCAGCACTCATCGACACTAAAAATCGGGACTGCGGTAGATCACCTTTCCGCCTACCGCCGTCATCAGGTTTTTGATTTTCTTGATGTCCATTTCCGGGATGGTGAAATAGTCTCTGTCGATAACGATAAAATCGGCCAGCTTGCCCTTTTCCAGCGATCCCAGGTCCTTTTCCCTGAGCACCGATTCCGCAGCCCACGTGGTCCAACCTCTAAGCCCGGAAATGCGGTCCAGCTTCTCCTCAGGCCCCCACACTCGACCGTCCCACTCGCGGGTGATGTAAAAAGCGAAAGTCGGCCAGAAACCATACCAGGGCCATGCTCCAAGTGCACTATCGTTGGGCACAGAAGCAAGATGGGCATCAGTAGCCAGAGTAAATCTTGCTCCCGCGTCCAGCATACTCTTGGTGGGGGTGAACCATTTCAGGTATTCCTCTCCATACACATTAAGGAACTGATCGATGTTTCTGACCATGCCGGTAGCCTGCATGTTCATCCAGAGACCATACTTGGCCAGTTTGGGGATCTGTTCAGGCCGGATCAATCTGGGGTGATCGAAAAAGTGGCGCTTTTCTCTGATCTGCTCCAGGGTCCAGCCATCCTCCTCCATCAACTGATCGAACATCTGGAAAATGATGTCGGTGGTTCCATCGTTGGTGGCATGGACATCAGCCAGCCTTAATCCGGCCTTGAGAGCCGCCAAGTGAGCATTGTAGGGCTCAGTTCCAGGTTTGTGCCCGGGACATTGCTCCAATCGTGCCAATTGCTCCCGCATTGCCGGATCCTTGGGGACGGCCTGGCTGCAGGGACTACTATCCCACCCCTCTTCACCCACACCGCTGTTCCAAAAGTACTCGCTTCCCTGGCCGCCGAAGTCGCCCAAAAGGGTGTAGAACTCAGAAGCGTTTTCGGACAGTTGAAAGGCCGTGCGGTGGATCCATGCCCAGCGAATGGGCATCTCCCCCTTGTGGTCCATCATATTGAGCGCCTTGATGACTTCCAGCGGTTCGATATGGGTTTGCACCGTGGTCACTCCAAACGATGCGATCTCCAGCAGCTCTTTTTTGAGCATTCCCGCCACCATTTCCGTCTTATTCTTGAGGATGATGTCATAAACAAGGTAATACCAGACCCGCAGGCCCACCGGTCTGAGACTGTCGATATCTTGTCCAATGGCCTCACTGATCAACTTCCTGGCCTGGCTGTTGTAAATGCCGGAGGTCAGGCTGCCGGTCAAAACCACCGGATTGTTGGGTCCCATCCTGTCCAGATCGGCAGTGTTCACCATCCGCTGCCGGATCACGGGGGATGGGGTCGCTTGAATAACTTTCTCGTTCATGGGGATATTGACGATCACCCACTTATCCGGTCCCAACTCAGCTGCTCTTTTGCGAACCACCGCCCCGATCTTCTCGACAATCCCGCTCTTGGTCAGCTCATCCAGGTCATCCTCGTGTAGACCCAGAACCGGAATGACCTTGAGCTGGGGATCGGGGTTGAAGTCGGGATCACTCCCAAAATGGTTGTACAACCACAGGTGCGGGTGAGTGTGACTGTCGATGATTCCCGGAAGCACTGTCCTGCCCTTCACGTCAATCACCTGCGTTTGAGGACCTACCAACTCCCTGACTTCTTCACTGGTTCCCAAAACCAGAATCCTTCTGTCCCGGACCGCCATGGCTTCAACCATGGTCAACTGATCGTCCATCACAGCGATCTTCCCGTTCAAGACAATCAAGTCGGGATAGGCATCCAGCTTCTCGAGCAGTTCGGACACTTCCTGGGCACTGACCTTGGCAGGGGCCAGGACAAGAACCAGGAAAAGGGTTAAAGCAACTTGTAAGGTCCACAAGAAGAGTGACTTGCGCATCGGCCCACCTCCATCAAATTCAGATCAGTCCAAGATTTCGGTGAATTCTATCTCATTTGGAAAGAAGGGGATAGCTATAAAGCTGACAGCTGACAACTGACAACAAACCAGCTAGGACCTAGGACGCGCGTGCGTTCGTGCTTTCGTGCCTTAGTGCTTTCGTGCGCGCTGCGCGCGAAGAGAATGGAAAATAGAAACCGCATTTGTTTAGGATTTGGAATTTGAGACCACAGCCGGTCTTCCGGCTGTGGTCTGCGGTCTGTGCGGATCTATTCCCCAATCACATCGAAGACGACGGGGCGTGCGACCCGGACCTTTCCCCATACCTTCATCCAGGGGTCACGACTGGGATGCTGAGCATAGGCTTCTCTGGACTGCATATCGTCAAACTCAAAAATGAGGCCGTGAGTGTGGGAGGCATCTCCAACGGCAAATGGTCGCCGTAGTTTGCCGACCCATGCCCTCCTCAACCCCGGTATGGCATCGACCAGACCCGCAGTGGATTGCTTGAAATCCTCCATCGCTTCCTGGGGTGCACCTTCAACAGCCGTCCAGGCCACGGCATGAATGATGGTTCTCTCGTTTCTGGCTGATTGCTGTCCCATGAGCCATCCCGCCATGAAAATCAGGCCCGCAAACATCCACACTAAAATCTTTCGGTCACGCATACGGTCTTTCCTCCTTGATTAATTCTGGTAAGAAGATAGCGCGCTTTGCACGCAGAAAAAAGGAAAATTGATAGGAGCTTTGCGCACTTCCCACCCGTCTCAGTTTCAAATTTGGAATTTGGAATTTGGAATTTGTTTGGGATTTGGTGTTTTGAATTTTGAATTTCAGCCGCTCTGCCGGCTATTGGCTGTTGTCTACCCCATCATGTCAGTGGGCTCACTATAATTCAGTTAAGCTCAGGTCACCAAAAATGGAAGAGAGGCGCCAAGATAAACGCTCTGCAGTGTCCATTCCCTGCACGGTGTACTGGCACGACCATGTCATCAGGGGGCAAATCGCCAATCTTTCCCTGGGTGGAGCGTTTATTATCCGCCTCAGTGCTATCCCCCCTGAGGATGCTTCCGTCATTCTTAGCTTTCAGGCCGAGAAGGGCGAAATCGAATTGAAGGGCAAATTGACCTCTCGAGTCATCCACACCGTTACAGAGTCCATAGAAAAGGGAGAGATCGGCTCCATTGGTGTAGAATTTCAGGAACCACCCGAAGATGTGAGGTCGCAACTGAGCCCGGTGTTTCGCGCACTAGGAGCCGGCCCGAGTAATAGGTGAGGTCCCGTTACGGGCTCCGCCGTAACCCTTTGGGCGGAAGGAGGTTGCGGTGCATCTCTTCGTCGCTTGTCGTCACCGATGCACAGGACAGCGACTCCTCCTCGCTCCTCGACCTGCTCACCCAAGCCCCATCCGCGCGACAACACCTATTACTCGGACAGACTCCCAGGAGCCGGCCCGAGTAATACCTGAGATCGCGTTACGGACTCAGTGCCTCCCGGTTCAGAATGTTCTCTGGAGTTTTGCCCTGAGCCAGATCAATAATGCTCTGCGCCGCCATCTCGGCCATTTTGGCCCGAGTTGCTGTAGTGGCGGATGAGATGTGGGGCGTCAGGATGACGTTATCGAGATCCTTGAGCTGCACCTCCGCTTCACTGTCGCAGGAAATTTCCGGCTCACATTCAAACACATCCAATGCGGCAGCAAAGATTCTCTTTTCCTGTAACGCCTCAACAAGAGCGGCCTCGTCAACGATGGGTCCGCGTGCCGTGTTGATCAATATGGCTGAAGACTTCATGGCCTGAAGCTCCCGTTTACCGATCAGGTGCAACGTCTGATCGGTAAACGGGACATGCAGCGAAATGACATCGGCCTCGCTTAGAAGCATGTTCAGATCCACTCGCCTGGCATGGTATTCCTTTTCGAACTCCTTATCCTCGCGGGTGTGAGAGTAGATCACCTTCATGGCCAGCCCGTTGACGGCTTTTCGGGCTACGGCTTTTCCGATTCGGCCCAATCCAACGATTCCCAGCGTTCTGCCCGCGATGGGCTGACCGAGAAAGAGCTGGGGTCCCCAGACCTTGAACTTTCCGGCTCGAATATAGGTGTCCGCTTCCACAATCCTCCGGGCAGCGGCCATCATGAGGGTCAGCGTATGTTCCGCCACAGCCTCGGTCAGCACACCGGGCGTATGGGTGACCACGATTCTATACCGGGTGGCCGCCGGGATATCGATGTTGTCGTATCCGACCGCATAATTAGACACAATTTTGAGATCCGGATTAGAGGAGAAAAGATCTCCGTCCACCTGATCGGTTAAAAGGCTCAAAAGAGCATCTTTGTCTTTGACCCTCTTCAGAAGTTCTTCTTTGGACAGAACCCGATCTTCCTCATTAACGTCCACCTTGAAGCCAGCCTCTCGGAGCATGGCTATACCCTCTTCAGGAATGCTCCGCGAAACCAAGACCTTCCAAGTCATAGAAACTCCCCCATCCTCCCGATAATCCGGCCAGTATAGTTCATGCACGCCAGTCCTGACATCCTTTGAGAAACTTGGAACAATCCTGAAATTCTCCAGTCCAATGTAATAGATGGCCGATTTACAACACTCACTCATCAGCGGCCTTAACCAGGTCAGGAAAGAAAGGAGAAACAACATGGATCAAGATCGAATGAACTCCAGGATGTGGAAGAGCACGGGATTGTATTCGACAAAGGAGCCGCTTGACCCCTCTGTACAAAAGTTGGCCAGGGCTATTTTACGCCAGGCTGTAAGGGATATGTTGATGCACCAAGAGACCCAAAGCGGGGAGTCTGACGGTTGGAGAAAGGACGCAGCACAGTGGTTCTTCTCTGATAAAACTGATCCAGGAAGTCTGACCTGGGTCTGCGAAATTCTGCAATTACAACCCTGGATGTTGCGCCAGTGGTTGTCTGTCTATCATCAAAGTCATCACCAAAGAAGAGAGCACATGGTCATGGAGCTGTACCGAAGTCTGCGACCCAGCATGAACTAGCCGGGATAGCAGGTGGCTTGAACTTGGACGGTCTCATCCTGCAAACTATAATCTATGAGGAAGCCCATACTCTTCGGAGTTACGATGAGGAATGTTTAGATACAAGGAAGACCGAATTCTCACCACCCTCTTTGTCGCCTACTTTGGCGTTGATCTGATCGTTTTTTTCACAGTCGAGAGCGTTTGGTTCGTTGTTCTCTGGATGCTTTTGGGCATTCTTCCCAAGGCTTGTATCAGCTCCTTCAACCACCACCATCAACATTTGGCGACCTTTCGACACACCCTACCGAACCGCTTGTTGGAACTGATCTATGCTTTTCAAACGGGAGTGGTGACCAACGGCTGGACATTGCACCACGTTCTGGGACACCATGTGAATTACCGCGACCAACAGCGGGATGAGTCTCGCTGGAAGCGAAAACAGGGTCGGCCCATGGGAGCGATCGAGTATTCTGTCATCACATCACTGACCGCATATCCGCGGGCCTTTCAAGTGGGAAAAAGATTTCCCAAACACCAGAAGCCCTTCCTGGTGATGTTCTTCATCACACTCAGCATCCTGGCTTTCTTTTTTTACTATAACTGGGTCAACGCTCTTTTCATTTTTGCTCTTCCCATGGTGATCTCCTTCTATATCACTGCCTGGCATACCTACTACCATCACGCGGGACTGGATTCTGAGACTGATCTTGAAGCTTCCTATAACATTACCGATAAGTGGCATAATCTCCTGACGGGTAACCTTGGATACCATACGGCACACCATATTCGGCCCGCTTTACATTGGTCCAAACTGCCGCAGTTTCATCAACAGATCGAATCCACGATACCCAGCCATCTCTATCGCCAAGCACCCCTGCCCTTCCGCTGGATCACTCCCCTTCTGGGTTGACCCCTTCTTTTTCTCCACGATACAATCCAGAAAAGCTATTTCCTGTTCCCACAACAAAGGGGAGTGGTTTTCTGTGGAGGGCACATGAAAAATTCGGTGAAGGCAGTTGCGTTTGGCCTCCTCATTGGGGGTTCCACTCTACTCTTTACCCATTTACCCCATTCGTGCGCAGCCAGCCCGCAGGGGGGCCCGACATCGTTTACCACAGTGGGCATATCGTCACCATCGACGACGACTTCACGATCGTCGAAGCCCTCGCGGTCAGGGACGGAAAAATCGTAGCGCTCGGCTCTAACGCCGATATCAAGGCCCTTGCGCTGGAGGAAACCCGGCTGGTGGATCTCGGGGAGAAGACGGTGCTGCCGGGACTCTATGACAGCCATGTCCATCTCTCTTTCGGAGGAGGTGGCAACACTCTGGACCTCAGGCACGCCAAAACGATCGAAGAGCTTCAGGAGACGCTCAAGAAGGAGGTCACACCCATTCCGGAGGGTCAGTGGATCTTCGGACGAATCTCCGAGACCTCCTTTCCCGAACTGAAATTGCCGACCCGTTGGGAATTGGACGAGGCAACGCCCCGGCACCCGATGGCCTTGAGGCTGGGATTCCGCCTCTGGGTTGTCAACTCCCTGGCACTGGAGAAAGCGGGCATCACCAGGGCTACCCCGGATCCACAAGGGGGGAAAATCGCTCGGGACGAGCGGGGAGTTCCCAACGGAATACTGCGCGAGCCGGCTGCGCAGCGCATGGTGGGACGTTTACTGCCTCCATCTCCGCGCCTTCAGGATGAAACGGCCCGCAAGAATGTCCGTGCCTTCCTTCGCGAGTTGGTCAGCCTTGGAATCACCAGTATCAACGTTGCCGGACTGCGGCCCGGCAACCAGCTGCGCTGGGTACAGGATAGCTACCAACGTTGGGGAGAGGAACTCCCGCGAATGACGGTACAGTTGCAGGTGCGTCCGGGCGCCGATGGGCACGACGATATTGAAGAGGGTGTGAGAGAAGCGATCCGGGATATCGAAGCGGTGTCGTTTCACACCGGCTTCGGAAATGACCGCCTCAAGCTCGGTGCCATCAAAATGGGCGTGGATGGAGGTTCCACCGCCCTGACCGCCTGGGTTCTGGAACCCTATCCGGACGGGAGCCTAGGCCTGAATACGATTCCTCAAAGCGCGTTTTACGCCGTGGCCAAGCGGGCCCATGATCTGGGGTGGCAGATCGGGATTCACGCGGTAGGAGATGCAGCCGTCCAGATGACGGTTAACGTCTTTGAGCGAATTCTAGGAGAGAGCCCCCGGGAGGACCATCGTCACTACCTCCACCATGTTGCCATACTGCCTCCTGAGGACACCCTGCGGAAAATGGCCGATCTGGGAATCCTGGTATCGAGCCAGCCGAGTTTCACCTACGAACTGGCCCCCAACTATGAGGCGGCCCTGAGCGGCAAGAGGCTCGAAACCAACAATCCACAGAGGTCGCTGTTGGAACGTGGCATTCGAATGGCGTACGGCTCGGATCACCGACCCTACGGACCCATCGTGGGAATCTGGGCTGCCGTCAACCGCATGGGAAGAAATGGAAAAATCTACGGCCCCAGCGAAGCAGTGAGCGTGAAAGAGGCTATTCGTCTTCACACCATGGGTCCTGCTTATCTCACTTTTGACGAAAACAATCGCGGCTCTCTAGAGGTGGGCAAATGGGCCGATATGGTTGTACTCACCGAAGACATCCTGTCCGTGGACCCGGTCCGCATCCGGGAGATCGGAATCGAGAAAACCATCATCCAGGGGGAGATCGTGTACTCGGCAGACATCCCCAAGATCGCGAGATTTGACGACGGCGTTGTCTGGACGGTCGAGAATTTATCCGGAGAGTGAAACAAGGAATCCTGCCCTCAGGTCAGCCGGTGGCTGACGACGATCTAACAGAGGTCTGCAGTTGAAAACCACTCCAGGCTGGCCCGTGGGCTAAAGCCCACGGCTCTGACTGCGTCTTAACATGAGAGGGTGCCATCCTCACTGTTCGGGCGAGCCTCTGTTGTTGGTTGTCCAACAAACCCAGTGTGCTGTACCCGCGCCAACTTGCGAGGCTTTTGGGAACCCGGTTACTGTACTGCCGGAAGGTTGAAGAGGTGTGAGTGATGCAAGCTCGAGGGTACGGGATCGTTTTCCTGTGGGTCACTTTCAGTTTCTGTGCGGTGGTTCAACCCACAACTGTTCCACAACAGGAGCTTCCCGATTCCTTCGGTGAAGTGCTGGAAGAGATAGAGCGCGACGGCTTTGAGCTCAGAGACTACCTGTACCCCTACAACGATGGCTTCGTTCATTATCTGGTGACCCTTCTGGAAAACGATGCCGTACAGTCTGCTAACGGCCTAGTCTCGGAACTGCGCATCTACCGATCCGACTCCCAGGGGACACAATTCCTGGGCAGAGAAGTCGTTGCAGGGATGCATCTGGCTTTCCATGAACTCAACAACACCGATATCAATGGAGATGGAACCAGGGAAATTGTGATCTGGAAGGGATGCGGCAGCACGGCCTGGTCGTGTCAGCAGATCGGGGTTTACCAAATCAGTGGAAACCGGTTGATCAACCTGACCGAATCGATCACCGGGAGCCTTGTACCCAGCTCCCTGGTCGACGTGGATCAGGATGGGTCCTTGGAGATCATCGCGATGGAGACCCGATGGGAAACTTATGAGCATCTGCCCCACCCGGTGGCGCCTGCAGTCGAGGAGATCTTCGCCTGGAGCAACGGTTCCTATCGGAGAGCCAGCAAGGAATATCCCGATTATTACCAAAAGAAAATCAACCACATCAAATCCCTGATGGATCAGATTTCACTTCCTTACGACTACCTGGGGAATGCCATCAAGTTGCTCCTGAACTATGATCGCATGGGGCAAACCCAACGGGGCTGGGAAGAATTGGAGAGACTCCTTCAGACCGAGCGCCACTCTATCGTGGAAAATGACGTCTGGCAGTCTATCAAGGACCCGATCGTAGAGGACTTTAAAAAGGAACTGGGCCGGTCCGACTGAACTGGAAATCAGGGGAAATGTGGGAACGGCACCGACCTGCTAGGGATCAACACCGCGGAAGACGTTCAGGTGTTCCGCTTGCGAGATCTCTTCGATGATACGGCGTCCGAATACACTATTGCCCTTATCATCAACGGCAGAGCAGAAGGCGGCGAGACCGAGCTTCCCGGGAGCCACAGCCATGATGCCCCCTGAGACGCCCGATTTAGAGGGTAATCCCACCGAAAAGGCATACTCGCCTGACCCGTTATACAGACCGCACGTCGCCATCAGTGTCACCACCTGATTCACCTGGTCGGCAGAAAGGCGAAGTTCAGAGACGGCAGGAGCATCTCCGCGACCAGCCAGTAACGCGGCAAAGGTTGCCAGGTCGTCACAGCAGACCCTAAGCGAGCAGGCGTAGAAATAGTCGGAAAGAATGGCTTCAACGTAGTCCACCCGCGATTGCTCGGAAGGTCTGGGCCGATGCTCGAAGCATCCGCGGTGGAGCAACTCCCAGGTGAGCTTCCGATTTGTTTCTCCGAACTCGGTCTCGGATTGAAACACACCCTTGTCCACACTGATATCGTCGTTTTTGCAGGCCTTGCGAACGAAATCGCGGAATTTCTTACGACGCTTCTCGGCACTTTCCTCCGGCAACATCGAAGCCAGCAGGATCGCACCCGCGTTGATCACCGGATTGAAGGGGACTTGCCTGCGCTCGATCTCCATCCACTTCGGGTCAGCATCGAATGGATCACCCGTGGGCTCCCGCCCCACCCTGGAAAACACGAATTCAATTCCTCGACGGTGAAGAATATAGGCCAGCAGAAAGGGCACACATACGGCTTGCATGGTGAACCGGAAATCCGAGTGCAGGCCACCGCCCACGATCACTGCATCAAGGGTAGAGAGACTCACCCCACGGTTCTCGGGCAATACTTTGGCCAGTTCGGGAATGTAGGAAACCACCTTTCCGGAAGTGGCCTTGAGACCTGTTTGCTCGACCAACTCGTCAAGCGACTCCGCATTGTCATAGGTCTTGAGTGAAAAAGAAATCTGAGGACGGGATACGATACCCAACTCCTCATCCCTTGAGATTCTCTCCAGGGCGTACAGTCCGAAGCACGAGTTGCCGGACGGATCGAGAGCGGGACCGTAGGTGGCGATCCCCATCTTACCGGGCACAGCGGTCAGGATACCACCACCCACACCCGACTTGGCGGGGATCCCTATCTTGGAGGCAAAGGTTCCAGATCCGTCATACAGGCCGCAGCTCGCCATGAGCGCAATAACCATGGTGACGTGCTCCTCGGACACCTGTCGTTTTCCCGTCTCGGGATCGAGCCCGAGGTTCGCGAGGAGTGCTCCGAAACAGGCGAGATCAGCGGTCGTCACGGCGATGGAACACTGTTGAAAGTACACGTCCAGAATCCCTTCGATAAACTCAACGGCAGCAACGTCGCTCTTGTACGAGAAAACCCGACGGTCGTTCATGATCCAGGCAAGGGAACGATTGTTGTGACCCGTTAATTTCTCCGAGCGATAGACGGCTTCGTCGACTTCGAGGTCCGGATTTCCGCAGACCTTACGACAGAAGTTCAAAAACCCATCGAATTGCTCGCTGGGATTCTTTCCTGGGAACATGGAGCTCACGACGATGGCTCCGGCGTTGATCATTGGATTCAACGGCAGCTTGCTAGCCACCTGAAAGCGCAAACCCGAGTTGAAAGGTTCCCCCGTTGGCTCCTTGCCCACTCGTGAGAAGACCTTTCTGGGCCCAATCGACTCGAGAGCGTAAAGCAGTGCGACCGTCTTGGAGATGGACTGGATCGTGAAGGGTGTTTCGCAGGCGCCGGCCGATAGTGTGGTTCCGTCAAGATAGCAAATGGAGATGCCTCGGTCATCCGCGTTGGCCCGGCTCAGCTCCGGAATGTAATCGGCAACTCGTCCTTGGGGAGCCTCGAATTCGGCTTCCTCGAGCAGAAGCTGAAGGGCCGATTCGGTCCCATACTGTGTCAGTTTTGGTGGTTCAGGAAAGCCGGGTTTGACGACGCGTAATTTCAAGAGTCAACTCCTACGGGACTCCAACCAGGAACTTCTCCTTGGCTCTATGTTATACGATACACCATATACCTCTTGGGGGTGAGGCATGAAACGGAGGCCCCATCTCGATCAACCGAACATGCAGCAAAGAGCACTCAGCCTTTAGATTTGCTCTCCTGAACATTGGTGATTTCTTTTAAACCCGGTAGGTATCGGCTCTCCAGTTTTTGACCGCCTTCTTGATCGCCACTTCGGACAGATTCTCCTCGACGGCTCTCCGGGCCAGGTCAACAAACTCCTGGTCGGAGGCGAAGCGCAGGCCAATGATCTGGCGGACCGTCAATTTGGGATCCAGCAGCTTTCCAGTCATGACATAGTGACGCAGGTTTTCCTCGGCACGGATGGCCCGGTCCTGGGCTTTCAAAGGGAACAGACGGGCAATGAAGAACAAAAGCAGCAGGCAAATCATGACCACGACGATCAGAGAGGAGCTGTATTGCCGCTGGTGGTCACCCCAGGACTGGTAAAGGTTCACGAACGAGCCAATCAGGGTCAGAGCGATGAGCGGGAACAGGATGAAGTGATAGATCGGAACATTGTGTCGATGATTGGCGTAATTTTGTGCTTCCATTCGAAACCTCCTCCTTGATACAAAGTTTACGTTCGATTCACCCATACGGAAAAAGTGGGCGACCATACGCAGAGCACGTCGTCCTGCTCTTCCACGCGCCTCAATTCTTCGCACAGGTCCTCAAGCTCCTTGGAATCCAGGATCCCCTTCTCCATCAGGGCAGGACCAATGGCCTCCATGACCATTCGGTAGGACCGCCTGAGTTCCACGTTAACTCCCGCGATGGTCATCACATCGATATGGGGTAAAGGGCAGCCCAGCCGGCGGAATAGTGAGTACAACTGCCGACCGATGAAGGCATTCGCGAACAAGCGGCCATAAATGTTGGGAATCTTCTCATAGGCCCAGCTCTCCGGATAACAGTATTGCTTTGCGCAGTCTGGTTCCTGAACCGCTACAATTCCACCCGATTTGCAGACCCGCAGCATTTCTGCAAGGACTACCTGAGGATGATCCAGATGATGGAGCAAATAGCGGGCAAAGACGAAGTCGAAGGTCTGATCTTCAAAGCTTAAGTGGGCTGCATCTCCCTGCTGGAAAGTGATCTTGCCATCTGGACCGGGAACCGATCGGGCCACCTCGATCAGGCTGGAGTCCTGATCCACCCCGATCAGCTCAACAACATTGTCGAGTTTCCCGGCCAGCTGGCGGGTGGTTTCTCCCATGCCGCAGCCGACATCCAGACATCGAGATAGGGAGGGCAAGGGCAGGGACTCCAACAACTGGTCAGTCACCGGTCCCATGATTCTTGCCAGCAGCTTCTGGCGTTCCAGGTTTTGCTCACTGATTGCGTAAGCCATAGCTGCCCGGTGGAGGTCTTAGCCGCTGGGAAGTGCTTGCTGTGACTGCTCCCTGGAGTAGACGATCTTTCCTCCGATAATCGTCATTTCAATGGGAATGTCTTTAATCCCGTCGGGGTCGATGGTGAGAATGTCCTGGCCAAGAACCACCATGTCGGCGAACTTGCCCACCTCGAGGGACCCCTTCTTCTCTTCATCGAAGTTCATGTAAGCCGTTCCCATGGTGATGGCCCGGATCGCCTCCTCCACACTCACTTTCTCTCCAGGCCCGTAGATCTTTCCATCCCATCCCTTCCGCATCACCGCCGACCACAACTCCACCCTGGGGTCGGTGGGAGCTCCATCCGTCCCGTAGCTCATTCGGATTCCACGATTCAAGAATGTCTTCTGCGGATTGTTGGTCTGCTCCCTCTCCCCCTCCAGAACCTCTACTGCAAAGGGTCCAAGCCAATACATGAAGGCGGGTTGCGAGGCCACGATGATGTCCAGGTCAGCCATCTTCTGGAGGGTCTCTTCGGGAGGCATGACGGAGACGTGGTGAAGATAGGGACGAGAGTTCTCCCGTGGAGATTCCTTGAGAATCCGTTCAATCACGTTCACGGCCATCTCCACCGCCGCGTCCCCGATGGTGTGGATCCCGAGCTGCCAGCCCAGCTCATGGGCCCGCTTGGCCACCCGGTATAGGCTGTCTTCGGGAATTCGCACCAAGCCGTAGAAATCGGGCATTCCCTTCCGCCACCCGGTGGTGTTGTCGTAAGGGACCTTGGTCCAGAAGGTGGGAGCGCTCAAGCCACCGTCGACGCTCATCTTGACGGCGCCAATCTTGATGCGGTCGTTTCCGAAACCGGTATGGAATCCCAATCCCTCCAGCTCGGCGATGGCTTCCTGAACGCCCTCCTCCAGATCGTCATGCTCGTCATATCCCGGACTGAGCCGCAACTGGATGGTGACCCGGGGGAATTCCTCACCCCATCGCTCATAGGCCTCCTGAAAGTATCTCAGATCCCAGGGGCGAAGCCCGGGCACGTTGAAGCTGGAGTAACCCAGGCGGGTAAGTGCCTGGAGTCTACCTCGCAGATTCATCAGGAGTTCCTCGTCGTCCGGGCGAGGCGGGGATGGAAAATTCCGCGACACAAGCCGTTTGGCCGGGTTCTCGAACAGGTGCCCCGTGGGTTCCCCGGTTTCGTCCCGGATGATCCAACCGCCGCCCGGATCCAGGGTTGAGCTGGAAATTCCGGCTTGCTTCAGTCCTTCCGAGTTCAACATCATCAGGTGTCCCCGGGTGAGAGCCACCGGATGGTAGGGGACCCTCTGATCCAACCAGTAGCGATCGGGAGCGATGTCGTTGGGGAAATATGGCCGGGTCAGGCTGGCTCGTATCCACTCACTGGTGGGAAGCTCCTCAGCCTTCTCCCGCAGGGCTTTCGACAAAGAGTCCAGAGAGTCAATCTTGCCCCTCCAGTTCTCTGAGCCACTTCCACCGGCACCGGTGCCCATGTGAATATGGTTGTCATTGAAGCCTGGAAGAACTGTCTTCCCGCCAAGATCGACCACCCGAGTCTCAGGGGAGGCAAGGCGTCTGATCTGCTCGCTGCTCCCCACGGCAGTGATCCTTCCCTCTTTCACCGCCAAGGCTTCGACAATGTCGAAGCCTTGGTTGACGGTCACAATCTTGCCGTTGACAAAGATGACGTCGGCTGCCTGAGTGTTGTCGACCTGCGCTCCCGTGTAGGGGACACCGATCATGAAGCCGATCGCCGCAATAGCAGCAATGGCAAAGGCATGCATCGTTTTGTTCATGTTACCTCCTCGGGGAGTTTCCGCCCCTTTTTGGCCTTTAGTTTTCTCGATCTTAGATCGTTAGGAGCGGGAAGGCAACAGAGAAGAGAGATCGATAGGGGCGATCCGGTGGCTAGCCACAAGTGGCTCGCCCGAACAGTTAGGATGGCAAAGGCCTCCGGAAAGTGGGAGGCACCTCAGGTGCCGAATCCCAGATGTTAGGGAAAACGATGGGGGCCAGTCATCCTGTGCCCATTTCAGGATCGGTTGTCGGATTCGGCACCTGAGGTGCCTCCCACATTCCGGACGTGCACGACCGCACCACAGCACGACCGAGCGCGAAGCGCTCTATGCGGGCTATGCGCTATAGTAGCCAACGATGGGTCGGCATTTCTTCAAGCTCGCGCTTCTGGTTGCTGTGATGATCTTCACCTCAATCCTGCGAGTAGGTGCGGAGCCTCTCGGCCAGGTTGTAGTCCTTCATGGCCTGGGGCGCTCGTCCATGTCGATGTGGCTTCTGGCGAACCGACTCACCCAGGCCGGGTTCGAAGTCCATAATCTCGATTACCCCTCGACACAAGCCAGTGTCCAGGAGCTGGTAGGTGTTCTGAGTAACCAGATCGAGAAGTGCTGTCTCGGTAGCGAAAAGCCTCTGCACTTTGTCACCCACTCGCTGGGGGGAATCCTGGTTCGGGCCTACATTGCCCAGAAGCGTCCCCACAACCTGGGCCGAGTGGTGATGCTCAGCCCCCCCAATCAAGGAAGCCAACTGGTCGACGAACTTCGCGAAAATCCGCTCTTCCAGTGGGCCACTGGGCCGGCAGGGCAGGAACTGGGCACCGATCCCTCAAACCTTCCCAGCCGACTAGGCCCGGCCGACTTTGAAGTGGGAATCATCACCGGCAGTCAAAGCCTCAATCCACTCGCCTCTTGGCTGGTGACGGGAGAGGACGACGGAAAGGTTTCGGTGGAAAGCGCCCAGCTGAAGGGGATGGCCGACTTCCTGGTGGTACCCAACACTCACACCTTCATCATGAACAGCAGCCAGGTGGCTCAGGAGGTTGTTCACTTCCTGGAACACGGTTCCTTTTCACGGGAGTTTAGGGACAGGCCCCCGGAGGCCAGTCCCTAAACTCCCACGGCTATTCGGTTTATCGGCTAAAGTGTCGTTCGATGATGCGATCGGCGGCAAAGACCGTAAGGGAGGCCTGCGGAGTTCCAGATGGCCCGGAGGGCACCCGGGGGATCACGCTCCCATCACAAATGAGCAGATTCTCGACGTCGTGTGATTCGAAATAAGGATTGACCACGGAGGTTTCCGGATCCAGCCCGGCTCGACAGGAACCCACCCGATGCTCTCCTCGGGTTTGTGGGGAAATCTTTAGAGCAGGAGGTACAGTGATCCTTCTGGCCCCCATCCTGTCCAGGATTTCCTGAGCCTTCTCCGTTCCTTCCCGGAATCGTCTCAAGGTTAGAGTGTGGTCCCCGCCATAGAGCAGTTTTCCATCGGGGTCCATCGCCCAGCGTCCTGAGGGTTTGGTCACCCTCAGGCGCAGGGAGCCGGTGCGAAGAATGCCCTGTTCTCTCATAAACCGCTTGTGCTCGCGGCCATGGGGAGGGGCCATAGGGTGCCGGGCATCCCGGCTGGGCAAGCCACTGACTCCAAAGTTAGCATGAATCAGAAGCCTTCCTTCTCCATCCGATCGGATATCATCCATGATGTGATATCCCACAATACTTCCCAACTTTCCGTCTCCGAGTGGCTCATCAAACAAGGCACTCACCGCGGGACCGAAGGGGTGTCCATCGATATGTTTTCCGATATTCGGATTCTCCACCACGATGGGATTACCTCGCCATTGGCCGGGACCGTAGCCGGAGCGCATCAACAACAGGGGAGTATTCACATAGCCGCCGCACACCAGAATCTTGTCGGCTGAAATCTGGTAGTTTGACCCTTCCGTCCAACACATCAGACCTCGGGCAATGCCCCCTCCCCCTGTTGCATCAATCAGGATCTTTTCCACATAGGTGTCGGCAAGAATCTCGACTCCCGCTCTTTCCGCCCGTGGAATGTAGGTCCACAGAGTGCTGGCACGTGAATCGTACTTACACATCATGGGAGGGACGCAAAAACCGCAATAAACACAGTTGCGCCGAGCCACCACGGTTCTTTGGGGGGCATATCCCAGCTTGCTGGCCACCTCAAAGAAAAGCTTGTTCCCCGGGGTATTGATGTCCTCGGGCATGGGATGAACATTGAATTCCCGACGGATCTCATTGACGGCAGGAACGAGGTTGCTCTCGGTCCAATCCACCCCCGTCTCCTGTTGCCAGTGAAGATAGTCTACAGGAGTAGGAAGGAAGGCCTGGCCGGCCCAGTGCAGGGAGCTTCCACCCACGATCTTGGCCAGGCTAATATCGTTGTTCCAGAGGTGAGTCTGCTGATGCTGGCCCTCCAGATTGGTGAACATCTGGCGTCGGAGGGCAGAGCCGTAACCGGGTCGAGCGGCTCCTTTGTAGTAGGGCCCGGCGTCAATGAGGGCAATCGCCAGTGGCTCTCCGTTTCCCGGCTTCACCCCTTTCTCGGCAATCTTGGCCGCCAGGATAGGTCCTGAAAAACCGGCACCTACGATGACAAGATCATATCTCTTATCCTGCACGGTCCACTTCTCCCTCCCAGGGTTCTGCTTATATCCCCCATCTAGCGAGCTTAGTGGAATGGTTCGTGAATGGAAAGACGTGCTGTTGTGCGGTCGTGCTGTTGTGCGGATAGTTCGTAGGGGGCAACCGGCGGCTGACCCGAACCGAATGAGCTAACAGAGTAACGTACTCAGAACTGTCGGCCAGGGAGAGGATTTGGAACAACAGCTCCCTTTGATCAGCACGACCGCACGAAGGCACGACAGCGCGCTTCGCGCGCTATTGCACATTCATCTCCAGGGCTTCGGTGAGGCTGATATTGTGCCGTTCAAAAGTCCGGCCCAGCGCTCGATCCAGCAGCGCCTGACTCTTCATCAGATCTGTTTCCGCCCGCACTACGATCGATTCAGCCCGAATCAAATCCCGCTGAGCTTCAATCAGCTGGCGGGTGGTTCCGGCTCCCACCTCAAACCTGGCCTGTTCCGCCTCCAGGCGCTCCTGGGCAGCACGCAACCCTGATCTGCCTGTTTGAAGGCTGGCTTGATTCATCTCCAGTTGAGTCAAAGCGTCGCGGATCTCCAGGGAAACCAACTGCTGGACGTTCTTCCGGCTCAGCACTGCTCGGTCATAACGAATCTGTGCCTGAGCATTTCTTGCCCGAGCTTCCCGGTTGAATACCGGCAGCCTTACCTCCAATCCCAGCAAGTAACCATAAAACTCGGAACTGAAGAGCTGGTCCAGAGAATCCTCCAATCCTCCGGGAATGATGTCGATGATCTGGGGATCGGTAAATCCTCCCGAAAAATCACGCACGATTCTTTGCCCTCCCAGTCCAAATTGCTGATACCCGGCCACCAAGTCGAGTGTGGGTCGCAGCTCATTTCGGGACAGATCCAGGTTGACCCGTTCGTTCTCGATCTGCAGATCGGATTGTTGCAGTTCGGGGCGCAATTCCTGGGCAATCGCCTGCAGTCGTTCAAAGGACTCCGACACCTGAAAGTCTGCATCGGGAACGTCAGCGGGCACAATCTCAAAAGGGAAGCTGCGGGGGTCTTCATAATCGCTGATCAGCCGGATCAGCTGGTCCTGAATCTGGCGGTGGCGATAACCGACTCGAATCCGCTCCTCCTGTCTCAGAGCGAGTTCCGCTTCTCCCTGCAGCACCTCCAGTCGGGAAGCACTGCCCACTTCAAAGCGGGCCACATTTTGCTCCAGGAGCGTTCGGGCTGCTTCCAACGCGGTGTCTTCGACCCGGATGGCCTCAAGAGCAAACCTCAAGTTCCAGTACTGTTCCTGGACCCGAAGGATCAGTTCAACAGCGCGACGTTTGAATTCCTGCTGGCTGATTTCCAGATTGGTGCGGCTGATTTCGATCTGATAATCGGCCGGGATTCTCCCAAACCCTTTCAGAATATTTTGTCGGAAGAGAACTTCAAAACTGGTTGTGATAGCCGGTACGAGGCTGGAAAAGAAGCTGGTTGTCCTTCCCCGGCTTCCCAGGAAGTTCATCTCAAAGGTGGAGCCGGTTGAAAATTTTTGTTCATAGCCGAATTGATAGAGGGTCAGGACATTGGTAATGCTGTTTCCGCCCTGCAGAGCGGATGTGGTCGGGTTTTTTTCACGATCCCAATCAAAGTTGAAGGTTCCCAGTGGGTCATACACCCCTTTCTGCTCCTCGACAGCCCACAGGTTCAAAAGGGGAGTGTGGCGCTCGATGTTGACTTCGAGATTGTAGCGGAGAGCCATTTCAACGGCCTGCTGTTCGCTGAGACGAACCTTTCCGTCACGCACCAGCCCACTGATTTCTGTAGGAGGTACAACGATTACAGCTCTTCTCTGGTCGCTGAAATATTTCGCAAAGGGGATGAACTGGCCCAGCACCTCCCCACTGAAGGAGATCAGGCACAGAAGGCCGAGCCATGTTGTGCGAGCGGCCAAAGGGGATAACGATTTTCTCATGATGACCTTTCATTCTTTGAAGTAATGGATATCCTAAGATAATATTTTCTGCTCTTAGAGGCGGCCCGGTGTGATCCAGGCCAACGAGCCGGATGGGTTATTCCGAAGGAGAGAAGATTTGTAACGGATCTCCTTCCGAGAGAGCTCCAGCTCCTTCGATGACCACTTTTTCGTCTCCGCTGAGACCGCTGAGAATTTGGACATAGTGATCGTCCTGCTCTCCCGCTACGACGATGAGCTGTCGAGCTCTGCCGTCGTCCGCGACCCAGACCAAGGAGCGCCCCCCCTCCTGGCGCAGGGCAACCGTAGGAATGGCGATCGCATCCCGGATGAGTGGCAGCTGGAACACCCCGGTGAAGAAAGTCCCTGCCTTGATTGCGTGGTCCCTGTTATCGATCCTCACCTTGACCAGGAAGGTTCGAGTCTTCAGGTCGATGGATTCATTGACCGCTGTGATTTGTCCCTCCCGCTCCATCAACAAAGTTTCGATGCTTAAGGTGACCGGAATGCCTACTTTCATCAAACTGGCATAGCGCTCCGGCATTTTCATTTCCGCTTCCAGATAGGAAAGGTCTGTAATTTCCAGGACTTCGTCTCCGCGTTTCACGTAGTCTCCAGAGTTCAAGAACTTTCCGGTGATGATGCCGTGAAAAGGTGCCTTCACAGAAGTATCTTCAAGCCTCTGCTGTGCTTGTGCCAAAGCCACTTCCTTTTCCGTGACTCGATTTTCTACCACTTCGATGGCTTCCTTGGTGGGTCCGGTCTCAGCGATGAGGAGGCGCTCCCGGGAGATCTCGAGCATGGCCTCTGCGGTCTCAAAGACTGTACGGGCCTGCTCCCACTCTGAGGTGGAGATCGCTCCACGCTCCAGGAGGGAAGCCGCGCGATCACGTTCATTCCGAAGTCTCTGATACTCGGCCTCGGACCGAGCTGCCTCTGCTCGAAGCACATCAATCTCTTCTGCACGTCTCCAGGCCAGCAACTCGTTGAGGCTGGCACGGGAGGTTCGAAGAGCCGCCTCCGCCGATTCCACCGCCAGCCTGGAATCAACAGGCCGTGTCTTGAAGAGAGCCTGTCCTTTCTGTACGGGATCTCCTATATCGACGAACACTGTTTCCAGCGGACCTTCGACCAGTGCCCGGAGTCTGGCACGATCTTTAGGGATCAGGGAACCGGTGGACCGAAGGGTTCGATTAAAGTCCCGGCGGACCACAGAAGTTACCTCGACCTCTCGGGCCCGAAGAGCACTTTCCTTGTCGGCTCCGAGTTCTACTGCCCTACCCTCCGGGCCACAGCCCAAAGTCAGCAGGCAGGCAAGCAATGAAACCCACTCCAGCTTTCTAGTCATTCGAAGATTCCCTGATCTCATACACAGACTCTTCTGCGACGTTGATCCCACGAAACATCCCAGCAAACCAGTTGCCGAAGTCGTCCATCAAAGTATAAACACAAGGGACAACGAGCAGCGTCAGGAAGGTCGAGGTGAACATTCCTCCGATGACAGCAATCGCCATCGGGGCACGCTGTTCGCCCCCTTCACTCAATGCCAGAGCCATGGGAAGGACGGCGGCCATGGTGGTGAAGGCCGTCATCAGAATAGGACGCAATCTCAACGGTCCCGCCCGGCGAAGAGCCGCTTCACGATCCATTCCCTGGTTTCGCATCTGATTCGTGAAGTCCACAAGCAAGATGGCATTTTTGGTGACGATTCCGATCAACATCACCAACCCGATAAAGGAAAAGATATCCAGCTGCGTTCCCGTGACCAAGAGAAGACCAATACTCCCCGCTATGGCCAGGGGGACAGAGGTCATAATGGTGAAGGGGTGGATAAACGACTCGAATTGTGACCCCAAAATCAGGTAAATCATCAGAAGCGCAACTGCTATGGCATAAATCAGGTACTGGAACGACTCGTTGAAAAGATCTGAGGCTCCGGCCAAAGTGGTGGACCAAGCCGGATCTTCAGGAATAAGGCTATCCGCTATTTCCTCCATTCTATCCAGGGCTGTTCCCAGGGAAATCCCCCCCAGATTGGCGAAGAGTACTGCTGCACGGCGCCGATTGTAACGGTTGATGGAATCGGGACCCGTTCCCTGCTGGATCTCGACCAGGTTAGCTGCGTCTATGAGCGGACCCTGTGAGGAGCGCATGGAGACTCGAAGCAGGTCCTCGGCTTCCAGTCTGGCATCCGGCAGAGCACGAAGTCGAATGTCATAGCGCTTCCCTCCTTCTTTAAAAGTGGCGACGGTCAGTCCTCCAAAAAGAATATTGAAGTTCTCGGTAATGCCCTGAACGTCAACATCCAGATCATCGGCCATATTGCGGACGATCTTGACCCTTAACTCCGGTTTATCCAGCCGCAGGTCGTTATCGATATCAACCAGTCCGGGAACTTGCCGCATCCGTGCCATCATCTGGGCCGTCACCCGGTCCAATTCCTCCACATCGGGCCCCTGCACGATGTATTGCACCTCCGCGTTTCGCCCTGCGTGACCCATGGGGCTGATGTTCTCTATGGCGACGATCGCTTCGGGCACGGCCTCTTTCAAAAGCTTTCGAAGTCGTGCTTTGACCTCTATTTGACTCGCTTCCCGCTGGTGGGGACGCAAGAGAGTCACGAAGAGAATGCCGGTATTGCTCCCTCCCATCATTCCCGTACCTGCAAATGCGCTCTCGACCTCTTCCTGTGAAAAAACCACGGTCTCGATCTGGCGAAGATACTGGTCCATTTGCTGAATGGACGTTCCCGTGGGCATCTCAATTCGCATCATAAAACTGCTTTCGTCGGGCTCAGTCATCAATCCCTTGGGAACAAAAGGAACCAGGGCAAGTCCGAAAAGAAAGATGAGACCGGCAACACACACGGTCGCCCACCGATGACGCAAAGCCAGATCCAGATATCTTGAATAGGTCTTTTCCAACCTCTTGAAGGCGTTTTCGAAGGCCTGGAAAATCGGACCCTGTTTCTGTTCTTTCCTTAAAAGCCTGGAACAAAGCATGGGAGTCAAGGTGAATGAGATGATGACCGACACCAGGACGGAAAAAGCGACGGTAAGCCCAAATTGGAAGAAAAATCTTCCGATCAACCCTCTCATAAAGGCAACGGGAACGAAAACCGCTATGATGGTAGAAGAAGCCGCCAGCACGGCCAGTCCCACTTCCGAGGTGCCCATGCGAGCCGCTTTGAAGCTGTTCACCCCCTTCTCCACATAACGGAAGATGTTCTCCAGCACCACGATAGCGTCGTCAATGACAATTCCGATGGCCAGCGACATGGCCAACATGGTCATGTTGTTGATGGTGAAGTCCAGAGCGTACATGGCGACAAAGGAAGCGATGATTGAGGTGGGAATGGCCATAACTGCGATGAATGTCATGCGAAAGTTGCGCAGGAAAACCAGCATCACCACCGCAGTCAAAACAGCTCCCAGGAATAAGTCAAAGAGGACATCATTCATGGCAGTCTCGATAAACCGCGCTGTATCAAAAGCCATGTCTGCGTTGATGTCCTCGGGAAGGATCTTATTAATTTCTGCCAGAGCTGCTTTGACCCCCTGGGCGACTTCAACGGTGTTGGTTCCCGACTGTTTCTGAATTCCCAGGCCTACGGCGGGAAGACCATTGAAGCGAGCGATGGAGCGCAGATCCTCGGATCCATCTTCCACCCGGGCAACGTCCTTGAGACGAATCACCGTTTTATCTCGGGTCGCCACCACCAGCTCTCTGAGCTCTTCAACGGATTCATATTCTCCCTGGACCTTCACCACGAATTCCCTGTCCGGCTGCTCGATTCTCCCTCCGGGAAGTTCAATGTGTTGACGGCGAACAGCGGCGGCCACGTCGCGCGGCGTGAGGTCTCTGGCCTCCAGTTGCTCCGGGTCCAGCCAGATCCTGATCTGTCGTTCTTGAAACCCACCCATCATGACCGCTCCCACTCCGGGAACGGTCTGAAGTCGTTCTTTCACCACCTCATCGGCGTAGCGGGCAATCCTGCGATAATCTCCCCGGCTGGTGACGGCAATCCACATAAAGGGAGCCATGGCCATATCGATTTTTTGAACAATGGGAGCCTCGAGATCCCGAGGAAGATGGGCTTGGGCCAGATTCACCTTGTCTCGCACCTCCTGAGCTCCCACATCGACATCCTTGCCCAGCACAAACTGGACCACGATTTGGGAGTGGCCCTCTCTGGAGGTGGATTGAATGGTCTTGACGCCTTCAATGGTATTGATCTGTTCCTCCAGAACGTCGGTGACGTCAGAGTCCATAATCTCCGGATCAGCACCCCGAAGAGTGGAGGAAATCGACACGGTGGGGAATTCAATTTCGGGATAGAGATCGACCCCCATATTCTGGAAGGCGATGTACCCAAAGATAAGAATTCCAGCTGAAAAGAGAATGGTCGTGACAGGACGTTTGATGGCGGTATCGGAAAGAAACATGTTATCGACTCCCTATTCTGACCAACTCTAAGTTCTTAGTTTAGCTTGTATTTTCTTTTGGGTTAAATGCTGAGACGGCCCACACGCTTAGAATGGGAGGACGTGTGGGCCCTATTGGACCACTTCCCTGTATTCCCAGGTACCTAGTTTAAAGGACCTGACCCCAGCCTGTAAACTGATAGAAGTGACAGGTTGCTTAGAGTGAAAAGTGCAACTGGGGGGAAGGGGCTAGACAACGGCCCCGTTCTCTTGAGACCACTCAAGAAAGCCTTCTGGTGGATTCTGGACTCCACTCACGTTAGCTCCCTCGATCTGGTTGATTTCTGCCCAGTTCTTGATGTCGGACAGATCGACCTCTCTCAAGTCGGCACCGCTCAGATTTGCCTCGTTGACCCCATCATCGCCTGCGACCCTCTAGTCCGTACTTCTCACACTTGCTCTACTGCATCGGCGCAATGATCCGCCGCTTCGCGACGACCTGTTGAGAGTTCACAACTAGCCCCTGAATTCCCGATGACTTTCACCTTACACCATCGAAATTACCTATTGGAAAAACCCTCAGTCGGTCCCGTAGACTAAGTACTCACCTTGAGGAGAATCATCCAATGCCCACAATAAGACGGCTGGCCTTACTGGGTCTGGCAGCAGGGCTGCTCAGTGGCTGTAGTCAAACAGTAACGGAGAGGACGAAAATCCTTCGTTTCACCGCCATTCCCGATCAGACCAGCACCGAACTTCAGGAGAAGTTTCAACCTCTGGTGGAATACTTGAGCCAACAGTTGGGAATCAGCGTCGAGTATGTACCGGCCCGCGATTATCAGGGGGCGGTGGAGATGTTCAAGAATGCCGATGTGATGTTGGCCTGGTTTGGAGGACTCACCGGAGTCCAGGCACGTCAGGGGATACCGGGGGCCCGGGCCATCGCCCAGGGAGAGGCCGATCCCACCTATTACTCCTATTTCATCGCTCATAAAGATACAGGTCTGGAGCTGTCCCAGGAGTTCCCCGCATCGATTTCTGAACTACGTTTCACTTTTGGATCGGCGAGTTCCACCTCGGGCCGACTCATGCCGGAATACTTTATCCACCAAAACGCCGGCCGATCACCCCAGGATTTTTTCACCCATCCCGTGGGCTTCTCCGGCAGTCATGACAAGACTGCCGAGTTGGTGGAAAGCGGCCAGTACCAGGTGGGGGTGATCAACTACAAGGTCTATGACCGGCGAGTGGAGGCCGGTCAAACCGATCCGGAAGTGTGCCGGATCATCTGGAAGACTCCCCTTTATGCCGACTACAACTGGACGGCCCACCCGGAATTGGAAACACAGTTCGGCAACGGCTTTACAGACCGGCTGCAGCAGGCACTGATTGACATTGAGGATCCTTTACTACTGATAGCTCTTCCTCGCAACCGTCTCATTCCGGCTAGCAACGAGGATTTTGAGGGGATTCGTAAGGCGGCCGAGGAACTGAACATGGTGCGTTAGCCGGCTCAGAGGACGAGTTTCAGGAAGCGAATCCTGTAGCCGGGTTTGATCAGGCAGCAACATAACCTACTTTCAAATGGAAATCACAAATTTCGTCCGGTCGTGCCATCGTGCCGTCGGAAGCCTTCGTAGGGCTCAGCCGGTGGCTGAGCCCTACGAGAGATGGGACTACTCAGAAGCTAAAGAGCACATCTTCTTCGCCACGTTCGGCGATCATTTCCCGGATGTACTCCACCAGTCGATCCTTGCGCTTGATCAGGGACTCCAGTTCAGAAGGACCCAGGTACTTCTGGAGCTGAGTTCTCATCACAGACGACTCAAGCTTTTGCAATCCCTCCCACAACCGGCGTTCCGAGTAAAGAATACCTGACGGGTAGGGCAACTCCTCATCAGTTCGAAACGATCGAGTATGATCGACCATCCACAGTTTGCCCTTTGGGTCATAGAGATAATTTCCCCGATTGCGATCGTCGTTGAAGATCAAATTGTCGAAGAGCAACATTACCTGCCAGTGCTGCCTCAGGCTCTCTTCATCCAACAGGGTGTAGCCCTGATCTCTTCGCTCCGTCTCGGTTACGGCTCCCTCAATCCAGAGCTGCAGCGATCCCTTCTCACCCAGGATTTCTCTTTCCACCGTGGGAGGGACATTGTCCAGTCCCAGCAATCGGCTCAACTCATAGGCTGCACACTCGAAAATGTAGTCGTCGCGAAAGGCCACCCGAGTCCCCGTCGGCAAGGTCCTGGACTCGTTAATGCGCACATCCCGAAAGACGGCATTGACACGCAAACCATCCTTCTCCAACAACACCTTACGGACTCCGGTCACTCCCTGCCCTATCTGTTTGGAAGAGACCACGCGAGCGGTATGCAGAAAGTGGGCAATCTCCTCGTAGCTCTCCAGGAGAAGTGGCTGCCCCTCGGCATCGGTCAGAAACCTACTCGATCGGTCGGCCCCTGGACTGTCCGATTGTCCCTGAATCGGCGCAAGTCCGGCCCCATAGGAGACCAACGCACTCAACTCAATAAGGAATAGTGCCGCTAAGGAAAATGTTTTCATTCGCGCAACAGCTGACAGCCCTCTCTACTGGACTGCTGCCGGGAGCCACATCAGAAGGGGTGGCCCGCTGAGCCTCCGGAGATCCAAAAAGTAAAGAGAGAAACACTACCGGGATAAGAAAGAAAAGGACCACGCTGAAAAAACCCAACAATAACTCAAGGCTGATCTGTTTATTCAGAGGGTACCTCCCACGTTAGACAGGGTTCGTGGCCGCTTCAATTTCTTCTAGATGATAGAACCAGCGGGGCCCGGAAGCAACATGATCGTCACCTTTGTCCTGCCCGAGTAAGGCCATCCGACCACATAAAAAGGGCCCCTGAGGGGCCCTTTTTATTATGGGTTGGCGCCAGCCACTGAATGGCTAAACTCTCTTGAGCGCCTCCAGAACCCGTTCCGGGGTCATGGGCAGACGTCGGATGCGGGCACCGGTAGCGTTGAAGATGGCATTGGCAACGGCGGGTGCCGCAGGAGGCAATCCTGGCTCACCACAACCGCCAATCGCATCATCACTGTCCACGATATGCACCTCCACGGGGAACGACTCGCTCATGCGCAGGAGGTGATAGTCGAAGAAATTGGCCGATTTGACGCCACCGTCGGCAAAGCGGACTTTCTCCTTGAAAGCCGCACTGATCCCCATGGTGATGGCTCCCAGCATCTGGGCTTCAATGGTGTCGGGATTCACGTAAGGACCGCAATCGATGGCGCACACCACTCGGTGAATCTTCACTTTTCCGGACCTTCTGTCCACGGAAACCTCAGCAACCTGGGCCACGTAACTTCGATAGGAATAGTACCCGGCAATGCCGCGTCCTTCGGCTCCCACCAAGGACTTACCCCAGCCGGCCTTGTCGGCGACTAATTCGAGAACGCCATGTAATCGTTTGTTCTCCTTGAGATGCTGGAGGCGAAATTCCAGAGGGTCCTTCCCGGCGGCATGGGCCAGTTCATCCATGAAGCTCTCCACCGTAAAGCCATTGTGAGAACTTCCCACCGAGCGCCAGAAGGTGCAGGGGATGGGGTTCTCCGCCTTGACCCAGTTCACCGACATATTGGGGATCGAATACTGGAAACGGGTCAGACCGGAAACAGCCTGGGAATCAATCTCGGAGCCCGGCCGGACCGAAAACATATTGGCCACGACCTTATGGGACCAGGCGGTCACCCGGCCCTCTTCGTCGAGCGCTGCCGTGATTCGGGAGGAGTTCCCGGGACGATACAGATCGTGCTGGATGTCCTCTTCCCGGGTCCAAATGACCTTGACCGGTGTTC
This sequence comes from Acidobacteriota bacterium, assembly GCA_022562935.1. GTDB lineage: Bacteria > Acidobacteriota > UBA6911 > RPQK01 > JADFOI01 > JADFOI01. The sequence goes on from JADFOI010000024.1 coordinate 34,556, forward strand.
CCGTGGCCTTGGAAAGATGAACGGCCTCCTCAACGAATTCGGTTCTGGCTCGACGGCCCAGTCCGCATCCCAGGTAAGCGGCATGGACATAGATTTGCTCCGGTTGCAATCCGGTGATCTTAACAGCCGCGTCAAGCGACCGACTCTGCATCTGGGTAGAAACCCAAATATCGCATCGGTCCGGCTGCACGTGAGCCGTGCAGTTCATGGGCTCCATGGGAGCATGGGACAGATAGGGCAGATGGTACTCCGCCCGGACCCGCTTGTGAGCGTTCTGGAGTGCGCCCTCGGTATCCCCTTCGTTGTGTGCGGAGAGACCCGGCTTATTGAGGCTGGCCACCAGACCCCGATCCACCGTTTCCGTACTCTGACTGGGAACGTTGCCCTGGCTCCATTTCACATTGAGCGCCTCTCGACCCTTCCAGGCAGCATCCAGCGTGTCCGCTACCACGGCAACTCCCCGATCTATCCGGACCACGTAGCGCACACCCGGGATGGCCTTGGCCCCCGGCTCGTGATAGGAGTCCACCTTTGACCCAAAGGCAGGCGGCCGTGCAATGGAGCCGTAGAGCATCCCGGGCACAAAGGTATCGATGCCGAATTTGGCCTCTCCGCTCACTTTGGCCGGTATATCCAAGCGCGCTATCGGCGTCCTCATAATCTTGAATTCGCTCTTGTCTTTCAGACGCGGATTTTCCGGCACCGGCAGCTGGGAGGCTTCTTCCACCAACTCGCCATAGGAAAGACTCCGGCCGCTGGCCTGGTGGTAAACCTTGCCTTCCGAGGTCCGACACTGGCTGACGGGCACATTCCATCGGTTAGCAGCCGCTTGGGCCAGCATCTCCCGGCCGGCAGCGCCCGCTTTGCGCAAATGCTCGTACATGCCCCTCACACCGCTGCTACCTCCCGTCCCCTGTCGAGTGTAACGGGGCGGATCATAGTACTCCTTGCGGGTGGGCGCCTGCTCGATTCGCACCTGCTCCCACTTCACATCCAGCTCCTCGGCCACAATCATAGGATGAGCCGTGTGCGTTCCCTGACCCATCTCCACCTTGTTCACGATGACGGTAAGCTGATTGTCGGGTGAAAGGGTGTACCAGACCGTAGGTTGGAAAAGCTCCGATTCCGTGTTCGCCTGGCCCATGGCGAACACCTTCATCCCCGAAGGTGTGGCTGCTATGGCTAGGGTAAGACCCGCTCGGGTTAAAAACTCTCGTCGATCGATGGTGCTGCTCATGAGTTCCTCACCTCCTCGGCCGCCTGCCGAATGGCCTGCTTGATCCGGGTGTAGGTTCCACAGCGGCACAGATTGCCTTCCATGGCCTGGATGATCTCCTCC
>JADFOI010000025.1 GCA_022562935.1 Acidobacteriota bacterium
TGAATGTCATGCGCATCGCTCACGAAGAAGGTCTGCTCACCACGGCAACCATGATGATCGGGGGAGGGGAGACCCTTGAAGAACGCATCGAGCATCTGGACCGGCTGCGCAGACTGCAGGATGAGACGGGTGGATTTGTGGCCTTCATTCCCTGGAACGTTCAGCTGGAGGGAACTCCCATGCAGGCTTCCATTAGCAGGAAGGTGGGCCCGGTGGAATACCTCACCCTATTGGCGGTCAGCCGCATTTACCTGGACAATATCCGCAACCTCCAGGTCTCCTGGCTCACCCAGGGCTTAGCGGTTGCCCAGATAGCGCTTCACTTTGGAGCCAACGATGTGGGCAGCATCATGATTGAAGAAAATGTCATGAGCACGGCAGGCGCCCACAACACCGCCACTCGAGAGAACCTCCTCACCGTGATCGAAGAAGCGGGTTTTACACCCGCCCAACGAGACACCCTCTACCAGACCTTCCGCCGCATTGCGTAAACACGCGCTTTGCGCGTGTTTCGTGCAGTCGTGCTTTCGTCACTTCGTGACGCCGGGCATTCGTGCTGTCGTGCTGTCGGAGCGCGCGAAGCGCGCGCCTTCCAGGTTCCAAGTCAGGTTTGGAATTTGGAATTTGAGATTTGTTAGGAATTTGAGATTTCCGGCCTTTGGCCGGCGCTGGCTTGACTTTGGCTCCGGAATGTATAAATATACATAATTTGTGTATAGAGAAAAAGAGAAGCGCCACCAGGCCATCCTCGATTTGGTTGATCGAACTAACCTTTCCAGCCAGGAAAACCTGCGCAAAATGCTGGAAACAATTGGCTTTGAAGTAACACAGGCCACTTTGTCCCGTGACCTGAAGGAACTGCATGTAGTCAAGACGACCGGCGAAGATGGTGAATATAAATATGCGATTATGGAAGAAATTCCCGGTTTTCAGATTGCCAGCTGCGACATCAGTGGGAATCTGCTGGTTCTGCACACCGACCCGGGAATGGCCCCGGCTGTGGCTTACCAGGTGGATGCCCTGGGGTTGGCCGGGATTTTAGGGACGGTAGCGGGTGAGGATACCCTCCTGGTGGTGGTGGCGGAAGGATACGATTCCCGTAAGGTGAGGAAGGATTTATGGCAAGGAGTGCAGAAGTAAAGAAAATCGTTTTGGCTTATTCAGGTGGCCTGGATACTTCGGTCATGCTGCATTGGCTCAAGGAGAAGTATGGGTGTCCCATTCTGGCCTTCGTGGCCGATGTGGGCCAGGGTGAGGATTTACCCTCCATTGAAAAGAAGGCCTACGAAACCGGCGCCGATAAAGTGGTCATTTCCGACCTGCGCGAGGAGTTCGTCCGGGAATTTTGCTTTCCCGCCATGCAGGCCCACGCCCTTTACGAGGGAGAGTATCTGATGGGAACCTCACTGGCGCGGCCGGCGATTGCCCGCGAGCAGGTGAAGGTGGCTGCCGATTGGGGCGCCGATGCCGTGGCTCACGGCTCGACGGGCAAGGGCAACGATCAGATTCGGTTCGAATTGACCTTTCAGGCCCTGGCTCCTGAATTGAAGATTATTGCCCCTTGGAGAAGCTGGGAGTTCAGGGGGCGCAGTGATCTGATCAGCTATGCCCAGACCTGGGGAATTCCCATCACCTCGACCCGGGAGAAGCCCTACAGCATCGACCAGAACATCATGCACGCTTCCTACGAGGGGGGCATCTTGGAGGATCCCTGGGAAGCTCCTCCGGAAGATATCTTCCTGCTCAGCGTGGCCCCACAGCAAGCCCCCGATGACCCGACCGAGATGGTCATCGATTTCGAGGCGGGCATTCCCGTCAAGGTGAACGACAAGGCCATGGGACCGGTGGAGATTCTCCAGGAACTGAACCGCGTTGCCGGTGCCAACGGTGTGGGGCGTGTGGATCTGGTGGAGAACCGGATGGTGGGTATGAAGTCCCGGGGTGTCTATGAAACACCGGGCATGACGGTATTGCACAAGACCCATCGTGCCCTGGAGTCCCTGACGTTGGATCGTGAAGTGCAACACCTGAAAGATGACTTGGCCCCCCGTATTGCCGAGTTGATTTACTACGGATTCTGGTTTGCGCCCGAAATGCAGCTTTTATTGCAGCTGATCCAGAATTCTCAGACCCGGGTCACGGGCAAGGTCAAGATCCAGCTTTACAAAGGAAACTGCGTGGTTCAGGGTCGAAGTTCACCCTTTAATCTCTACGATCCCGCTTACGCCACCTTCGAGGCCGACGAGGTTTATTCGCAGGCTGATGCACAGGGGTTTATTCAACTCCAGGGGCTGCGTTTGAGAGTGGCCGCGCTCTTGGAAAAGGGCCGTCAGCTGGAAGCGGTGGATAAGACCCGCTGAAGAAGTGTTCGGGCCGGCCACAGGTAGCCCAATGAGTGAAGAAAAGACCAAAAAACCGTGGGGAGGACGATTCAAGTCAGAGCTGGATCCTGTTGTCCTGAAATACACTCGTTCGGTTCATCTGGACCGGAGACTGGCTCCTTACGATCTTCAAGGCAGTCGAGCTCATGTGCGCATGCTGGCGGCTCAGGGGATTGTGAGCTCGGAGGATGAAAAACGAATCCTTGAGGGCCTCAAGCAAATCGAGGAGGAGATCGAGTCGGGCGAGTTCTCCTATCGGGATGAGCTGGAAGACATCCATATGAACATTGAGCATCGCTTGCAGGAGATTGTAGGTGAAGCAGGAGGTCGGCTTCATACGGGCAGGAGTAGAAATGATCAAGTGTCTCTGGATCTGAGGCTGTTTTGCCTGGACACGGCGCTGCGCTGGCGGACTCAGATTCTGGAGGTTCACAAGGCTCTGCTCGAGCGCGCCCGGGAACTCAAGGGTGATCTTTTCCCAGGCTGGACTCATTTACAGGCCGCACAGCCTCTGTCCTGGGGGCATTACCTGCTGGCTTTTTGTGAGATGTTGGGCCGGGACAATCATCGCTTGACCGATTACCAGAAGCTTCACTCCAGGTCTCCGTTGGGGGCCGGTGCCTTAACCGGAAGCACGCTTCCTCTGGACCCGGAACGAAGCGCGCAGGAACTGGGATTCTCAGCCAGCTTCGCCAACAGCTACGACGTGGTGGGAGATAGGGACTTCCTTCTGGAACTGCTGCAGATCGCCAGCCAGCTGATGATTCATCTGAGCCGCCTTGCCGAGGACTTTATCTATCTTTCCAGTACGGCTGTTCATTGGATTGAGCTGCCCGATTCGCTCTGTACGGGCAGCAGCATGATGCCCCAGAAGAAGAATCTGGATGTGCTGGAACTGACACGCGGCAAAACGGCCTCCGTATTGGGCCACGCTTCGGCCATGGCTATTTTGCTCAAGGGGCTTCCCACTTCCTACCATCGCGACCTTCAGCAGGATAAGGAGCACCTCTTTAGCGCCGTTGACGACGTTGGCGGAACTTTGGAGGTGATTCCTCTGGTGATTGCCGGCTTTCAAGTCGACACCGAGCGGGTCCAGGGTGCCCTCAAGCAGGGTTTTTTGATGGCCACCGATCTGGCGGAATACCTGGTGACCCGAGGCAGTCCCTTTCGAGTGGCCCATGAGACGGTGGGAAAGCTGGTGGCCTATTGCCTGGAAAAAGGGCTGACCCTGGAAGAATTGCCTTTGGAGAAGCTTCAGGAACTGGCTCCCGAATGTGGCCCTGAAGTCAGTGAAGTCCTCAAGCCGGAGAGCTTTCTGAGGCGACGTTGGCACAAAGGGAGTTCGGGACGGGTCTCCATTGAGCAGCAGATTGTCCATTGGAAGGAATGGATCGAAAATCTCTCATGAAAGACTTTCTCTCCCTGAAAGATCTCAGTGTGGAGTGGTGGAAGCAGTTGCTTCATGTGAGCGCCGAGGTCAAGCAGCGGCCCAGCTATTTCCGCCAGATGCTGGGGGGCAAGAGCTCGGTGCTGCTTTTTGAGAAGTCTTCACTGCGGACCCGTCTCACCTTCGAGTTGGGAATGAAACAGTTGGGTGGTGATGCTGTTTTCCTCGACTATCGGGAGTCCCGCCTGGGTGGGCGTGAGTCAATCACCGATGTGGCCCGCAATCTGGAGCGATGGTTTGATTGCATCGTGGCCCGAACCTTTTCCCATGAGGCGGTCGTCCAACTGGCCGAGCAAGCCTCCATACCGGTGATCAATGGTCTCAGTGATGCGGAACACCCCTGCCAGGCTCTTGCCGATGTCTTCACGCTGCAGGAGAAGTGGGGAGAGGTACAGGGGAAGACGCTTGCCTTTATCGGGGATGGAAACAACGTCTGCACCTCGCTCATTCACGCTGCCGCCCTTTCGGGCATGTCCCTGGTAGCCGTCACTCCCGGCTCCCATCAACCTTACCCGGAAGCGGCCCAGGACTTCGAGAGTCTTTCCACCTCTGCTACAGCCTCCTACCGCTGGACCGAATCTGTGGACGGCCTGCAAGGAGCAGATGCTGTCTACACGGACACCTGGGTGAGTATGGGGCAGGAAGAGGAAACCCGGGAGCGGGTTCGAGCCCTACAGAGCTACCAGGTGACCCCGGAACTGATGGCCTCAACCGGGAAGGATCCTTATTTCATGCACTGTCTTCCCGCCCATCGCAACCAGGAAGTCACCGATTCGGTCATGGACTCTTCCCAGTCCCTGGTCTACGAACAGGCGGAGAACCGACTTCATGTCCAGAAGGCCCTTCTTCTTCTTCTTCTCGCTCCCAAAGAGGTGGAGCGCTACTTGCGGCTCGAGAAGTTCGCCAGCTGGAAAAACTGACCGCTGAGCCGCTGGAAGCGGTCAGCGGAAATTCAAAATTCAAAACTCCAAATCCCAAACAAATTCCAAATTCCAGATTCCAAACCTGACCTGGAACCTGGAACGCGCGCAAAGCGCGCCCCGACAGCACGACGGCACTAAAGCACAATCGCACCAATTGACACCCCAGAAGGCCTATGTTAGGTTTTTCTCCTACGAGCTAAACAAGTTCTTCTCTCAGGGGGTATTGATGTCAAGAAGGGGCAAACATTTATTTACGTCGGAGTCAGTAACCGAAGGGCATCCCGATAAAATCGCCGATCAGATCTCGGATGCCATTTTGGATGGGGTCCTGGAGCAGGAACCGCAGGGCCGGGTGGCCTGCGAGACCCTGGTGACGACCGGACTGGTCATCATCGCCGGGGAGATCACCACCAAAGGCTATGTGGATTTTCCTGCGGTGGCCAGAGGAGTCCTTCGTGATGTGGGGTATACGCGGTCCGAATATGGAATCGATTATGAGACCTGCGGCGTCATCAGTTCCGTGGACCGGCAGTCCTCGGATATCGCTCAGGGAGTGGATACCGGCGGTGCCGGTGATCAGGGATTGATGTTCGGCTACGCCTGCTCGGAAACTCCTCAGCTCATGCCCATGCCCATCGTCTTGGCTCATCGATTGGTCCGGCGGCTGGCCCAGTGTCGAAAGCAGGGGATCATTGATTGGCTCCGGCCCGATGGCAAGTCACAGGTCACGGTGGAATACGAGGGAGACAAACCGGTTCGAGTGGATGCCGTCGTCATTGCCGCCCAGCATAACCCCGAGGTCACGAATGACGAGATCGCACAGGCCATCCAGGAAAAAGTGATCAAGCCCGTCATTTCCGAAGAATTACTCGACAGGGACACCAAGTTTCACATCAATCCCACCGGCCGTTTTGTAATCGGAGGGCCTCAGGGAGATTGTGGTGTGACGGGACGCAAAATCATTGTCGATACCTACGGCGGCGTAGGCAGCCATGGCGGAGGGGCTTTTTCAGGTAAGGATCCCTCTAAAGTCGACCGGTCGGCTTCCTACATGGCTCGTTACATCGCCAAGAATTGTGTGGCTGCGGGTTTGGCCGAACGTATAGAACTTCAGCTGGCCTATGCCATTGGGGTTGCCGAGCCCGTCTCCCTTCTGGTGGACACCTTCGGTACCGAGCGGTTGAGCCAAGAAACGATTGAAGAGATGATCCGGTCCCATTTTCCACTGACTCCTCAGAAAATCATCGACGCACTCGATTTGAGGCGGCCGATTTTCCGAAAAACCGCGGCCTATGGTCACTTTGGGAGAGAAGACGAAGGTTTCACTTGGGAGCTCACCGACAAGGCCGACTTTTTGCGCCGTGAAGCAGGGCTCGCTGAGATGGACGCCAAACAGGTCATCGGTTAGCCGCACGAGCATCATTCAGAACAACCAGAACAACAGCTTTTAAGGGAGAGAACTCCATGGACTTCGATATTAAAGATCCTTCTCTGGCTCCAAAGGGATTGGACCGGATTGAATGGGCAGACCAGTCCATGCCTGTCCTGCGGTTGATTCGGGAACGGTTTGAAAAGGAAAAGCCTCTGAAGGGAGTTCGCGTTGCGGCCTGTCTCCATGTGACGACCGAGACCGCTAATCTGGCCCGCACTCTCAAGGCCGGGGGTGCTGAGCTGCGAATCTGCGCCTCCAACCCGCTCAGCACTCAGGATGACACGGCAGCCTCGCTGGTGAAGGATTTTGAAATCCCCGTCTTTGCCATCAGGGGGGAAGACAATGAGACTTATTACGCCCACCTTCACTCCGCACTGGAGACTGGACCTCAGATCACCATGGATGACGGTGCCGATCTGGTGAGCGCTATTTTGTCGGATAAAAAGGAATTCATTCCGGGCATTATGGGGAGCACGGAGGAGACGACCACGGGCATCATTCGTCTGCGCAGTATGGCCGAAGACAAGGTTTTGCGCTTTCCCGTGATTTCTGTGAACGATGCCGATACCAAGCATCTTTTTGACAATCGATATGGGACGGGTCAGTCCACGCTGGATGGGATTATTCGAGCCACCAATTTGCTCTTGGCCGGGTCCCGCTTTGTGGTGGTGGGTTATGGCTGGTGCGGACGAGGGGTGGCCATGCGAGCCCGAGGAATGGGGGCCCACGTTGTGGTGTGCGAAGTGGAAGCGGTCAGGGCCCTGGAAGCGATCATGGATGGATTCCAGGTGATGCCTATTGGCGAGGCTGCCAAAGTCGGAAAGATCTTCGTGACCCTAACCGGGAACAAGAATGTCATTCGCAGGGAGCACTTCGAGGTCATGCTCGACGGTGCCGTGGTGGCCAACTCCGGGCATTTCAACGTCGAGCTCGATATCCCCGGTCTGGAAGCCCTGAGCAAACAGAAGCGAACGGTTCGAGAGCACCTCGAGGAATATCTTTTGCCCGACGGTCGCCACATCTATCTCCTGGCGGAGGGCCGTCTCATTAATTTGGCGGCTGCCGAAGGGCATCCCGCATCGGTGATGGATATGTCCTTTGCCAACCAGGCACTGTCGGCCGAGTATCTGGTGAAACACCACGGGGAACTGAAACCTCAAGTGTATGTCGTCCCCCCTGAGATCGATCAGGAGATTGCCCGTCTGAAGCTCTCTGCTATGGGCGTGCAGATCGATGAGCTGACCGATGAGCAGGAAACCTACATGGCCTCCTGGGCCGAGGGAACGTAAAGAACAGACCACAGCCGGAAGACCGGCTGAAATCCCAAATCTCAAATCCCAAATTCAAAGAGGGAATTTTGGGACAGGCCCAGAGTTCTTGCGGAAACCCCTGCATTTAAAGGAGAAAACTTGGGGCTGGCACCAAACTCCCCCAAACCGCTTCGTAACGAGAAGCGATGCATACTCGTCTGTTGTCTGTTGTCTGTTGTCAGCTTTTTCCCATCCTCCTGTCTCCTCTTTCCTTGTGCTATCATCAGCTGATGAGTTTTGGTCCGAGACCGACGATGAGGCTGGGTCCCACCTTGACCCCTATGGTCAAGTATCTGATGATTGCTTGTGCGGCCACTGGTTTGCTACAGGTGCTCAGTCCTGGTCGAGACATCGAAGTGATCTTTGGCCTGACTCCCTACGCAGTCATCAGTAAACTGTTTTTGTGGCAGATCGTCAGCTATCTTTTTCTTCACGGGGGCTTCGGGCACCTGTTCTGGAACATGGTTCCGCTCTGGATGTTTGGCTCGGAACTGGAGCGCTACTGGGGCGGCAAGGAGTTTTTGAGATTTTTCCTGATTACCGGCATCGGAGCCGGACTGCTGTCGATTGCCGTTCAGCCCTTCTCTCTCATACCGATCATCGGAGCCAGCGGCGCTATCTACGGCATCTTGATGGCCTATGGTCTTATGTTTCCGGAACGCCTGGTGTACCTCTACTTTCTCTTTCCCGTCAAAGTGAAGTACTTTGTGGCCTTTCTGGGCATCGTCACCTTTATTTCCGCCCTGAGCTCACCGGGTGGTCCCATTGCTCACATGGCTCACCTGGGAGGCATGGTGTTTGGTTTTCTCTACATGAAGGGTTTGCTGTCCCCTTCTGCGGTGCGTCAGAGCTACCAGCGCTGGAAGCTGAAACAGCTGCGGAAGAAATTCAAGGTATATGACAGCCAGAGACGAAAGCAAAAAGAAAAAGAAGACGATTTCTGGATCAACTGAAGAACTCTTCTCTATTTTCTATTTTCTGCGCGCGCTTCGCGCTAGCGCCTCCCCGCTTCGATCACCTTGACCAGCGTGCCCGCCCTAAGGGACTGATCGACATCGATACGATTCAGTCGAGACAGCGCCTCCGCATTCATCCGGGGATTGTTCACAGCCTGGGCAATCTGGCGCAGGGTTTGCCCCCGCCGGGCCGTGCGAATCTGCAGCCGATCGGGTTGGACATTCAAAAGATTCCGGTCTCTCAATCTGGAAAAGCTGGTGAGGCTGTCTTCGAATGTCCTGGCGTATTTGGAGAAGGTCTGGTTGGGGGCCAGACCGAGGATCTGATAGAGCCTTCCCCTAAAATCAATGAAGGCGGCCAGCGCGCTGAGTCGATTTCCCTGGGAATCCTGAAACCGGTAGGTGCCTATAAAAGCACGATTGCCATTGATGCGGGTGTTCTCCCCTTCCAGTAATTCCACGCCCGACTGCTCGGCCAAATCTCTGGCGTACTCTCCCGGAGAGGTGCCTTCCGGGGCTTCGGCCAGGGTCAATTGAATCGCAGCGTCTTCACTGGCTGGCGAAGAAACGACGGCTTGCTTGCTGTTTTGTACCCGCCATCCGGTTGGAATGCGAATCCTGAACTCCAGCTCGGGATGGACAAACCACCCGTCTGACCGAAATCCCTCCCGTGGATTTTCTCCGAATACAATGCCGCTGATGCGCCGAAGGAAGGTTTCCCGGTTGACGATCCAACGTTTGTCGGGTTGAGCACGAACAATAATTTCGGCCTCCTGCCGGGTGGCGGTGATTCGATCCGGGGGAGCGGGATGACTGGAGAGCCAATCGGGAATCGATTGATTGGAGTCGGCCCTCATTTGTTGAAAAACGACGAAGAACTTGCTCAGTTCTCGAGGGTCGTAACCGCCCAGGCTCATATATTCCACGCCCAACTCATCGGATTGCCGTTCGTCGTCACGACCGTATTTGAGGGAGAGCATTCCCACACCCGCTTGAGCAAGTTCACTCAGCTGGGAGAAAGTGGGTGAAAGAACGCTGCCCAATCCCAATCCCACGCCAAAGAGCTGACTTTTGCTGATTTGCGAGACCGAGTGTCGAGCCGTGACGTGTCCGATTTCATGTCCCATCACCCCGGCCAGCTCGGCCTCGTTGTTCATGTAGGCCAGAATCTCCCGGGTGAAATAGATGTAACCTCCGGGAAGGGCAAAGGCGTTGACGATCGGGCTATCGACGACGTTGAAGTGCCACTCCAGTTGGGGACGATGAGAGAGGCCGGCCAGCTTTTGCCCGATCTGATTGAAATAGCTTTGAAGATTGGAGTCTTCCACCCGTCCGAACTGCGCCAGCACTTCGGGATGGGCCTCTCGCCCGTATGCGATCTCCTGCCTTTCTGAAATCAGGACGATCTGGCGTTTCCCGGTGACCGGGTTTCGGGCACAGCCGCTCAACACCAGAAGGGACAAAAGAACAAAAAGGGAACGGCAAATACGGCTCTTTTTAGGCATGATCATCAACCTCTAGTATATCCGACTCATCTGTAGAGGATCGAAGATGAAGTCTACTCAGATTCAGAAGTTTGCAGGATAGAGTTTCTTTTAAGGGATCATCCCAGGACACCTATCAATCAGCGTAGAAATGGGGTTTCAATTCGGTCTCTGGAACGTAACGAAGAGCTTGACGATAGATGGCTCGAATTGTGCCCCTATCGAGTTCGGGGTGGTCTGGAATGGTGAGAGTTTGCTTGAATCCACCCGCTGCCTCTCGGCGAAGCTTCACGTGACTCCCTCGTCGAGAAATCTCGTGAAAGCCAAAAGATTGAAGGATCCGCAGAACCTCCTTCCCTGAGAGGCTCCGAAGTTTAGGCATGAACTGGCTCGAGCTCGAAGCTGACTAGGACAGAGGGATTTGGAGCGAGGCCCATTTCTCCAAGGTCTTCCCCTTCCAAATGCAAAGCAATTGCTTCCTGAAGATTCTTGGCGAGTTCATCGAGGGTCTCTCCCTGAGTGACCACTGGCAGATCGATGCATTCACCTACGTAGTACCTTTCCCCTTTAGAGACATGAACCTGGATGATCTTTTTCATATTAAGGCGTCCTTTGCGGCGTTGAAGGCTTGGCGCGCTTGATCACGCTTGACAGTGGGAAAATCACGGAGAAAATCATCGAGCGTGTCACCCCCTTGAAGATAGTCAATCAGTGCTTTGACGGGCACACGTGTTCCCTTAAATACAGGGGTGCCTCCGAGCACATCTCTGGAACTCTCAAGGAATGGTGCCTTAGACATAGATCCCTTATACTTCATGTATTTTATCACTTCTCGTCTGAACGTGTCCTGCCGTTTTCTCCCACTCTTGACATGCGACAACGGTGAACGAAGATCAGCCACTGGGAAGAAAAGCATGTCAGAACTGTTTGTGGGCCGGGAAGAGGATTTCGAGGAGCAGGACCGCCGGCTTATCGTCCAGGACGGTTTGGAAATCGGTGTTTTTCGGGTCAATGGAGCTTTCTATGCCTACCAGAACCAGTGTGCCCATCGGGGCGGTCCGGTCTGCCAGGGGAAGATTTTAAACAAGGTGGAGGAGGTCCTAAACGAGGACAAGACCAGCAGGGGGCTGCAGTTTTCAAAGGAGCATCTTCACATCATCTGTCCCTGGCATGGTTTTGAGTACGATCTCAGGGATGGCGTGAATGCGGGGAACAGGCGTCTCCATTTAAAGAAGTATGAAGTGGAGGTTCGCAAGGGAGGAGTCTATGTCCTTATCTAAATTGAAAGGGTCGCAACCAGCCCACCCTGAGATCGATTCAGCCGAAGCCGCCCAGGCCATTTGGGAAGCCGTCCGGGAGGCGGTGGAGGCGGGCGAGACCCAAAAGTTTTCCGATGAGACGGTTCAAAAGTTGATGACGGCGGCGCTAAAGTTGTTCGCGGCCAAGGTGGAGCAGGAGGACCGGTTCTTTTCTCCGATTCTCGGCCCGGGTGAGCTGGTGACCCCGACCGATGTGGTGGTTACTGTCTCGGAAATCCTGCGAGCGGTGAACCTCAATACCTTCGACCTGGCCATGTGGTTTAACCGGTCCAGACCGCCCAGGGAAGAAGAGGGGTGCAGGGATGAAGGAAGTTCATGAAAGTCCGATCAAACCGATCGATGTTTATACCGATACGCGCGATATTCTGGCCCACGCCAAACGGCAGGCCGATGCCAACAAATACGAAGATTATCTGATCGTCGATGTCGATTCCCATCACACCGAGACTAACTCCTGGCACGAAATTATCGAATACATCGAAGACCCCGTTATTCGTGCCCAGGCCCAGGAGTATCAGCAGTCCAGGACGGGCGGGCCGCCCTATGGTCTAAGCGGCGATTTCGGGCTCAAGTATCAGGGCGTTGGCGGGCGCATTCCCCACAACGACAATCGCCTGGAGACGGTGGAGGAAAAAGACGTCCATCGTGATGTGGTCCTCACTCGCCGCGCCATGGAAAGCTTCGGGCTTGATTACATGGTGGTCTTCCCGACGCCCATGTTGTTTTTAGGCACCCATCCCCAGCCCGAGATGGAGGTTTTGCTGGGCCGGGCCTACAACCGTTGGTTAGAGGAGCGATTGCTGCCGGGCGACGAAAGAATCAAGAGCTTTATGTATTTGCCCTTTAACGACCCGGAGGCTGCTCTTCGAACGGTTGAGGACTTTTCCGAGGTTAAGGGCTCGGTCGGCTTCACCATCACCAGCGCCCGCTACAAGCCCGTCCATCACAACCAGTACATGAAGCTGTATGCCGCTCTTGAGGAGCGGGGGATGCCTCTTTGCTTTCATGCCGGGTACTATTGGCAGGACTCTTCGATGTCACTGCTCAACCGATTTATCGGAATGCATGCCCTGGCCTTTGTTCTTTGCAACCTGGTCCATATGACCAATTGGGTGCTCAATGGTCTACCCGAGCGTTTTCCCAAGCTCAAGACGATCTGGCTTGAAAGCGGGTTGGCCTGGATCCCTTTTTTGATGCAGCGGCTGGACCATGAGTACCTGATGCGAACCTCCGAAGCCCCGCTGCTCCGCAAGCTCCCAAGTGAATACATGAGGGAGATGTACTACACCTCCCAGCCCATGGAGACAGACCATCCCAAGGCGCTGGAGCTGACCTTTGAAATGATCCATGCCGAAACCCAGCTGCTCTATTCCTCGGATTGGCCCCACTGGGATTTCGACCCCCCCAGTGTCATCTTTGATCTGCCCTTCCTCAGTGAACAGGGAAAGCGGAACATCCTCGGAGAAAACGCCCGCCGGCTTCTCAAGCTGGATGAGCGTTGAGAATTCGGGGCCTGTTCCCGACCTCTCAACGCAGGAGATGCCGATGAAGAAATGGACGGTGGTGGGTCTGTTTTGGTTAGTCCAGGTGTTCACCGATATCATACGGGTTTCGCTGGCCGTGGTGGCTCCGACCTTGATGAGGCAGTACGACATCACGCCTCAGGTCTGGGCTATGTCCTGTCGGGATGGAATTGGACCTATGTCGGATTTCTCCCCTTTGCCGGGCCCATTGTTGATCGGCTCGGACCCTGGATCGTACTGGGCGTCGGCTCCACCCTTTGGGGCTTGGCCACACTGGCTCTGCCGCTTGCAGCCGGCGTGCTTTCTCTCTTTTTGCTGCGGGCCCTGTTCGGATTCGGGCACTGCGTTCGTTTTCCCTCCCAGGCATCGGCCGTCGCTCGATGGTTCCATCCCAATCAGCGTGCCACAGCCGTGGGATTGTGTTTCTCCGGCGGCCAGGTAGGTTTGGCCACGGGAACCATGATCGCAGCCCTCGTTCTGGACCGTTTGGGCTGGCAGTGGGTGTTTTACTTCATGGGCAGCGCCAGCCTGGTGTTTACCCTCATCTGGTTTGTCTTTTACCCGGAGAAGAAGATTGGGCGGCAGGCCGTGCCGGTAGACGAGGAGAAGGGAAGTGAGGCCCCCTGGGTTCGCTGGGCTTCACTGTTTACCCACCGATCGGTGTGGGGAATCGTCTTTGGGCAGGTGGGATATCTTTATGCTTACTTTTTCTTTATCACCTGGCTCCCCAGCTATCTCATCCTGGAGCGAGGGATGACGGTTCTACAAACAGGAATCGTGGCCAGTCTTCCTTTTTGGATGGGGCTGGTGGGGACCCTGACGGGAGGATGGGTGGGGGATGACCTGATCCGGCGTGGCTTCAGCCGGACGGCATCTCGTAAAACGATGATTGGTGTGGGTCTAACCTTGGTGACGATCACCATGGTAGCGGCGGCATTTGCAACCCAAACCTGGCTGGCCGTCACCTTGCTGACCCTTTGTATGGGATCGATGAGGCTGATCACGGCATCCGCCAACTCCGCTCCCCTGGACCTGGCTCCACCCAGTGTAGTGGCTTCGCTGACCTCCATACAAAACACCATAGGAACCGTCAGCAGTATGCTGGTGGCCATCATCACCGGCTACATCGTGGGAACCACCGGTTCGTTTGTTTTGGCCCTTCTGGTGGCGGGCGCAATGGCCCTGGGCGGGGCCCTCTCCTATGTTTTTCTGGTCAAAAGCTTTGAGCCCCTTCCCATCGAACCAGCCGAGCAGCCTGCCTAATCTCTCTGTTTCTTTGGACTTACGAAACGACGTGAATTCTCTTTTTTTGTTTTCTCTATTTTCTATTTTCTACGAGCGAAGCGAGTTCAGTTGACGTCTTGAATTCCGTGCGATAGCCTTTCGGGCGTGTGCTCCCCGATTTATCGGGGAACAAGGAGAGAGATCGTGCCTAACGTGCTCTTGGTTTATCCGGAATTTCCTGCATCTTACTGGGGATACAATTTTGCGCTGGATTTTGTAGGCAAGAAAGCGGCCATGCCGCCGCTGGGCCTTCTGACCGTTGCCGGTATATTTCCCGAAGAGTATCCGCTCAAGGTTGTGGATATGAACGTCCGCTCCTTAACAGACGAACATCTGGAGTGGGCGGACCTGGTCTTTACCTCCACCATGATTGTTCAGCGGGATTCTCTCAAGGAAGTGGTTCAGCTCTGCAATCAGGCCCGCATTCCCGTGATTGCTGGTGGGCCGCACCCCACTTCATATTTCCAGGACCTGGAGGGAGTGGATCACTTGGTCTTGGATGAAGTGGAGGATACGCTGCTGGACTTCCTGCGTGATCTAGAACAGGGAACCGCCAAGAGGATTTATCGAGCACCGGAAAAGCCCAATGTGAGCAGGTCGCCCCTGCCTCGGTACGATTTGATTGATCTTGACGAATATGCATCGATGGCGCTTCAATTTTCTCGAGGCTGTCCCTTCGATTGTGAGTTTTGCGACATCACCAAGTTGTTTGGCCGGAAGTCTCGCACCAAAACTAATGAGCAGGTTCTGGCCGAGTTTGATCTTCTTTACGGCCTGGGTTGGCGCGGAAGTCTTTTTCTGGTGGATGACAACTTTATCGGCAACAAGCGCGCTGCTTTGAGTTTGCTCACCGATGTCGCCCGCTGGCAAAAGAGCCGGGATTATCCTTTTTCCCTCTTCACGGAAGCCAGCGTGAACTTGGTTCGGTTGGAGCCGCTCATGGATGCCATGATCGATTCCGGCTTCACCACGGTTTTTCTGGGCATCGAGACACCCAATCCCGATGCTTTGCTGAAAACCAAGAAGAAGCAGAACGTCAGAACCGGAGAAGAACACTATCTCATGAATGCGGTACGGACGATTCAGCAAAAAGGGATGGAGGTGATGGGAGGATTCATCCTGGGACTGGATGGGGACAGCGAGGACGCCTTCGATACCCAGATTGAATTTGTCCAGGAAGCGGGCATTCCCATGGCCATGGTGGGACTGTTGAGTGCCTTAAAAGGCACCGATTTGTACCACCGTCTGCAACGGGAGGGGAGATTACTCAAGGAGTCCACCGGCAACAACTTCAGCATCACCTTGAACTTTGAAACGGAGATGGACCGGGAGGTTCTTATCGAAGGGTATAAGCGTGTATTGACCACTATTTACGACCCAACTCTTAAGAATTATTTTGAGCGTTGTTGGACCCTGTTGAAGAACCTGAAATTCACCGAACATACGGTCAGGAAATTCGGGAAAACAGAGATGATGGCGGTAGCGAAATCGTTCAAGAGACAGCTCTTGTCCCGACAAGGTCCCGCCTATATCCGTTTCCTGGTGAGGGTTTTTCGGTATAACCCCAGGCTGCTCCCGGAGGCGGTGCGTCTGGCTATCATGGGTTATCATTTCGAGAAGATCACCAGCCAGCAGATCGCTGTTCACGCTTTTGAAGAATATCTGGATGCGGAATTAGCTGCTTTCAAGGAGGCCTTCTCCCGGTTTGCCAAGGCCCAGAGCCAGAGCATCGAGGAAGTCCGCTCTTATGCGCAGGATCTATTTGCCCGGGTTCAGCAGCGCCACCAACAGATTCACCGCGATTTCAGATACGGTGCCCAGGAGATGCTCGATTCCTTCCGACAGGCCGTAGATTCCTACCTGGAGCAACTCAGCGGCGGTCCTCCCCTTACTTCGTGAATTCGTGAATTCGTGTAGTTGTGCTGTCGTGCGGTTGTGCTGTCGGGGGTGGAGGAATGTCAGGAATGTGGGAGGCACCCGAGGTGCCGAATAACTCTAATCTCTGAAATAACTCTTACTCTGGGGAAGCCCGTGGGCTAAAGCCCACGGCTCTGTTTGTCCCTCGTTAACCCACCGCTCTGAGCTCTGTCAGAGCCGCAGGCTTCAGCCTGCGGGCCCGCCGTCGGCTCTTGCCCCTACGAACCATTTGGCACGACAGCACACGTCACGAAGTGACGGCCGCACGTCGTGACGAAGTCACGACTTCACGAACCTACGCGGTTGCTGACACGGACGCCTGATGGAACCGGGGTGAGATCCCAAATGATGCCGGTCCAGGAGAGGAGCCGCAAAACGTAGTAGGTGATATCAATTTCCCACCAGTAGAAGCCCTGGCGCACGGAGGCCGAGAAATGATGATGGTTGTTGTGCCAGCCTTCCCCCAGCGTGATCAGTGCAAGAAGAAAATTGTTCCGGCTCTCGTCGGAGGTCTTGTAGCGCTTGGTCCCAAACAGGTGAGAGAGGGAATTAATCGTACAGGTTCCGTGGAAGAGAATGATTGTGGAGATAAAAAATCCCCAAATCAACATCTGCATGCCTGAGGTTCCCAGCTGCGGAGCCAGTGAGTTCAGAATCGATCCAAAGGCGACCAGCGATACCGCCAGAATGATCGGGACCACCGTCTCGAAGCGGTCCAAAAAGCGAAGCTCAGGAAACTTGGCCAGGTCGGGAACCGCCTTATAGTTGGTGGGGAAGTTCCCCTTGCAGGTAATCCAACCCATGTGGCTCCAGAAAAATCCGTCCCGGTGGGGAGAATGAACGTCGTCCACTTCATCGGAATGGCGATGATGATGGCGGTGGTGAGCGGCCCACCAGAGGGGCCCTTTTTGAACCGAAGTGTTGCCCCAGACGGCGAAAAGAAACTGGGCCCAGCGCGATGTCTTAAAGGTACGGTGGGAGAAGTAACGATGGTAAAAGCCCGTGATGGCAAACATTCGGATGAAGTAAAGGGCCACAGCCGTCAGCACCGCAATCCAGCTCCACCCCACCCAGATCACTCCGAAGCACATCAGGTGGAGGGCCAGGAAGGGGATCGATCGGACCCAGTCAATGTTTTTGAATTCACTTTTCGGGACGGCTTGACTATAGGCTGTGTTGTCGAACCATCCAAGTACTGAAGACCAAAACGATTTCATCTGCGGGTATATCCTTCCATGCTAGCGAGTCAATAAACAAGAATAGCAGAAGCAGAAGACCCTAGCAGTCGCTGTTGCTGATCCTCCTGAGAACAGATTAATCATTTATACAGACAGGGATTTTTACTCCCCTTCTCCCCTCTGCAGAATAACGAGATGGGGCAAGAATTGTCAAGTTTTCACGGCCGAAAGAAGCAGCGCGCCACCGGCCCCGAAAAGCAGATTGGGCCCCCAGGCGGCAAGCAGTGGAGAAAGTAGACCATTTGAGCCCAAAACACCAAACACTCCAAAGGCTCCCCAGTAGAAAATACCCAGTAAAACGCCGGCTGCAATTCCGTAAAGAGCTCCTTTTCGGCCAATCGTGAAGGCGAAGGGAATGCCCAAAATGGGCATGATAAAGCTCACGAAGGGGAAGGAAAGTTTCGTGTAGAGTTCTGTTTTGAGATGGTCCACTTCGAAGCCTCCCTGCTGCAGGCCTTCGATGTAGTCCTTGAGCTCCAGATAAGTCATCTTGCTGGATTCCTTCACCTCTGCTTCAAAATAGCTGGGGTCTTCGCTCATGGAGGAGGTTTTCTCATCAAAGGTTGAGTATTCCAGCTTGTTGTCTCCGAAGCTTCGTTCCCAGCCGTTGTAGAGCTGCCAGTTCTGGTCGAACGCATTCCAGACTGCACTGCGTGCATAGGTGTGCTGATAGAGGCGATTCTTCGCAATGTCGAGGTGGTAGATCGACAGTTCAGCAAAGCTGCCCCGCTCGGAATCAAAGAGTTTGTAATTGTAGAGCCGATTTTCCTCACCAAAGATCCAACTGCGTCCCCCCTGATAATAGGTCTGAACGGGACGTCCTTTGATGATATTTCTCAGGTTGTCCTGTCTTTGATTGGCATAAGGGAGAATGTACTCCTGGGTGACAAAAATTAAAGCGCTCACGGTCAAAGCCAACACCAGTACCGGAACCGCGATTTGGTAGACACTCACACCACAGGATTTGAGGGCCAGGACCTGGTTGGTCTTGTCCAAAAGTCCAAAGGTCACCAGTGTGGCGATCAACATGGAGATGGGAACCAGAAGCATTAGAATATGAGGGAAGAGATAGAAAAAGTAGTCCAGAAATATAACGTGAGGCACATTGTTTTCAAAAAGGTCGTCAACCAGCTCGAAAAACGTAAAGAGGTAAAACAGGGACACACAGACCCCCAGGGTCAGCAAGAAATAAAGCATGAAGATTCGGGTGACGTAAAGATCAATGACCCGGGCCAGCCTTAAACGGATCGTACCTATAGAAGCAGACCAATTTCGAACCCGGCGAAAGAACCCACGAAAGATATTTCTGAAAGACTCGATGAGTCGTCCTGTGTATCGCGAGATGCGAACCAGGGGTCCCAGGTTGAAAATGGCCCTCAGGACATGGGAGGCGATCTGGGAGTAGCGAAGAGTAAACAAGGCAATGAGCCCCAGCACAAGATCCGCGCCCCACACTCCCCAGCCGACGGCCAGGTCTCCATTTTCGGCAAGCTCGGTTCCACTGGCAAAGAGGATGTAGTAGAGAAAGACGATGAGCATACTGGCGATAAAGCCGTAACCCCGTGCACCCCGAGGAGTGTGGGCCCCTAAGGTGACCCCCAGGACGGCGAAAATCAAAGCGGAGAGAGGTAGTGCGATACGCTTTTGCAATTCAATCGAGCTGCGCCTTCTGATTTCCTGATCCGCATCTTCCAGTCCACTCCAAAGCTCGTAGAAGTTCTTTTCCCGGGGCCTTTTGGACCCGGCCTCAATCTGCTGGACGGCTGGAAAGTTGATGGGAACGTCCAGAGTCTGAAATCGCGTCAGGGTATCTTTTTCAGGAGATTCCAAGTTGACGGTATAAATCCAGCCTTCCTCGAAGTGGAGTTGCAAGCGCTGAGCGTCTGAGCTGAACAGGGGAAAAGCCTGACTGGAGAGGATGATCCGCTTCTCCCCGCTATCTCCGGTATCCGATAAGAAGACTCCCTTCCAGGTAGAGTTTTGCAAATCCTGGTCCTCGATATAAAGGATGACCTGGGGAAGATCCTCATTGAAGACCCTTGGTTTGATCTGGGATTGAACGGGGCGCAGGCCGATTTGGTGCTGAATCTGTCGCAGCGTCCAATTCCCCTGGGGCAGAAAAACGAAGGTCAAAAGAAAAGTGGTGGCTACCACTCCAAAGTTGACTTTCAAGACCGGCCACAACATTTGATAGATACTGACGCCGCCGGCCCGCATGGCCACGACCTCGCTATCTGCGGAAAGACGACTAAAGCCGACGAGAGTCCCGATCAGGAAAGCGAAGGGAACCGTGAAAATGAGGATTTTGGGAAGCAGTGCGATGATGACTCCCAGAACCGTGACGGCATCGGCATCCTTTCGGATCAGCAACTCCGCCAGCCTTCCGAACTCTCGCGTGAAGACCACAAAGGTCAGCACGGCCAGAGCAATCAGAGAAGGCGGAATGATCTCTGAGTAGATCACTTTATGGATTTTTCTGGCTTTCATCGATGCTCCGGCGCTCACATTGTAACAAAAGGGCAAAGGCATGGCTGGGGTGGAAAGGTCGGATCCGCTACAGCCCGTGTTATGCATAGGTTCTTGTCACGAAGCGCCGAAGGCGCCGGACTGAGTGCGTTGCGCCACGCGCGAGGGCACCCGGCTGCGGGTCGGGGGTACCCGCTTGCGGGTCGGCGGTGCAGCACGCCGGATGATTTCGTCGCTGCAGTAGAGAACTTATGCATGATCCGGGCTAGAATAGGAGGCCATGCGGTTCATCGACCTGGGTCTGATTTCTTTTCAAGAGGGCTTGAGACAACAGGAAAAGGCACTCCAGGAAACCCTCCATCGACGACAGCCCGAGACCGTTTATCTGCTCGAACATCCCCACGTTTTTACCATGGGACGGGCAGGGAAGTTCGAGAACGTTCTGGGCAGGGAAGACCACACCGGGACATCCATCGAACTGGTTCAAACCAACCGGGGAGGAGATGTCACTTATCACGGCCCGGGACAGTT
Organism: Acidobacteriota bacterium; assembly: GCA_022562935.1. Taxonomy (GTDB): domain Bacteria; phylum Acidobacteriota; class UBA6911; order RPQK01; family JADFOI01; genus JADFOI01. The sequence continues at coordinate 20,212 of JADFOI010000025.1, forward strand.
GGTCGGTTATCCTCATCTCGATCTGCGCGAGCGGGGAAGGGATGTCCATCGTTTCCTGCGAGACCTGGAAAAGAGTCTGATTCAGACGGTGGCCCACTTCGGCGTTTCTGCCTTCGTCAAGTCCGGTTTCACCGGTGTCTGGACGGGCAGGGGAAAACTGGCTTCCATCGGTATTGGCGTCAGCCGCTGGATCACCAGACATGGCTTTGCTCTAAACGTCAATACCGATCTGAGTTACTTTGAGCTCATTCATCCCTGTGGAATCCTGAATTGTCCCGTCACTTCACTGAGCGATCTGTTGGGAGGACCCGTTGACCTGGACGAAGTGAAGCGGGTATTCCAGCGCAGTTTTGAGGAAGTGTTTGATATGCCCGTGGGCTTGAGCCCACGGCTCTGACTCTAACGAGGAACAAACAGAGCCGCAGGCTTTAGCCTGCGGGCCAGGACCGATCCGGAATGTGGGAGGCACCTCAGGTGCCGAATCGGGTCCGAACGACCCTTCCCATCATTGACAATCCTTGATCAACACTTGATAATTGAACCGTATTAAATCCATGGATAGAGAGAACGTGAGCCGCACTGGAATTCTCTTACTCACCCCGCTGCTTTTTTTATACCTGGCGGCGGCACCTGAGTTTCAGTTCTTCCTGGATCTCTCCGAGACCATCGAGCATTTTCTCACTGAAGCACGCGGTGAGACTCGCAATCTGATTTCCGTCACCGACTTCACCCATGACTGCCACAGCTGTCTCGCTTCCCACCCTAAGGTTTCCGTCAGCTCGGCGGTAAGCAGTTCGCTACCGCTCGGTGTGGAGCAAAACAGCTGGAGCCACGTCTCCAGGACGGTCTTTACGCTTTCAGAACCTCTCAAAGACACCAAGTCTCGCTCGCCTCCTGCCTGATTCGAGCCCACTCGATCATCCATCAGAGTTCTTTGTTGCCCAGGAGGTGACTTATGTTGAGGCGTTTCGCCTTTCTTCAGTCTGTTTTTCTATGGGCTACAGCTTCACTGGTAGCCCAAACATCACAGCCCACCGTCGAGGAGCTTAACCAGGCTCTTCAGGAACTTCAGGATCAGTTCGCCCAGCTGCAATCGGACCATGCCAGAAGACTGGCTGAGCTGGAGCAGCGCATTCTCCAGCTTTCAGCTGCCGCTCCACAGCCTACCTCTGCAGCAGCGAGACCTCCCCAAGACGCCGGTTCCACAGGAGGACAGAGAACGCTGCAGGCTTTGAATCCGGAGATCAGCGTGACGGGTGATGCTACTGTTCGCTACAGCAGTGACAATGCCAACCCGAACTTCAATCGCCTGAACCTTGATGGCTTTGAGTTGGCTATCCAGCATCCACTGGATCCCTTCAGCCAAGCTAGATTCTTTTTGATACGTGAGGAAGAGGACGGCCGCGCAGAGTTCGATATTGAGGAAGCGTACATCAGTTGGGAATCACTTCCAGGCAACCTAGGCTTGAAAGTCGGGCGATTCCACACCAATTTTGGCAAACTGAATCGCTTCCATAAGCACGCCCTTCCCTGGGCGGATCGCGATTTACCCACCCTGACTCTATTTGGTGAGGAAGGCTTGCGTGGCAACGGAATTTCGCTTAGTTGGTTGCTACCCAAGCTGCCCATCGGGGACACGAATGAGGTTTCATTCGAGGTGATTAACAATTCCACTGACCTCGCTTTCTCGGGAAAGGGCTTCGCTGATCCCATCTACAACGGACGGTTTTCGAACTACTACGATGTCAACGACAATGCCTATCTGGAATGGGGTTTGTCTGTAGCCACTTCTCACTGGGACATCGACCAGCAGAATCGCTCAACCGTCGTGGGACTGGACTTGTCCTACCGCTGGGAGCCCCTTCGGCGTGCGCTTTATCGTTCCCTGGAGCTGCGCAGCGAGTTCTTTTACAACGCTCGGGACCGCTGGCCCGGGGGGGACGTTTTCGGAATGTACGCTTCCGGCGAGTACCAGCTCAGCCGGCGCTGGTATGGCGGACTCCGATATCAATTCGCCCAGCTTCTTGAAAATCAGGACGACCACCAGTGGGCCTTGGCTCCTTATGCGACCTTCTGGCAGAGCGAGTGGGTTCGCTTGCGGGCCCAGTACGATTTCGTAAATAAGAATTTCGACAAGAATGAAAATCGCTTCTTCCTGCAATTCACCTGGTCAGTGGGTCCCCATAAACATGAGGCCTATTAAGTAAGGAGAGAGAAATGACAGGAAAGATTTATAGATTCTTCTGGGTTCTGTCCTTCTTTGTGGTTCTCGATGAGGCCAACGGCCAGGTCAAGATTGTTTCCTCACTTCCCGATTACGCTTCGATCGCCGAATCCGTTGGGGGAGAAAAAGTCGAAGTCACGAGCATCGCCAAGGGTTATCAGGATGCACATTTTGTGAAGGCCAAACCCAGTTTTGCCCGCCGAATGTCCGAGGCAGACCTTTTTCTCACCACCGGAATGGACCTGGAGCTTTGGGTTCCTACCCTGATCGATAAATCCCGCAATCGCAAAATAAGGGAGGGGGAATCCGGTTATGTGAATGTCTCACGGGGAATGACTTTTCTGGAGGTTCCCGCCAGTGTAAACAGAACCGCAGGGGACACCCATATCTACGGCAACCCGCATATCTCCACCGACCCTCTCCGAGGGATCCAAATCGGGGAAAACATCCTGGCCGGACTCAAGAGGGTTGATCCTTCCAACAGCGCCTACTATGAAAGGAATTTCCAAGACTTCAGGTCGGAGGTTTACCGGCGGCTTTACGGTGAGGAACTGGTCCAGCTGGTGGGTGGTGAGCAGTTGACCCAGCTCACCCGCAATAAGCGACTCGATGCCTTCCTGGAGGCCAATCAGTTCGGCGGCAAGGCTTTGAAAGACTATTTAAAGGGTTGGTTCAAGACATCCGAATGCCTCCAGGGAAAACAGATCATCGCCTATCACAAGAACTGGATCTACTTTACCGATCGCTTCGGGCTGGAAATTGTGGATTACGTGGAGCACAAGCCTGGAATTCCTCCCAGTGCCCGTCACCAGGTTGAGTTGATTGAGAAGATTCAGAGTCTCGACATTCGAGCCATTCTAACCGCCAATTACTTTGATGAGAAAGCGCCTCGAATGCTTGAAGAAAGAACCGGAGCCAAGGCACTGATCGTGCCCCTTTCCGTCGGCGGGACTCCCGAGGCACGAACTTATTTAGACCTTTTTGACATTTGGATTCAGGCACTGGTATCGGTGTTTCCCGATTGCCGGTAAAAGTGAGCGGCTAGCCATGGAACAACTCATCCAGATCATGCTCCCTCCCCTGGCAGCCTGCCTCATCTTGACCGGAATCTGTACCTACCTGGGGCTTCACGTCGTCTCCAGGGGCGTTATCTTCGTGGATCTGGCCCTGGCTCAGATTGCCGCACTGGGATCGACCTTTGCTTTTTTGCTGGGTTTTGAGCCTGACTCCTACAGCGGGTACTTCTATTCCCTGGGTTTTACCTTTTTAGGGGCTGCTATTTTTTCCATCAGTCGCCTCAGGGACCAGCGGGTTCCCCAGGAGGCTCTCATTGGAATCGTCTTTGCCGTCTCCTCCTCGGCAGCAATTCTGATCGCCGATCGTTCTCCCCAGGGTGCCGAGCACGTTCAAGCGATGCTGACCGGGGCCATCCTCTGGGTGAGTTGGTCCACCATCTGGAAAACCCTACTCATCTGCCTGGCCGTCGGAGTCTTCCATTTCGCCTTTCGCCACAGGTTTCTGTTGATTTCCATGGACCACGAAGAGGCGGAACGACAAGGGGTGGCGGTGCGCTGGTGGGATTTCCTTTTTTATATTTCCTTTGGATTCGTCATTACCTCCTCAGTGGCCATTGCCGGAGTGCTATTGGTGTTTTGTTTTCTCATTATCCCTTCTGTCATTGGGATGCTTTACTCCAAAGAAATCGGCACTCGATTGATCATTGGCTGGATATCGGGAACCATCGTCAGCTGCATGGGCCTTCTGCTCTCCTATCAATTCGACTTCCCAAGCGGGCCTTCGATTGTCTGCAGTTTCGGGGTCTTTCTCATTCTCTCCGCTGTCGTTCAATACGTGATCCGAGCTGACCGAAAACACCTGGCTCTGGCTCGCGTCGGGGCGGGAACTCTCATCTTTGCCCTGGTCATGGGACTTGCCCTGAGCTTTCGACCCTCGTCCTCAGAACTGGGGCTTACCGAGCAAACGGGCATGCAAAGGGTGCTGCAGTCCCTGGAAGACTTGAAGCTGGAAGAGGGGCCGGCAAGGAATGCTCTGACCCTTCTCGAGGAGGACCAGGGGATTCTGAAACAAAGCTTACGGGAAGGGGCTATCGAAGTCGATCAGGAGACGCTTCAGCGTTTGGGGGAACTGGGATTTTCTGAAGCCATCCCCCTCCTGAGACTCATTTGCGAGAACGTTGAAGATCCCTGGGTCCGTTACTATGGCTCTTCTTCGTTACTCCGCCTGGGAGACAAGGAGGGGATTCATCGTTTAATTCAGATTTTGAAAGATCCGGGACCTCCTTTTCTCAAAGCCCAGGTGAAAGACTTGCTTGTCGAGGTCTCCGGTGAGGATTTCGGCTACGATCCCATGAGTGGGGACGAAGAGAATGAAAGGTCCATTGACCGCTGGGAGGTCTGGTGGCACCAAAGCGCTGAACAACTGGTCTGGGACACCGAACAGCGCAAATTCCGCCTCCAGGAGTAAGAAACACTCCGGAGAATTCTTGGGCCTGTCCCCAAATTCTCCACCGCTCACCGTTTGGGAGGAGTCGTCGACCGCGAGAGCAGCTCCTGCAAATCGTGGATCAACCCTTCCCGGCTGTAGGAGGAAAATTCCAACTTTCCGGTGTCCATCCGGATGGCATCCTCCGGGCAGGCTTCCACGCAATATCCGCAAAAAACACAGAGCCCTAAATCAATGTCAAAACGCACCGGGTATTTTTCAATCTGAGGATCGGGATGCTCCCCACCCACGATATAGATGCAGTGAGCCGGGCAGACCGTCTCGCACATCATGCAGGCCACGCAGCGAGGGGAACCATCCTGGCGCCGGGTCAGGCGATGCAGGGTCCTCAAGCGGGGAGAGAAGGGTCGCCGTTCCTCCGGGTATTGATAGGTCACGCCTCCCCGCAGACGCCGGAGCAGGCCGAAGCGATGAGCGATATGAACAAAAAGGTTTCGAAAGAGATGGCGGGCCGTCAGGCGAAGGGCCTTCAAGATCTCCAGGATGTAGATTCTTTCCCGAAATGTGAGGTCTCTCTCAACCTGTTTAATAGCCATCTTACTGCTCTATCTTATCCACAACAGAATCAAAGCGGTGATCAGGATGTTGAGAATTGAGAGTGGCAGCATGATCGTCCATCCCAATCGCATCAAGTGATCCCACCTGAAACGGGGCAGGGTCCAGCGAACCAGCATCATGAAAACACAGAGGACACTCACCTTGAGTAAAAAGGCGCTCACCTGAAGGAACATGACCGTGACCGAGGAGAGCGCCACCCATAGCTCCCCGGAGAAGAAAAAGCCGTCAGAGCCCAAAAAGGGGACCTGCCATCCGCCCAAAAAGAGAGTGGTGATCAAGGCTGCCGCCAGAACGGTTTCGATGAAATCAGTGGCCAGAAACATGCCGAACTTCATGCCGCTGTACTCCACAAAATAGCCGATGATCTCCGACTCTCCCTCGGGGATGTCAAAGGGGACCCGCTTGGTTTCAGCCATGGCGGCCGTGGCAAAGAGAATAAAACCCAGAGGCTGGAGGAAGATTCCCCACTTTGGGATCCATCCCCAAAGGGTCTCGCCCTGGGCCAGGACCATCTCCTGAAGATTCAAGGTTTCGTAGATCATCAAAACGCCGATGATGGTGGCCCCCATGGTGATTTCGTAGGAGATCATCTGGCTGGCGGCACGTACGCTTCCCAGCAGGGCGTAGTTGTTGTTGGAGGACCATCCGGCCAGAACGAATCCGTAGATGCCCATGCTCATGGTGGCAAAGACGAACAGGAGGCCCACATTGAGATCGAGGACCTGCAGGGAAACCGAATAACCGCCCAGGCTATAGATCCCCCCGAAAGGGATGACCGCGAAGCTGATGAGGGCAAAAAACATGGCCACAAAGGGGGCCAGGGTATGAAGGAGTCGATTTCCACCGGGTGGGATAAAGTCTTCCTTGGTGAACAGTTTGATGGCATCGGCGAGGGGATGAAACAGTCCCAGCAGCCGGAATCCCAAAATATCCGCCCGATTGGCGCCAATCCGGTCCTGCATCAGAGCGCTTTGCTTGCGCTCCAGCCAGGTGAGGATGTACATGAATCCCATGACCAGGTTGAAGATGAAAAACGCTTTGCTAAATTGAATGAAGTATTCCATGGGAGTCCAGGGCTAACGTTTTTGCCCGTTCAGTAATTCACCGAACTCTTCCAGTTCCTGATAAGTCCGGCCCCACCATTCCCTGAAAATCTCTTCAGCATCCAGATAGGTCACGGGATATCCCAGTTTTCGGGCCAGTGTGCTCAGGATCTCGATATCGCTTTTGGATTCCGATAGAGGAAGCAGGGCCTGCTGGAAGCGTTGGAGGCGACCTTCGAAGTTGGTGAAGGTTCCATCCTTTTCCGCATAAGTGGCCCCGGGAAGAACCGCGTTGGAAACCTCCACCGTCTTGTTCCAATTAGTCCCTTGAAAGATGACATATCCCGCTTGACCCAGCATCTCTTGAGCTTCCGGGCTCTCGAAGTTGTGCTGGAAGATATAAAGGATTTTGATCTTTCCGGAGGCAGCCTTTTCCAGGATCGCTTTCACATCGGAATTTAGACCCAGTTCCTCGGCCCCTCGGCTGTTGGGGTTCTTGTCTCCGCGAATGAGAAAATCATCTTCAAAGCCCTCTTTTTCCCAGGGATTTCGAGTTCCGATCTCCTGAACCCCCATCGATTCAGCGAAGATCTTCCGGATCAGGTAAAGCTCTTCGTTGGAGAGTTGCGGAGAAGCGATCACGCCGATACCCTCAGGCCCAAAGTTCTCCAAAGTTGTTTTCAAGCCTGTGGAAACCTCCTGAAGCACCTGTTCCCAGTCCGATGTCTGGAGCTTTCCCTGGACGGCCCGAAGCTGGGGGGACTCGATTCGATTGTGGTCGATGAATTCGTAGCCAAAGCGCCCTTCGTCGCACATCCACCAGCGATTCACGTGAGGGTTAAGGCGAGGTTTGAGTCGCTGAACCCGCTTTCCTCCGGCCTTGTAGGAGAGAGAGGTATTGTAGTGAATGCTGATGTTGCATCCTCGTGAACAGCCGTTGCAGATTGATTCCTGGGTGGAGAGATACCAAACGCGACACTGGAAGCGAAACTCCCTCTCGGTAAGAGCGCCAACCGGACAGATGTCAATGACATTCCCCGAGTAAGGGTTGTCCAAGGTTTTCGCCGGAGCCAGATCAATGACCGAGCGGTTTCCCCGATTGAAAACTCCCAGTTCGTTGCTTTGGGAGATTTCGTTGCAAAACCGTGTACAGCGCGTGCACAGGATGCATCGCTCCTGATCCAGAATGACGTGAGGCCCGATAGGAACAGCCTTTCTTCTCTTGATCTTGTTCTCCAGAAAGCGGCTGTCGTACTGGCCCACTTCCATATAGTAATTCTGAAGGTCACACTCTCCGGACTGATCGCAGACCGGGCAGTCCAAAGGGTGATTGACCAGCAGGAATTCCAGCATCGATTTGCGGGCCTGCTTGACCTTTTCCGACTCGGTGCTGACCTTCATCCCGTCCTGGGCCTGGATGTGGCAGGAGATGGCCAGCTTGGGCATCTTCTCGATTTCAACCAGACACATCCGGCAGCTGCCGGCCACCGAGAGTCCCGGGTGATAGCAATAACGGGGAACGTGGATGTCCAGCTGTTCAGCCGCCTGAAGGACGTTGGATCCGGTTTCCACTTCTATGCTTTGTCCGTTGATCTCAAGGCTAGGCATTGACGGTGGTTTTCTTTTCTTCCACATCACACCTCTTGTGAAGGATGTGATATTCGAATTCAGAGCGGAACTTCTTGACGTAACTTCTAAACGACATGGCAGCGCCGTCACTGAGAGCACAGATACTGGTCCCGCTCATGTTATCGGCAAGCTCTGCCAGGTTGTCGATGTCCTCCGGGGTCCCGGCGCCTTCTGCGATACGGGTCAGAATCTGATAGACCCAACCGGTTCCCTCACGGCAGGGAGTGCATTGTCCGCACGATTCATGGGCGAAAAAGCGCATGATATTTTGACAGGCCCGAACCATGCAGACGTCTTCATCCATGACAATCACCGCTCCGGATCCCAGCATGGAGCCTGCCTTCATCAAACTGTCGAAATCCAGAGAGACATCGAGGTCCTTCTCAGTCAGGATGGCTGCCGATGCCCCGCCGGGAATGACGGCCTTGAGTTGCTTGTCACCCAGGACCCCGCCCCCATGCTCATAGATCAACTCTCGCAGCGAGGTTCCCAGGGGCAGCTCGTAAACGCCGGGTCTCTTGACGCATCCGGAAAGAGCAAACAGCCGGGTTCCCCCGTGGTGTGAACAGGCGATACCGGCAAACCACTCGGCTCCTTTAAGCAGAATCTTGGGGAGCTGGGAGAGGGTTTCCACATTGTTAATGACGGTGGGACAGCCAAACAGACCCACCACGGCGGGAAAAGGCGGCTTGAGTCGAGGCCAGCCCTTTTTTCCTTCCAGTGATTCCAGTAATCCGGTCTCTTCTCCGCAGATGTAAGCGCCCGCGCCCCGATGAAGGTGAACATCCAGCTGAAAGTCCTTGCCCAGAACACGTTCACCCAGCACCCCTTCTCGATAGGCTTCCTCAATGGCTTTTTGCAGGATCTGGGCGGCTCGGAGGTATTCACCGCGAATGTAGATATAGGCGGTGTGAATTCCCACCGCGTAAGCACAAATGATGATGCCCTCCAACAGGAGGTGAGGGTCCCACTCCATGAGGTAGCGGTCTTTGAAAGTTCCCGGTTCCGACTCGTCGGCGTTGGCGGTCAGGTAAATGGTTTTCCCGGTGTCCTGAGGGACAAAGGACCATTTTCTGCCGGTAGGGAATCCTGCACCCCCCAGGCCGCGAAGATTGGCATGAGTCACCCTATCGACGATTTCCTTGGGCTGCATCTCAAGGGCCTTTTGTGCACCTTCATATCCGCCCTGCTTTCTGTACCACTCAAGCTCCCTGGCCTGGCTGTTTCCAAAATGCTCCGAGATCAGCTGAATGGGCAGAGCCTCGGTTTTGGTGTTGTCGGGCGGCGGTGCTGTCGTGATCTCCTGACCTTGGGCCGTCGCCTCCAAAATCTGATCGACACGCTCCGGAGTGAGTGGACCGTGATAATCCTCATCCACCTGCATCATGGGAGCCATGTCGCAAGCCCCCAGGCAATCGGGAACCGCTTCCCAGCTGAAGCTGCCGTCTTGGGTGATGGCTCCACTCTTGACCCCCAGCTTGTTTTTCAGATGCACCTGGATCCGATCCGATCCCCGCAGCCAACAGCTGATGCTCATGCATAAACGGAGGTGATGGCGACCCATGGGCTGTCTGAAGTAAAGGGTGTAGAAAGTTAGGACCTCGTGTACATCGACCAGAGGGACTTCCAGCAGCTCAGCCACAACCTCTTCCACCGCAGGCGTAATGTGCCCCTGCTGCTCATGGGCCAGGTGGAGCGTCGGCAGCATGGCCGCTCTTTTGTTGGGATAACGAGCCAGGATCTGCTGGAATCGCTCCTGATTTTCCGAAGTGAATACAAAGGGGGAACTCACCGATCCAACTCTCCCGCGATCATGTTGACGGATCCGAAGGTGGGGACGATATCAGCCATCTGGTCCCCCTCCAGGATGGAGCCCAGTGCAGCCATAATGGGAAAGCAGGGCGGGTGACAACGCACTCGCCAGGGCCGATCGGTCCCGTCGCTGACGATGTAAAAACCCAACTCGCCGTTGGCTCCCTCAACCGGAAAATAAACCTCGCCTGGTGGGGGACGAAGCCCGTGTCCCAGCATGATGATCTTGAAGTGATTCATCAAGGCTTCGATGTTGGAGTACACCTGTTCCTTGGGAGGCAGCCAGGCCTCTTTGGTGGGGGCGGCGATACGGTCGTGATAGCGCTTTTCCGAGCCCTGGAGAGTCGGTTGAATGAGGACCTCGTTTTTGAGAAGGCCGGAGGTCTTTCCATATTTGCCCAGGTCGGACATTAGATCGGGCTCGATGATCTCTCCCTCAGGATCGACGTTAGTAGGACCTTCAGGAAGGGAATCGAGGGCCTGCTCGATAATGCGGATGGACTGCTGCATCTCCTCCATGCGCACCAGGTATCGGGAGTAGTTGTCTCCGTGCTCTCCCACGGGAACGTCAAATTCAAAGCGGTCGTAGACAAAGTAGGGAAAAGCCTTGCGTACATCGTAGGCCTCGCCCGTCGAGCGCAGGAAGGGGCCGGTGATGCCATAGGCAATGGCGTCACGGGCCGAGATCACCCCGACCCCGCGCATGCGGTCATAAAAAATACGGTTGCCGGTTAAAAGCTCATCCACCTCTTTGAGCACCTCACGTGTCTTCTTCAGCGCAGCCCGGCACTCTTTCTCAAATCCTTCAGGCAGGTCCGCCTTCACCCCTCCCACGCGGCCATAGGAAATGGTCAGCCGAGCGCCGGTAACGCTCTCGATCAGTTCGTACAACCACTCGCGGGCCTTGACCATGTACAAAAAGACCGAAAAGGCGCCCAGCTCCATGGCCGATGCGCCGATGCAGGTGAGGTGGTCGGTCAGGCGGGAGATCTCACTTAAGATGACCCGGATATAGTTGCACCGTTCCGGGACTTGCAAGTCCATCAGAGTTTCCACGGCCGCCGCGAAACCGAAATTGGAGATGAGGGGAGAGACGTAGTTGAGCCGATCGCTGTAGGGAAAGCATTGAGTATAGGTGGCTTCCTCGCAGTGCTTTTCAAAGGCACGGTGGAGGTAGCCGATTTCAACGTCGGCTTTGCGAACGATCTCTCCATCCAGTTCGGTCCGGATCTGGATGACTCCATGGGTGGCCGGGTGTGCGGGCCCGACGTTCAGGAACATCGTCTTGGTCGTCGTCTCTTGGGTCTTGGTGATGATGTCTTCCTTCTGACGTTTAGTGCTTGGGACCGATCAAAGGCTGACGCCGTTTAATCGGGTAGTCCTTTCGCAGCGGATGACCCTCAAACTCTGGATAAAGCAGGATTCTCCGCAGATCGGGATGGCCCGTAAATTGAATGCCGAACATGTCGTAGACTTCGCGCTCATACCAGTTGGCGCCTGGCCAAAGCGAAGTGAGGCTGTCTACTTTGGGTTCCGGCTCAGCCACGGGAACCTTGAGGCGAAGCCGAAAGCTATTGGCCACAGACAGGAAGTGATACACCACCTCGAATCGAGGCTTGCGCTTCCAGTAATCGACTGCGGTGAGGTCCATCAAGTAGTTGTACTGGAGCTCCGGGTCCTCTTTTAAAAAAGTTGCTACCGGCAAAAGGGCAGAAGGAGCAATAACAACAGTGTCCTGTTGAAATGGGGAATCGACCTCGATAACGTCGTTCCCAAAGCCTTCTTTAATCTTTTTAAGCGTTATACTTGCTTCCATTTATCTAGAAACTGCTTTAAGTGTGTTCAGGCTAGCCCGGGTGATGCATCCTCCGGGCTAGTGGCTGTCAGATTTCCTGCTTCTGATTTTGCATTTTTTTCTGCAACAGCATTAACCCCTCGAGAACCGTTTCCGGTCGTGGGGGACAGCCGGGGATGTAGATGTCCACCGGGACGATGTGATCGATTCCTGTGACCGTGGCATAGTTATCGTAAAAACCTCCGGTACAGGTACAAACCCCAAAGGCCACCACCCACTTGGGGGCACACATCTGTTCGTAGATCTGCACCAGCACCGGAGCCAGCTTCTGGCTGATCGTTCCCACCACGAACAACACGTCGGCCTGACGGGGTGAGAAACGCGGGAGTCCGGCTCCAAACCGGTCGATGTCATAATGCGAACAAGCCGTGGACATGTACTCCATCCCACAGCAGGCGGTCACGAAAGGGTATTGGAAGATGGAGTATTTTCGAGCCCACCCCAGCATCTTATCCATCCGGCTGGTGAAGAACCCCGTTTGCAGGCTGCCCTGGAAATCTATTTCCATTGAAACACCCCTTTTTTGACCGAGTAGAACAGCCCGGAGAGAACAACCAGCAGGAAAACCAGCATTTCCATAAAGCCAAATAATCCCAGGTCCTGGTAGATCACCGCCCAGGAGAAAAGAAAAATCAGTTCGATGTCAAACAGGACGAACAGCAGTGCCACCACAAAGAACTTGACTGAAAAACGGCCCCGCAGAATCTCCCGGGGTTCCACTCCGCATTCAAAGGGCATATCGTGGATGCGTCCTCCTCGGCGCGGTCCCAGCCAGTGGCTGAGAGCCACCATGCCGCCGGCCGTGATGGCCGCAAAAGACACCAGCACAATAAATCCAAAGTAGTGCTCCATGTCGTTGCTGTCTCCCCTTCAGGCCCTCCAGGCCCGATGTTTGGAAGTATAACAAACCCATCCGCCGCCCCGAAGCACAGCCGGCAGAACGGCTGTGGTCGGCGGTCTTCCTAAGTTTTGAATTTGAGATTTTGAATTTTGAATTTCAGCCGGTCTTCCGGCTGTGGTATCGTGTGCAGCCATGGCTAGCCCGGATTTCTCACACCTGGTCGTCACGAAGCGGCGGAAGGGCCGGCCCGAGTGCGTTGCGCCACGCGCCGACAGAGGCCCCCGCAAACGTAGTACTGTACGGTACGTTGAGGAGGCCGGGGGCACCCGCTTGCGGGTCGCGCAACACAGTCAGGCCGGATCATTGCGCCGATGCAGTAGAGGGGGTGTGAGAAATGCGGGCTAGGGAGACTCAGGGCGCTCGTCCCCAACGTCGCCACCCTCCCTGGTTAAAGGTACGCGCTGCCCTGGGTGAGCAGGTGCACGATCTGAAGCGGCTTCTGGGAGGGTTGAAGCTGCATACGGTTTGCCAGGAAGCCAAGTGTCCCAATATGGGGGAATGCTGGAATCATGGCGTTGCCACCTTCATGATTCTGGGAGATATCTGCACCCGGGGATGCCGCTACTGTGCAGTCAGCAAGGGAAAACCCCTGGAACTGGATCTGGGCGAACCGGACCGGGTCGCCGAAGCGGTCGAGGTGATGGGCCTCAAGCATGTGGTGATTACTTCGGTGGATCGAGACGATCTGGAGGATGGAGGGGCCGGGGTTTTCGTGGCAACGATTGAAGCGGTTCGCCGTCGCAGCCCCCACTGTGTTGTGGAGGTGCTTGTTCCCGATTTTCAGGGCTCGGCCGACTCTCTCAGGATCGTCCTGGAAGCCGCACCGGAGATCTTAAATCACAACATGGAAACCGTCCCCCGTCTCTATCCGACCGCCCGCGGTGGGGGAGACTACCACCGCTCACTGGAGCTTCTGCGGCGTGCCCAGCAGTGGGCCCCGGATATTGTCACCAAGACGGGGATGATGCTGGGCCTGGGAGAGCAGGAGAAGGAAATTCACCAGGTGCTGCACGATCTGATCGAGCTGAAGGTGAGCATCCTGACCCTGGGACAATACCTGCGTCCTACAGGTTGGCATTTACCCGTGGCCCGCTACTATTCCCCCCAGGAGTTTCAATACTGGAAAGAGGTGGGAGAGGCCATGGGTTTCCGACACGTTGAAAGTGGCCCACTGGTCCGCTCCAGCTACCTGGCCGACCGCCAGTTCGCATCTCTGCAAAGCAATACATCGCAGTTGTAGCAGCCGCTCTCAGAGCGGCTCAGCCGTGCGCCCTACAGGCCTTAATCAAAATAGAGTGGGGTTTTGAGACAGCGTCAGCCGTACGCCCTCTCGCGAGGCGGCTGGCGGCTCAGTGGCCGCACCTCAGTACGGTCCGCTGCAGCCGCGTGTTAGCAGGCGCTTTGCTATCTCTCCACCTCGGTCTCATCAATCAGCTGCTTGCCAGGTTGCACTGTTAGAACGAAGATCGCCTCGGGCGACACACGGTAGATGATGCGGTATATGCCGTAGATCACTTCACGGATATCAGTCCGCCCAAGTTCCGGCACCACCCTTCCGCTATGGGGCAACTCCGCTAACCGTCCGACGGCCTCAAAGGCACCGCCTACCCAGCGCTCGGCTGCTCCTGGCTTGTCGCGGGCAATGTACTCGGTTGCCTCCCGGAGGCGCTGGACCGCCAAAGGCGACCAGACGATCCTCATTCTCCGAGCGCCGTCACGACCTGCTGACGAGCCTGCTCATGCTCGATTCCCAGCCCCTCAGCGAGTTGCTTCTCCGCGGTGTGAATGTCTCGGAGCAACTCGAGCTCTTCCACCATCCTCTGGTATTCCCCTACATCCACCACGACAGCTGCGCTTCGGCCTCGCTGAGTCAGCACCAGGGCTCGCTTCGTCTCGCGGATTTGGGCGATGAGCGAGGCAGTGTTCGCTCGAAATTCGGTAACCGGCTTGATGTCCTCTTTAAGGTGAATTCGTCGCATAAAGACAGTATAGCGTACTCTTGGGAGTACTTCCAAGTAGACCGTTTACTGACCTGTCGCGTCGCTTGCTAACGGCCTGGCGATAACCCGCGCCGCCTCTGACGTGAACGAGAAGGGGACAGTCCCTTTTTCAGTCCCTTTTTCACTTTAGCTTGCGCTCCACCGGCTGGCCCAGGTTTCTTGTGTAGGGGCGCACGGCCGTGCTCCCTATAAGCTGTTGATAAAAAGGGGTTTGTGGGCGCACAGCCGTGCGCCCCTACAGGCCTTAATCAAAATCAAGCGGAATTTTGAGACAGTCTCCTCAGAACGGCCCAACTA
>JADFOI010000026.1 GCA_022562935.1 Acidobacteriota bacterium
TTTCAACAAATCGATGGTCCAGTCGACCGGCTCACCCGCCTTGATCATCATCATGATTTTGCGTGGCCTTTCCAGCGAGTCGATCAATTCTTGGATGGAGTGGGAACCTAGAATCTGCTTGTCTTGAGCCTGATTCTTGATGAATTTCTCCACCTCCTCCGGCTCTCGGTCCCAGACGGCAGTCGTATAACCGTTACGCTCAATATTGAGGGCCAGGTTCCTCCCCATCACTCCCAGTCCGAGCATGCCAAACTTAACCTTGGACATCTGGGCAACCTCCTGATTCACACGAGTGAGTCTCCAGCCCGGATGATGCATAAATTCTCTACCGCATCGCCGAAATCACTCGTCCTGACTGTGTTGCGCGACCCGCAGGCGGGTGCCACCGGCTCGCCCCTGGCCCTTCGTGACGAGAACCTATGCATCATCCGGGCTAGGGAAATTCAGGGCCCTCAGCAACCCCCTTCTTGCACAGCGCTGAGCAATCCCTTCTTACCTGGTAAGTCGTGTCTCCATTTTCATGACCTTGTCCAGCCGCCGCTGATGTCGCTCAGCCTTGGAAAAACGCGCCGCCAGGAAGGCACGAATCAAGTCATCCGCCAGCGATGGACCGATGACCCTGGGACCCAGGCAGAGAACATTGGCATCATCATCCTCGCGACTCTGGCGGGCTGAGAACACATCGTGGCAAAGGGCGGCCCGAATACCCGGCACCTTGTTGGCCGCAATGCTGGTCCCCACACCGCTACCACAAAGGAGAATTCCCAGTTCGGCTTCTCCCTTGACCACAGCCTCGCCCACGGCTTTCGCATAGTCCGGATAGTCCACAGGATCTGTGTTGTGAGTGCCAAGATCCAAAACGGCATGTCCCTCTTTTTTCAGTAATTCGATGACTTGGTCCTTCAGGGGAAAACCTGCATGATCGGCCCCAACGGCTACGCGCATCTTTTTCTCCTTAAAAGTGAAATGGTGAAGGCCCGAAACATCGAACTAATGGTCTCCAATAAATGGACAAATAGCAACCGGGAAAACTGCGGATGTCCCCATATTTCATATTTCCCCATATTGCACATTAACGGATCTTTCCACGGGCCTTAACAATCCACGATTCTACAACTTCTTCGCCCCGACAGCCGAAAATGACATCGTGCATGTTGACCGTAGCGCAGATATGATTGGGAATGACTTGCACCGTCTGGCCGACCTCCAGCTTGGCCTCATCAGGAACCTTCAAATAGCCATGTTCTTCATTCATCTTCACAAACTGGACCTCCGGGAAGCCTTTCACCAAACCGAAGCCTCCTTTTTTTCCCACTCTGAGCGGGTCACTGGAGAAGGTCTTTGAACCCCCATCGATGATGGCCTGTCCGGTGACAGCCCGACTCACCACCGTCGTCACAACGGAGGCCGCACAATGGTCCTCGCTACAGGTCTTCCATTCCAGGGAATGACGGTCGTTAAAAATATAGGTGCCGGGACGGATTTCGGTTAGAGCGGGGATATGGTGAGAGTAAAACGCCGACGGGGTGCTTCCACCACTTACCCGGTGAACCGGGACTTTCTGTTTCTCAAAGAACTCCACCTGTCGCTGGAGATCCGAGTTGAGCTGGTCCAATTTTCGACTGCTGTCTTCCCAATCGGGGTAAATATGCCCCGGGTAAAACATGAGCCCCTCAAAGCGGAGTCCTGCCGTAGAATCGATCAACCGCGCCAGCTGAACTGCAGCAGGTCCCGGCTTCAAGCCACAGCGCCTCATACCTACATCGATCTCCACCAACACATCGATCGATTTGCCATCAGCGGCCCGGGCAACCCAACTGAGAGATTCCTCCGAATCGAGAGAGACGGTGATGCGGGCTCTTTCCAGCACTGCACCCAAGCGAAGAGCTTTGGCATCTCCAAAGAGAGGATAGGCCAGCAAGAGATCGTCAAGGCCTTCTTCACTCATGACCTCTGCTTCACCCACCTTGGCCACCGTAATTCCACGGGCTCCGAGGTCCATTTGCTTTTGGGCGAGCTGAGGGATTTTATGGGTTTTGGTGTGAGGTCGAAGATTCAGGCCGTGCTCATGGCAATAATCGGCCATCCGTTGCAGGTTGCCTTCCATCCTGTCCAGATCAACGATCAGGGCGGGTGTTTCCAATTCATGAATTTTCATCCCGAGGGGTTTCAGTTATTTACGGTGTATGCGAAATTCCAGTTGAACTCCCCCCAGGGCAGGCTGATGGGGACCATGTATTTCACGGTAATAAAGACAAAACCACCTTCCTTCTCCACGAGGATATTGTCCCTGCTCAAGGCTATTCGCAGATCTATGGCCTCCAAGAGGACGGCCTCCCTGATTTGCTCAATCTCCTCTCGCCCTCTGCCGGTCCCATATTTGGTCTCAGCAAGTACCCCGGCCGCGGCATAACCGGCAATTCGAAGCGCTGCATTTCGAAACTGGTAATCGTCTATAGAGGGAGGACCAAATTTGTAACCCCCATAGGCGAGAATCATGATCGCCAGAATAACGATAAGGCACCCTGCATTGGTCGCGCCGTGCTCGTGAACAATTCGCTTTCGAAAACGGTGAATTTTCAATGCTTGTTCCCTCTTGTCCATCTCAAAGCTGTCCTTGATCTTACCCCTCACGTTGCCGTGGGGAAAGGGCGATCGTGACGGCCGCACCGTCGCCAAGCTTCAAAGCCTCCCGCAGGTTCACAGGGGCCAACAATTCAACGACATCCGTGGTATCGGAGGGGACCTCAGGCAGTACAATGGCACCCGCAATCTGGCCCTCCACGCTGACTGAGTAACAACGTGCCGCACAGTAACCCGTCTCCGGCTCCAGAGTCTTGCCGGGATGACTGCAGAGTTCCTTCCACATGGTTTTGTCTTGGGCCCTCTCCAGCCGAATATTGAGTGTACCGGGGTAGGGCTCAAAGTGAAACCCATCGGCCACTTGTTTCCGAACCCATGGGAGCCGGGTGAAGGCAGCTGCCTCACCCTTTCCGCTTACGATTCGTCCGCGCAACCAGCCAAAGGCCCTGGCAAGAGGCAGGACTTCCTTGAGCGAAGAGATCCGCGGCGAGTGATGGATCTCATCGGAACCATCACGCTGAATCAGCACTGCTCGAATGCCCAGGGACTCCGCAGGCTCGATGTCTTCCACGGGATCATTCCCCACGTGGATCACTTCTTCCGGCCGGGTTGTGGCTCTCTCCAATGCCAGCTCGAACAGTCGCGTCCCCGGCTTGGCGTATCCCTGAACCTCGGAAACCACCATGAAATCGAAATAATGGGCAATTCCCAGGTTCTCACACAACTCCTGGAGTCTGGGTTCCCAGTTGGAAACCGCCCCCACCAGAAACCCAGATTCCTTCAGCCCTTGCAACATAGGAATGGTCTCCGGGAAAAGGCGGAAAACGGGTGCACTCACCCACGAGTCCCAGATCCCCTTCTGGCAGCTGTCGAAGTGCTTCCTCACCCCCGCTTGGCGGAGAAAAACCGCAATCAGGTTCTCACGCCGTGCTTGCTCCTTACGGGCGGAGACTTTAAACCCTGGACCAGATCCGCTGGAGACCACAGGACCGGTCTCCTCTTGTGCCTTTCTGATCCAGGCACCAATCTGCTCTCTTGTGGAGGGATAGCCATATTGGTCCAGAATATCCGCATAGGCCGACTCCGGGTCTCCCATCTCCAGTAGGGTCCCGCCAACATCCAGGAAGATTGCTTTAGTCATCGCGTCGTCGCTTCGCGAACTCAACACCGTCGCGCTCGCCGCAAACGTCCTCGTATTTATGAAGCGAGGCACTGACCTCTTAACATGGCTCGATCAGTATAACCTGTGGGGGAGAATGGACACATCTGAAGGGTACCAGGGAAGCGTCCCGTCAGAAACATTTTCGAGCAGGGTACGTACTGACAGGGGCAGAATATAAGGAAGAGTTTTCGAGTTCGGAGATCGTCATGCGGATTTCGGCTTCAGGAAAAACAAGGCAAACCATGGGAACTTTCTTGCTTTGTCTTTTGTTGATCATTCCCGGGTCGGCCACCTATTCGCGGGCTGGTGATGAGTCCAAAACCCTGACGGAAGAGGAAAAGATCGTTCACGTACTCAACCGCCTGGGCTTCGGGCCCCGACCGGGAGACATCGAGAAAGTGGCAGCCATGGGACTGGAAGCCTATATCGAACAGCAACTCCAGCCCCAGGAGATTCCCGATCCTGTGATGGAGGAAAGACTCTCCAGCTTCAAGACACTGAAAATGACCCCTAAAGAATTGGCTGAATTTTATCCCGCTCCCAATCGGCTGAGAAACAAAAGGCAAAAGCTCCAGGCGGAAAGACCAGACGAAGGTGCGCGGAACAGCCCACAGATGGAGGGTGAATCCGTCCCTGAAACAACGAGGGAGATGCAAGAGGCTCGCCGACAGATGCGAGCCAGCTTGCAAAGGATTCGATTCGAGTTTTCTGAAGCCAAAATCATGCGCGCCGTGTACAGTGAGCGCCAACTTCAAGAGGTGATGTCCGACTTCTGGATGAACCACTTCAATGTTTTTCTGGCCAAGGGTTTGGATCGGGTATACACGACAGATTTCGAGGAGAATGTGGTGCGTCCGCTGGCCCTGGGAAAATTCGAAGATCTTTTGATGGCGACCGCCAAGAGTCCGGCCATGCTTTACTACCTGGACAACTGGATCAGCACCGCACCGGCTGAAGTCATGGAGAAGCGAGTATCCGCCCTAAGAAATCGACTGCGCTCCCAAAGACGCAAGGGCACGGGTGGGCAGCAGGCAGAGAGGGCACTCTTGAGGCTCTTACAACGTGCCAAGGGGCTCAATGAGAACTATGCCCGGGAGCTCATGGAACTCCACACTCTTGGGGTCGACGGAGGATATAGCCAGGAAGATGTCATCCAGGTCGCCAAGTGCTTAACAGGCTGGACCATTAGGGCGCCCCGACAGGGTGGCTCTTTTCAATTTCGACCCGTTCTGCACGAGGATGGGAACAAAGTGGTTTTGGGACACCGGATTCGATCCGGCGGCATTGAAGAAGGAGAGCAGGTCCTCAGGATGTTGGCTAACCATCCGTCCACCGCCCGCTTTATTTCCACCAAACTGGTTCGGCGCTTCGTCGCCGATGATCCTCCCCCAGACCTGGTGGATGCGGCAAGTCTCACCTTCGAGAAAACGGGTGGAGACCTCCGAGAAGTCTTGCGGACCCTCTTTACTCATCCTCACTTTTTCTCCCCCAAAGTCTATCAGGCCAAAATCAAAAAACCCCTTGAATTGGTGGCAAGCGCCTTGCGCGCTTCGGGGGCAGAGATGAAGCCGGCACGTCATCTGGTGCGGATGCTGGCCGAAATGGGGGAGGCCCTTTACCTGTGCCAGGAGCCGACCGGATACCCGGATGTGGCCTCTGCCTGGATCAATACCAACTCCCTGTTGAAGCGTCTCAACTTCGCCCTGGCTCTAGCCTCCGATCGAATTCCTCAGATTCGGGTAGATCTCGAATCGGCCTGGCCTCTGTTTCAGCAGCTCCGATTGCCTGAACCCAGCGCCCAGCAACTCGAACAAACCCGTTCACTCCTGGGTCAGGTCGGTGAAGAGGAGAACCAGCGAGGCGATCTCCGACCCGCTCGCTTTCCCAAGCAGGTCATCGCCTCTGCCTTCATGCTGGGCTCACCTCAATTCCAAAAGAGGTAACGAGGTAAATATGATTACCCGAAGGATCTTTCTCAAAAACAGCGGTCTAGCCCTTGTGGGGATGGGAGCAGTGCCCAGTTTTGTCTTTCGTACCGTCCTGGCAGCTCCTGGAGACGACCAGCGCAAGAAGATTCTCATCACCGTCTTTCAGCGAGGAGGAGTGGACGGGCTCAGCACCGTAGTGCCTTTTGGCGAGAAGGGGTACTACTCAAGTCGCCCGACCATTGCCATTCCGGCTCCAAGCTCCAAGCGAGAATCTGCGCTCGACCTGAACGGATTTTTTGGACTCCACCCCGCCCTGAAACCCCTTCACGGTCTCTACAAAAGGCAGCAACTTGCCATCATACATGCCGCCGGTTCCCCTCACTCCACGCGCTCACATTTTGATGCTCAGGACTTTATGGAGTCGGCCGCTCCAGGTGCCAAGAACACTTCTGACGGATGGTTGAATCGTTACCTGCAACACAATCCCGACCCGGAGGCAACCTCCTTTCGAAGCGTTGCCATGGGAACAACGCTTCCTCGTTCTCTTAAGGGTGAGGCTCCGACAATCGCATTGGGGAACATCGATTCCTTTGACCTGAGAGCGGGTTCCCTCCAACAACAGGCTCGTTCCACCTACGAAACCCTTTACGATCAAGAGACCAACTCTCTCCTATCGGGCACGGCTCAGGAAATGTTCCAAGCCATTGATCTCCTCAAGGAAGCCAACCCGGCTCAGTACCGTCCCGCCGCGGGGGTCCAATATCCGCGAGGTCGTTTCAGCCAGAGTCTCAGACAGGTCGCCCAGTTGATCAAAGCCGACATCGGATTAGAGGTGGCCTTCCTGGATATCGGCGGGTGGGATCATCACGTTAATGAGGGGGGTATCACCGGTCAACTCAGCAACCGGCTGAGGGAGTTCAGTCAGGGTCTAGCGGCCCTCTATCAAGATCTGGGAGATCGAATGGAAGACGTGCTGATTCTCACCATGTCGGAATTTGGACGTACGGTTCGGGAAAACGGCAACGCCGGCACCGATCATGGCCACGCCAACGTGATGTTTGCCCTGGGTGGCTCGGTCAAGGGTGGAAGGATCTACGGGCAGTGGCCGGGTCTTGCCTCTGAGCAGCTTTATGAGGGACGGGATCTCGCTTTAACCACCGATTTTCGTGATGTGTTCTCGGAAGTGCTGGTTCGCCACCTCGGCTGTTCCAATACAGACCCCATCTTCCCGGATTTCCAAGTCGATGCGAACCGATTCAAGGGGATGCTTTAGGGAAGGCTGAGCCGCAGCCGGCAGACCGGCTGAAATTCAAAATCCCAAACAAATCCCAAATCTCAAATTCAAAATTCAATTAGTGCCAGCCCCAAGAATTCTCCTTTGAATTCAGGGGTTTCCGCCAGAATTCTGGGCCTGTCCCCGAACGCTCCCGAAGGGCGCTCTGCGCTACATCATCCTTTTGATGATGTTCTGACCTTGCTCCTTGCTGAGGCCCAGGGATCGATAGGCCAAGGGACCCCCTTCATCCAGCACGGGTTCCAGCTGGCCCAAAGTCGGTTGCTCCTTTTGCAGGAACAGTCCCGTGTAGATGGTATCTCCCCACATCAGGGCTTTCTCACAGGCGCTTTTCCAATCGCTGGTGTCATGGCCCTCGTCCTCGAGTTTCTTAACCCGTGGTTTGAAAAACTTGTAGTCGTTATCGTGGTTGAAGGTCACGCAGGGACTAAAGATGTCAATCAGAGAAAACCCCTTATGTCGGATCGCCTTTTTCATCAGGTCCACCAGATGCTTGCCATCGCCGCTGTAGCCACGGGCCACAAAGGTCGCTCCGTTCATGATGGCCGAGGTGATCGGATTGACCGGCATTTCCACGCTGCCAAAGGGTGTACTCTTGGTCTTCATCCCCTTGGAGCTGGTGGGAGAAATTTGTCCCGTGGTCAGACCATAGATCTGGTTGTTCATGACGATATAGGTCAGGTCCACATTGCGACGGGCCGTGTGCACAAAGTGGTTCCCACCAATACCGTATCCGTCCCCATCCCCACCCGTGGCAATAATGGTGAGTTCGTGGTTGGCCAACTGCACACCGGTGGCCACGGCCAAGGGTCGGCCATGAAGGGTATGCATCCCATAAGAATTGATGTAACCGGGCAAATTGGAGGAACAGCCGATCCCACTCACGGTTACAATCTGGTGGGGCAGGAGGCCCAGCTCCGCACAGGCTTTCTGAAGGCCCTTCAGGACTCCAAAATCGCCACAGCCCGGGCACCAGTCGGGTTCAACGGGTCCCTTAAAATCCTTGGCCTGCAATGAAGCAGGCGGCTGGTCCGGCATATCCTGTGTCGTATCTCTAATCGTCATATCATTACCTTTCTTAGACCATGATTTCCTGAATTCTTAGACCATAATTTCCTGTATCGGCACGGTATGATCGACCGTCCCGGCCAGCTGCTCCATCACCCCTTCAACAATGTGGTGGGGCATAAACGGCTCGCCATCGTACTTACGGATGTGTCCGTCGACGCTCAGTCCGGTTTCACTGCGCAGATAGCGGTAGAACTGACCGGAGTGATTGTTCTCGACAATAATCGTTTTCTTCGAACGGGACACAATCTCACCCACAGCCTCTGCGTGAAGGGGAACGATCCATTTGATGGCTAGCTGATTGGCGGTAATCCCCTGGAGGTTCAACTGCTCCACCGCCTCTTTGATGACACCGTAAGTGGATCCCCATCCGATGAGTGTGACCTGGGCATCCTCCGGACCCTCCAGCTGCGGCGCTGTAATGGCCTTCTCGATGTCTTTGAATTTTCTGGCCCGTTTCTCGACCATCATCCGCCGCTTGTGGGGGTTGGTGAACTCGTCGCTGAGCAAGATACTGTCTTCGTCGTGCTCGTCCGTGGCCACCAGGTGAACGTAACCTTCCAGACCGGGCAAGGCACGCGGAGAGATGCCGCTTTCTGTATTCTTGTAGCGCATGTAGCCGTTGCCCTGGGAGGGAGTATCAATCAACTCTCCTCGATCGATCTCCGGATGCAGGTTCATCTTGTCGGGATCAATGCTAAACGTACCTTCTGAGATCAGCAGATCGGAAAGGACAATGCCGGGGCACTGATATTTGTCCGTCAGGTTAAAGAGCTCGGGCATGATATCAAAGGCATCCAGAGCATTTTTGGGGGCCACGATGAAACGCTGGAAGTCTCCTTGGCTGGCGCCCAGCACCTGCCACAAATCCCCCTGCTCGGTCTTGGTGGGCACACCCGTGGAGGGACCGGCACGCTGAACGTTGATAAAAACCACGGGAACCTCCATCATTCCCGCCATGCCGATGGCCTCGGTCATCAAGGCGAACCCGCCGCCGGAGGTGGCACACAGGGTCCGGCAACCGGCGTGAGCTGCTCCCACGGCCATATTGGCCACAGCGATTTCGTCCTCTACCTGCCGAACCATGATTCCCAGATCGCGGGCATTCTTGGACATCCAATGGAGTACTCCGGTGGCAGGACTCATCGGATAGGCACAGTAAAATTTGACCCCTGCGGCAGCTCCCCCCATCGCCAGAGCCTCATTACCGGTCCAGACAGCCAGCGCTTTGGGGCGCCTGGGGAGGGGCACGGCGAAAGGCTCGAAGTTCTCCTGTGCGTGATCAAATCCAGCGCGGGCTGCAGCGACGTTCTGGTCGACCAGTTCCTGGCCCTTTCGCTTGAATTGGAGGGTCAGGGCCTCCTCAAGGACCTGGAACTCCAGCCCCAGTAAAGAGAGGAAGGTCCCCAGGGCAACGGTGTTCTGAATCATCCTTCCACCACCGCCGCTCAACTCGGTAACGGGTAGCGGGCACAGGTGGGCGCCTTTTTGGGCTTTACCCGGTTGAATGGTGTCGCTGTTAAAGACCACCCGGCTGCCCGGCCCCATCAACCCCAGATGCCGATTCATGGTGTCCTGATTCAGGCACAGCAGCAGGTCCAGTTTATCCCCGTGGCTGTGAATTTCCTGGTCGCTGACCCGCACAGTGAGAAAAATGTGCCCGCCACGGATAATCGATTGGTAGGCGTTGTAGGCGTAAAGGTGCAAACCACGGCGAACAAATATTCGGGCAAGAATATTGCCGGGCGTTGCGATCCCCTGTCCAGCCGCACCACCAATACTGAGGGCAAAATCAAACTTTTCTGAGGTCATAAATTCTCTCCTCTTTCGGCTTGAGGATAAGCTCCGCTCCGGATGATGAATGCTCTAGTCTGGATTATGCATAACACGTGCTACTAGGGCGCGATTGATCGGGCATGGAATTATAGAGGTTGGGAATCCTCTTCGCCCACATAGTGTCTGCTCTCAGCCTCCAGACTCCTGCTTTTCACTCGATCCATATTACTCATTTTCAATCCGCCTTGGCAAACCTCGAAAGAGCCGGTTGCAGGTCAACAGACAAGGGGCATGGGGCATCTGAAGAGGAGTTTGTTCCCTGAAAATCCGCGATTAACTCTTCACCCTCATCTGTTGCTGTTCCAGCTGTGGATCGCTGGGTTGGAGTTTGTCCAAGCAGCGGCGAATATTTCGAACGGCCTGGCGCAGCCGGTGCTCATTCTCCACCATGGCGATTCGCACATACCCTTCTCCCAGGTTACCGAATGCGATCCCGGCCGCAACGGCCACGTGGGCCTCCTGCATCAGCAGTTTAGAAAATTCCATGGAGCCCATTTTTCGATAGGGTTCAGGAATTGGCGCCCAGGTAAACATACCAGCTTTCGGCGACTTGACGGACCAGCCGATGCGGTTGAGGCCGTCGCACAGCACGTCTCGTCGGCTTTGGTAGATCTTGGCCTGCTCGACAACGCAGTCCTGGGGACCGTCCAGGGCGGCGATGGCGGCGACCTGAATGGGAGTAAAGATTCCGTAATCGTAGTAACTCTTGATCTTGGCCAGAGCCGCCACGATGTCTCGATTTCCGACGCAGAATCCGACTCGCCAGCCAGCCATGTTGTACGATTTGGATAAAGTATAAAACTCGATTCCTACTTCCTTGGCACCCGGAACCTGCAGGAAACTGGGAGCCCTGTAGTCATCAAAGGTGATTCCCGCATAGGCCATGTCGTGGACGACGATAATATTGTTGTCCTTGGCAAAACGGACGATCCCCTGGAAGAAGTCGAGACTGACGGTGGCGGTGGTGGGGTTATGAGGGAAATTCAGGGTAATGACTTTGGGTCTGGGCCAGATCTCACGGGTAATGTACTCCAGATCGGGAACAAACTCCTCTTCCTCGCGCAGAGGAATGGAGACAACGTTCCCCCCCGCCATGACCACACTGTAGATGTGAATCGGATAAGTGGGGTTGGGTACCAGCGCCAGATCGCCGGGATCCAGCAAGGCCAGCATGAGATGGGCCAAGCCTTCCTTGCTGCCGATGGTGGCAATGCACTCGGACTGCCAGTCCAGATCCACATCAAAGCGGTTCTTGTAAAAGCGGCAGATCGCCCGCAACAGACCCGGGATACCCCGGGAGGCAGAATAGCGATGGGTTTTGCGGTCCTGGACCACCTCGGTCAGCTTGTCGATGATGTGCTGAGGAGTGGGCTGATCGGGGTTGCCCATGCCCAGATCGATGACATCGGCTCCTTCCTGGCGCAGACGAAGTTTGATCTCATTGAGTTGTCCCAAAAGATAGGGCGGTAGACGCTTCAGCCGTTGCGTGTCGATGGTGGGCATGAAACCTCATGGTACCGTAATTTGTGCGGTCGTGCAGTTGTCACTTCGTGACTTCGTGCAGTCGTGCGGTTGTGCGGTTGTGCGTTAGTGACTTCGTCACTTTGTGCTGTCGTGCGTCGCGCTCCGCGCGTGTGCGGTCGTGGTTTGGGATTTGGAATATCGGATTTCAGTCGGTCTGCCGGCTGTGGTCAGGAGGTCAGTTTCTGGCGCGCTTCGCGCGCTCCGACAGCACTAAGTCACAGGAGCGCGACTAATCCTTGTCCAGCTTGAGGCTGACGGAGTTGATACAGTAGCGCTGACCGGTCGGCTGAGGTCCATCGGGGAAAACGTGACCGAGGTGAGCCTCACATTTGCCGCACAAGACTTCGGTTCTGCTCATGGAAAGACTGTCGTCCATGTCCGTACTCACACCCTGTTCTGAGACGGGGGCCCAGAAACTCGGCCAACCTGTGCCGGAATCAAATTTGGTGTCTGAATGAAACAGCTCGTTGCCGCAACCGGTGCAATGGTAAATCCCCTCTTCTTTGCAATCCCAGTATTTTCCAGAGAAGGGCGCTTCTGTACCCTTATTGCGACAGACTTCAAACTCTTCCGGTGAGAGCTGCTCTCTCCATTCCTCTTCAGTTTTCGATACCTTGTCTGACATACTGTGCATCATTATGTTCATTAAGGGAAAAAGCGCAATGGTTACAGGAGGAGCCTCAGGACTGGGCTCAGCCACGGTGCGGAGGCTTCACTCCCTGGGCGCCAAGGTGCTTATCGCCGACTTGAACCAGAAGGCGGGTAAAACCTTGGAAGACGAATTAGGTGAGGGGGCACTGTTTCTCGAAACCGATGTCACCCGGGAGACATCCGTCAAAAGGGCGATTGAGGGTGCCGTGAAACAGCACGGTGGCGTTCACATTCTGGTCAACTGCGCGGGCATTGCCATCGCCGAAAAGATCCTGGGTCGAACCGGACCCCACGACTTGGAACACTTTAACCAGATCATTGAAGTCAACCTCATCGGCACTTTCAACGCTCTTCGCTTGACCGCTGCAGCCATGGAGCAAAATCAGCCCACTGAAGAGGGAGAACGCGGGGTCATCGTCAACACCGCTTCCGTAGCAGCCTTTGAAGGTCAGATCGGTCAGGCAGCCTATGCCGCCTCAAAGGGTGGGATTGTGTCCTTGACCTTGCCAGCGGCCCGGGAACTCTCCCGCCAGGGCATCCGCGTCGTCAGTATTGCTCCCGGCATCTTTGACACCCCGCTCTTAGCCGGACTCCCAGAACGGGCACGGATCTCGCTCGGGAAACAAATTCCCTTTCCCCCTCGATTGGGCCGCCCCGATGAGTATGCGGCTCTTGTCCAGCATATCGTCGAAAACGTCACCCTCAATGGCGAGACCATTCGTCTGGATGGGGCATTGCGAATGGGTCCCCGATAGAGTTTTTTCGTCGTGCTGTTGTGCAGTCCCGGCTTGCCAGTCGTTCTAATTCCAAACCACTATTTGCAGGATTCATGGGCCGCCTATTCGTCAGACCCACTCCTGGCCACTCCAGTTAAATTGTGGCATGATCCTAGCCGGGATAATGCATAGTCCCGGCTAGGTGAGCAAGTGAACATCCTGGAGTTTGAAAGTTCCGCTATTCAAGATGAGGCAGGGGTCTCTGCCGCCGTGGAATCTGTCGTGAACTCCCGACAGGATGAACCTCTTGTTCTGGTGGCGGGAATGGGAAAAACGGAACAACGTCTCCTGGAAGCTGGAGAAAAATCTGCCGCTCAGGATCTTGTTCTTGCCTCCACAATAGCTGAGGGGGCCAGAACCTTTTACATGCAGGTGGCCCGACAGCTCACTTCTGAAGCCGTGTGGTCAGAAACACAAAATCTCCTCTCCGGACTGTTCGAAGAGTTCTCCAACCTTTTACACGGCGTTTACCTCATCGGTGAACTCAGCCCCCAGGGCAGCAGGATCCTTCAATCTTATGCTGAAAGGGCAAGCTGCGTCGTGGTGGCCCAGGCGCTCAAAGAGAAAGATGTTCAAGCACAACCCGTTGGTGGACGGCAACTCTATTGCACCAATAGTGCTCACCTTTCCGAAAGCCTCCAGGAGAAGACCCTCACCGATTTTCAGCAGGAAATTTCGCTTTTGTCCAAAGGCGGAACAATCCCGGTCATTCCCTTTTCCCTGCGATCGATGGCCACAGAAGAATGATCGAGAGGGTCATCTCGGGTGGACAGACGGGCGTAGACAGAGCTGCTCTGGACGTCGCTTTGAAGCTAGGAGTTCCTTGCGGAGGGTGGTGTCCCCGCGGCCGACGGGCCGAGGACGGGCCACTCAAGGAAATCTATCCTCTCCAGGAGACCCCCTCAGCCGATTACGCACAGCGAACTCGATGGAACGTACGAGACTCAGATGGAACAGTGGTTCTCTACAAGAGTTCTCTTTCAGGAGGTAGTGCCTTCACCGTAAAACTCGCCAAAAAACAAAACAAGCCCTGCCTGGTGATCGACCTGTGTGAGTATTCCTCCCCTGAGATATTTCTGGATTGGTTAAAACGGCACAAAATACGAACTCTGAATGTTGCGGGGACAAGAGAGAGTGGCAGCACAGGCATCTACGATGAGGCTTGTCAATTCCTGGGTAAGTGCCTCGTTCCATAAATACGATGATGTTTGTGGAAGGGGCTTGTGAGGGGAGGTCAAGGAGCGAGGCACTAAATGTTTCGCTCCCAGTGCTTGATGGATCAAAAGAGGCACTTATTCTAAAAAACTTTCAGAGGCTCCTGGCATCATTAACTATAGTAAGTGATCAGGAAAAATCCGGTGAGGGTGTGATATGAACAAAGAACCCAAGAAAAACAGCCGTACCAAAGCAGCTGAGAGTGAAAAGAAGCCCCCTGCAGGATGGAGGCTAACTGAAGAGGATAAAGTATTTCTCCGGTCCTGTGGAATTCTTCCTGATTGATTCGTGTTGGCCTCAGATCTCCAGAATCTGCACCAGCACCACGGTGATGTTATCCAGCCCCCCTCTTTCGTTAGCCATCGCTGTCAGCTGGTCGGCAGCCTCGCTGATAGGACAAGTCGTCAAGACAGATTGAATCTCCTGGTCAGAAAGAGCGTCGGTCAAGCCATCCGTGCAAATCAAAAAAATATCGTCTGAGGTCAGAGGGACCGAGAGAACGTCCGCTTTCACTTGAGGAGATACACCCAGCGACCGGTCCAACAAGTTCTTCTGGGGATGCCGCTGCATCTGATCTTTGGTGAGCACCCCTTGCTTGAACAGGCGAAAAACGGGAGAATGGTCCTCCGTCAACTGCTCGAGTTCATCTTCCCGCTGCAAATACATTCGGCTGTCTCCCACATGCCCAATCCAACCGGTCCCTGAGTTCTCGGGCACCAGCCAGAGAGAGGTGACCGTGGTTCCCATCCCCCGGTGCTCAGGATTGGCAGCCTGGTCACTCAAGATCCGTCTATTGGCCTCCTGGATACCGGACTCCAGGGTCTCCTCAGGAGACTCGGATGCCTTCTGGGCGAATTCCTTTAGTGTTTTCGCCGCAATGGAACTTGCGACTTCACCTGCAGCATGGCCTCCAAGTCCGTCGCACACTCCAAACAATCCCATAGTGGGTTCTTCAATAAGAGTGTCTTCGTTATTACTTCTGACCTGACCCACATCGGATCGAGCCTGGCACACGTACTGGAGTGATCCTTTCTGGTACCGTTTTGATCCCCTAGTTGAGTTTTTCTTCTTTCTTCTCAACTTTTCCTCAGTACTCTGGGCCACTTGTAAAAGTTACGGCTTCTGCTTGGGGCACGGCAGGATTTTGTCTCGTGACACCAATTCTAAAATCCTTCCAACCCATCGAGCATCCGAAAATGACACCTCACCAGACCATAGCTGATTAAAATGAGCAAAATCCAGGCCCCCATCTTCTTCCACAGGGGATGGGTCAGTTGGGTTCCGCAATAGGGGCAGTAGGTGCTCCTTTCAATGAGTGTATAGCGACAATTAGGACAACTTTCCAGTTTAATTGGAGACATTACTGGACCACTCGCACACCGGATTTCGAGAAATGATAATCCAGGATCTCTCCTCCTGTGCCCTGGATGGCCTCCGTGACCTCCTGCTGACGACCTTCACCCACCACAGTCAAAAAACATCCTCCACCTCCGGCGCCGCAGATCTTACTCGCCTGGGCTCCTGCCTGCCGGGCCGCCTCGAAGATCTGATCGATTTCCGGGGTTGTCACCCCGTCAGCCAATCCCTTCTGGTTCTCCCAGTCCGTGGCCAAAGATTCGGCAAACTTGTCCAGATCTTCCTCCTTCAGGCTCTGGTAGACGGCCAGAGCGATTTCCTTGATCTTCCCCAGGCCGACGACTGTAGTATTTTCGTTATCGATGTACTTTCTCATGATGTTCCAGTTGCTGCTACCCGAAAAACGCGATACGCCAGAATACCCCAATAAAATCCGCTCTTGGAGCTGGTTCTCAAATTGGGTGGAAAAAGTGAGTCGCTCACGGCGGATCCCTTCAATCTCGAACCACAGCGCATGAAAACCTCCGTAGGCGGCTGGAAAATAGTCCTGCTTGCCGGTGGGGATGCGAAGGGATTGTGCTTCAATATTGGCTCCAAAATCAATCATCTGCTCTTTGTTGACAGGGCGGTTTTTCCACTGAAGCAAGGCCGTGCTCAGACAAACCAAGAGAGAGGAGGAGCCTCCCAGACCGGACCCGGGCGGAACATTGTTTTTGGTCCGAACGATCAAACCGTTCCCGGGCCTGTAGAACTTTAGAACCCTCAAGACCAGGTCAAGAGGGGCAAATTCTCCATTGCTCTGTAACGCTTCCAGATCGGGTCCTTCCAGGACCAACCCCAGGTCGGTGGCCTCGATGCGAATCCGATCCTCCGACTGTTCTTCGAGCTCGACCTCACTGCACAGGTCTATTGCTACATTAAGTGTCAAACCACCTTCTTCAAACAGGTAGAGCGGATAGATATCGAGGGTAGCTCCACCTAGAGTCATACGAGTGGGTGCTTGGACTTTCAACAGCCTATTCAACCATCTTCCTTAACTTCTCTTCAGAGATCTGTGGTATCCGCAATCTCCTGGCCTGTTGTCGTTTCGATCCGGGTGAGTCACCCACCACCAGGAAATCGGTCTTCGAGGACACGGAGGAGGTCACTTTCCCGCCATGACTTCTAATGAACTCCGTGGCTTGGGCACGGCTGAAGGTGAGCAGGGTGCCACTCACCACAAAGGTCTTTCCCTTCAGGGACCCTTCGTCCTTCACCGATCCCCTGGCAACCCGAAACTGGAGTCCGGCTTTCTTGAGCTTCTTAATCAGACGATGACTCTTCTTGGTCTCGAAGTAGTCGTGGACACTACGGGCAATCTCAGGTCCGATGCCATCGATGGAGGAAATCTCCTCCTCAGAAGCGTTCATCAAAGAGTCCACGTCAGAGAAATGAGTCACTAGAAGCGCGGCAATGCTCTCTCCCACATGGCGGATCCCGAGTGCGAACAACACGCGCCGAAAAGGCTGAGAACTGCCTTGCTCGATACCCTCGAGCAGGTTAGCAACAGACTTCTCCTTGAAGTTGGGAAGTTGGGCAACCTCCTCCCTGTTGAGAAAATATAGGTCCGAGGGGTCTTCGATCAGTTCCAGTGCAAGGAGCTTTTCCAAAGTCTGCCCGCCCAATCCGCGAATGTCCATGGCCCCCCGACTGACGAAATGCTTGAGTGCCTCCAGACCCTGAGCCGGACATTTGGGGTTGGTACAGTAGGCCATGGCTTCCCCCGGTTTCCGCACCACCCGCTGCTGGCAAACGGGACAACGATCTGGATAGGTGAATTCTCGTTCCCGACCGGTTCTCTTCTCGCGCACGGCTCCGACCACCTGAGGAATGACGTCTCCCGCCCGCTTGACCACGACCACATCTCCTTCACGAATGTCCTTACGCCGTATGTCGTCTTCATTGTGGAGGGTTGCCGTTTTTATGGTCACTCCTGCAATTTGGACCGGCTCCAGAACTGCATAGGGATTCAGAGCCCCACTGCGTCCCACGTTGATTTTAATCTCGAGAAGACGCGTCGTTGCCAGCTGGCCCGGAAACTTGTAGGAAACTGCCCAACGGGGATCTCGGCTCACCACCCCCAGGCGATCCTGATAGTCCAGACGATTGACCTTGACGACAACACCATCAATCTGAAAATCCAGGGATTCCCTTTTACCTTCCCATTCGGAACAAAACTTGAAAGCTCGATCGATGGAGTGCCCATGACGATAGTGCGAATTCACGGGAAAGCCCCATTCTCGCAACTGCTTGAGAACTTGGATCTGGGTCTTGAAACTCGTGCCTTTAATATAGCCAACGGAGTAGGCAAAAAAGGCCAAAGGTCGCGATGCGGTCATGCCCGGATCGAGCTGGCGAAGGGCTCCAGCAGCTGCATTTCGTGGATTGGCAAAAGGACTTTGATTGGCCTTGGCACGCTCTTCGTTCATCCGATTAAAGGCAGTAATCGGGAGATAAACTTCTCCCCGCACCTCCACCGTTTCAGGCCTTGGCGTTCCCTTGCGCAATCTCAAGGGAATGGCTCGGATGGTTTTCAGATTTGCGGTGATATCCTCTCCGATTAAACCATTGCCACGGGTCGCTCCCCGAACCAAGACTCCATCCTGGAAGGTCAGGGCCACGGCCACGCCGTCAATCTTTAACTCCGTCACCAAGTCAATCTTATCTGTTCCCAGAAGCTTACTGATTCGCTTGTAAAAGGCACGCAGTTCCGCTTCGTTAAAGGCATTGCCCAGGCTCAACATGGGCGCATGGTGCTCTACCTTTTGGAATTCTTCTTGAGGTTGGGCGCCAATCCGCTGGGTCGGAGACTCTGAGGAAGAAAGCTCCGGGTACTCCTGCTCCAAAGCAACCAATTCCCGGAACATGCGGTCGTATTCCTCGTCAGCAATGACGGGATCGTCCAAAACATTGTATCTATAGTTGTGGTGTTCTATCTCTTGCCGCAGCTCGGAGATTCGTTGTGTGGCCCAATCGATGTCCCTGCCCACTGAGTGCCTCGTTTCATATATACGATAACGTTTGTGGCGAGCGCGACGGCGTCGAGTTCGCGAAGCAACGACGACACGATGTCAGTGTACATCGTGGTGGAGGAGGGACAAAGAAATCGATGCCGTCCCGCTGCCACCCTCTAGCCGGGTTTATGCATAAATTGTCTACTGCAGTGCCGCAATCATCCAGCGTGCTGCACCGACGGCGCGACCCGCAAGCGGGTGCCCTCGCACGCCTTGTCATCGCGGCGCCTGCGGCACTTCGTTACGAAAACCTATGCATAATCCCGGCTAGGCTGATGGAGGGTGCGGGCGATCTCTCTGTCTCTCGTCGTCGCCGATGTCCCTGACATCACCTCCTCCTCGCTCCCTGACCCCCCCCTCGCAAGCCCCATCAGCGAACGTTATCGGATTGATGAAGTGAGGCACTAATAGCATAAGCTACCTTTGCCCGGTCCCCCAAATTTGTTATCATAAACACTATTGTATGAGTACTCCGCTGATCACCAAATTCATGTTCACAATCACTTTCCCGACTGACAGTCGGCCCATCCATGTCCCTCCGATGAAACTCCGGTCTCTCGCAGAACATCAGCTCACGGATACAGAAGTCATCGATACCATCGAGCACCTTTTCGGATGCCAGCGCTGCTTTGAGCAATATCGTTTTATCAGAACGTCCTGCCAGGCATTCCTTTAGCCCACTCGGTTCTCATGCCATCCAACCTCTTTAAGTTAGATTTGCAAGCCTTCTATTATCTCTCCAAGAGGGAGTTCTGGCTCGCTTTGTGGAAGGAGATCAGTGGTGACGATTGCTGGGGAATGGCCGCCCGACTGAGTTTCTACTTCTTGCTGGCCTTTTTCCCTTTTCTCATTTTTTTGAGCGCGATCATTGGGTTCATCCCGATCGAACCCGGCTTCTTGGACAAGATGCTGGTGGAAATGAATCAGTTTCTGCCCGAGCGGACCTACACCTGGGTGCGCACGTTCACTCTGGAGCTGACCAGTCACCAAAATAAGGGAGTGGTCTCGCTGGGTATTTTGTTGGCGCTTTGGTGGGCATCGGTAGGCTTCAGCGGAATGGTGGGGGACTTGAATCGAGCTCTGGCCATTCAAGAGACTCGCTCCTATGTAAAAATACGACTGCTGGCCATAGGTGTGACCATTCTGGTGTCCCTCTTTGTCATCGCTTCAGGTATTCTTCTTTTCTTTGGCGACTGGCTGATTCAACTGTTTCTTCAAAGCATTACCGTCGCACCCTATCCGTCATTCCAGGCTCATCTAGCGACCATTTACACTACCACTCGCTGGATCCTGATCTTTATTTTTCTCAATATTGGAATGCAGATTGTTTATTCCGCTCTTCCCGCCCGGCCCCTTCCCTGGACTCTTCTATCGCCAGGTAGCGTTATCTTTAGTTTGTGTTGGATCTTGGGATCGAGCGGTTTCGCGGTTTTCATAAATCGATTCGTGGGCTACGAAATCTATCAAGAGCTCTACGGAAGTCTGGGGACACTTATCTTGCTGATGCTCTGGTTATACCTCTCCAGCTTCTTCCTGCTCATTGGAGGTGAAGTCAACTCCCAGGTCCACCGCTTTCGCGAGGAAGTCGGGATGAATACCGCTCAACTCAGTGTGATTGAATGGAGCCTGTCCGAGTAATAGGTAGGGTCGCTCGGATGGGGCTTGCGTGTGCAGGTCGAGGAGCGAGGAGGAGGCGATGCAGGGACATCGGCGACGACAAGCGACGAAGAGATGCACCGCAACCCCCGTCCGCCCGAAAGGTTACGGCGGCACCGGGTCATCTACGGTGTTGGCGCTCCTCGACAATGTCCAGACATTGCCTGCGTCGCGCCGCCTGGCATCTGACCCGGCGACGCCTGTAAAGCTACCTCACCTATTACTCGGACAGGTTCCTAAGGTGGGAAGGGGGCAGTCACTTTGGGGTGTGTCCTTTCTGGGACTTCCAGGAGGAGAGAAGGACTGTCCCCTTCCATAATCAACTCATCTACTTACTAAGATGTCATTGTTATCAAGAAGTTCTACAAACTCGAAGAAAGGCTTCGGGGTACGACCGCCAGCGGGTGCTAGCCGGGAGACTCGACGTTTTTGCTCGCCCCATGAGTCTTATACTATACTGGCAGGGAATCATGGCAGCGCTCCGAGGGACGACGATACTCTTGGTCAGGAGGGGCAAACAGGTGGCCCTGGCAGGGGACGGCCAGGTCAGTCTGGGAGACACCATTATCAAGAGTACAGCAAAAAAAATCCGTCGACTCCACGAGAATCAGGTCCTGGCTGGCTTCGCCGGATCAACGGCTGACGCTTTCTCTCTTTTTGCACGATTTGAGAGCAAACTGGAACAATTTCAAGGGAACCTCCCCCGAGCCGCTGTAGAACTTGCCAAGGAGTGGCGTACCGACAAAGTGTTAAGACACCTGCACGCCCAACTGATCATTAGCGACAAGAAGCATTCCTTTTTGGTTTCCGGAGATGGCGACTTAATCGAGCCGGATGATGGAGTGATCGCCATTGGATCGGGAGGTCCCTATGCCCTGGCTGCTGCTCAGGCTCTTCTGCAATTCACCAAAATATCGGCCCAAAAAGTTGCCCTGGAGGCTCTGAAGATTGCCGGGGGGATTTGTATCTATACGAATTCCGCTATCACTGTTGAGACCCTCTGATCATGACTACTTCCACCACCTCCCTTCAACCCCTGGAAAACAAACTCGCAGACAGCCCTCTCAACCTGGATGAGATGACGCCTCGCCAGATTGTGGAGGAGCTGGATCGACACGTCGTCGGTCAACGCAAAGCCAAGCGCGCAGTGGCCGTGGCCCTGAGAAATCGAGTTCGAAGACAGAAACTGAAGCCGCAAATGGCCGAAGAGATCCAACCCAAGAACATCCTCATGATCGGATCGACAGGTGTGGGTAAAACGGAAATCGCCCGGCGGCTGGCTCGGCTAGCTAATTCTCCCTTTCTGAAAGTAGAAG
Organism: Acidobacteriota bacterium; assembly: GCA_022562935.1. Taxonomy (GTDB): domain Bacteria; phylum Acidobacteriota; class UBA6911; order RPQK01; family JADFOI01; genus JADFOI01. Next base: position 21,419 of record JADFOI010000026.1, read on the forward strand.
CCAGTAAATTCACCGAAGTCGGTTATGTGGGCCGTGACGTGGAGTCGATTATCCGTGACCTGGTGGATATTTCGGTGGACATGCTGCGTCAGGAAAAGATGGCCATGGTGGCCAAGAAGGCAGAGCAGAACGCCGAGGAACGGTTGCTCGATCTGCTGCTCCCCCCTTCCTCCCCCAAAAAGCGCAAAGCTCCAAAGGGCCGGAAGACCACCCCACAACGGGGTGCCCCAATACTGGACACATTCAACAAGACTCGTGAAAAACTGCGCCGTCAGCTTCGAGAGGGAAAGTTAGACCATAGAAACGTCGAGTTAGAGGTTCCAGAGCGTGGCTTCCCCTCCTTCGAGATCCTCCCAGGTCAAGGCATCGAGGACATGGACATCAACATCAAAGACTTGTTGCCCGGTATCCTGGGGACACGGAAACGAAAGCGCAAAATGCCCGTCGAGGAAGCCATCGAGTGCCTCATTATGGAAGAGGAATCCAGACTCATTGATATGGAACAGGTGACCCGCGAGGCCCTGGACCGGGTGGAAAACTCGGGCATCGTTTTTATCGACGAAATTGACAAGATCGCCGGAAGAGAAACGGGGCAAGGACCCGAGATCAGCCGGGAGGGAGTACAAAGAGACATCCTACCCATCATTGAGGGAACCACCGTGAGTACCCGCCACGGAATGGTTCGCACCGATCACATCCTGTTTATCGCAGCTGGTGCTTTCCATGTCTCGAAGCCCTCCGACATGATTCCCGAACTGCAAGGGAGATTTCCCGTCAGAGTGGAGATGCACTCGCTGGGCAAGGAGGACTTTATTCGAATTCTTCAGGAGCCGCAGAATGCTTTGGTCAAACAATATCGGGATCTTCTGGCCACAGAGGGCGTGCGCTTGAAATTCCTGAAGTCCGGCATCAACGAAATTGCCCATTTTGCCAGCGTCGTCAACGAGACGACTGAGAACATCGGTGCCCGTCGGTTACACACGATCATGGAAGCACTTCTGGAGGACATCTCCTTCGATGCTCCTGATCTACCCAAGAAACAAGTGATCATCGACGCAAACTACGTGAAGGAAAAGTTGGCAAACATCGTCAAGGATCGAGATCTGTCGCGCTACATTCTGTGAAAGGCTGACAACTGACAGTTGACAACTGACAACAGACCGAAAAAGGCAAACCGTAAAGAATAATTCCCATTCTTGTTGGTTAAGTGGCTTTCCTCCCGGTGACGATAGAGCATGCGTCCGTTAATTTCCTTAATCAGCGCCACAACTAAGGATTTGCTGTCAGCTGTTAGTTGTCAGTTGTCAGTTGTCAGCTGCCTCTGTTGTCTGTTGCTTCCCCTGGCCTCCTGCGCCAAGGTGGGGGACCCGCTTCCTCCACTGGTTAGCTATCCGGAGACGGTCACTGATCTGAAAATCGTTCAAGTCGGAGATCACTTCCAGATCGTGTTCTCCCTTCCCCCTGGGGAGATTGAACGGGTGGAAATTTACCGGCAGTGTGGAAGCAACCCCTCCCTCACTGAAGAGACTGAAGCGACGGCCCGTTTACAACGCAACCAACTCTCGCCCTACCATGAGGAAACCCAGTTCGTATTCGAGGATAGTCCCGGCTTAGACCAGGCCTGTATCTACGGCCTTCGGTTCGCCAACAACCAGAACCGTCGCTCCCTTTTTTCGAACTTCGTACAAACGATACCTCTCCCTTCGGCACGGCCGCCGACTGCTCTCAGGTATCAGGTGCTCCAGGACCGGATCGTAGTGAACTGGGACCCTCCAACAGAGAACATCGATGGCTCCCGGCCGCCTCAAATCGTGGGCTATCTCATGAACTCAACACATCGAGTCAGCACTGCAGAATATTCGGACCTTGAATTTCAGTTCGGAGAGGTGCAGTCTTACCGCGTGCAGAGTATTAGTCGGGATGCAAACCCCTTAATCTTGAGTCCATTCAGTAATACGCTGAAAATTATTCCCAGTGATGAGTTCCCCCCGGCAACACCTCAAAATATTACTGCTTTTGTTTTGGAGGGAAAGGTCCAAATTTTCTGGGATGAAAATAAAGAAGCCGATCTTAAAGGATACTTCCTCTATTCCGGCACGGATGTGAACCATCTCAAAAGGTCATCCTCATCGATTACGATCAATCGATACGTGGATGAATCCGTCGTCCCAGGTCAATCCTATTACTATCAGCTCAGTGCGGTGGACCAGGTTGGAAACGAAAGTTCCAAGTCTGAACCGGTAAGTGTTACTGTACAATGAAACATAAAAAAGGAGAGGTACTATGAAATTCTTTCTGGACACCGCCAATATTGAGGAAATTCGTAAAGGGGTGTCTCTGGGACTCGTGGATGGCGTTACCACGAATCCTTCCCTGCTCGCCAAAGAGGGAAGATCTCTGGAAGAAGTGGCGAGGGAGATTTTGGACCTGGTCGATGGTCCGGTGAGCCTGGAGGTGGTGTCAACCCAATCCGATGAAATCATCTCGGAAGCACGGCAATTGGCAAAGATCCATAAGAACGTCATGGTCAAGATCCCGATGATCTCTGAAGGCCTGAAGGCTTTACACGTGGTCGCCCAAGAAGGCATTTCGGTCAATGTCACCTTAATTTTCAGTGCGACACAGGCACTTCTGGCGGCTAAAAACGGAGCAGCCATCGTCAGCCCTTTTGTAGGGCGCTTGGACGACATTGGTACCGATAGCATGGATCTGATCTCGGATATCCTGACTATCTACGACAACTACGAGTTTCCCACCGAAGTTTTAGTGGCCTCGGTTCGCCATCCGGTACACATTCTGGAGACGGCCCGGATGGGAGCCCACATCGCCACGATGCCTTTAAAGGTCATGGAGCAACTCCTCAAGCATCCCTTGACCGACATCGGACTGGAAAAGTTCCTGGCCGACTGGGAAAAACAGAAACAACTGGTAAGCAGCTGAAGATACCCACATGGGCTATGGATGCTGACGACAAGCGCAAGGAGCTCCAACGTCGCCACCTTGAGGCGGAAGAAGGCGGCGGCAAGGAGCGAATTGAGCGTCAACACAAAGCGGGTAAGCTGACCGCTCGAGAACGAATCCATCAACTTCTCGACGAAAACACCTTTGAGGAAATAGATAAGTTCGTCGTGCATCGGTGCACTCACCTGGGAATGGAGAAGAAAAAGATCCCAGGGGACGGCGTGATTACCGGCTACGGCAAAATTGAAGGCCGCCTGGTCTATCTTTTTTCTCAGGACTTCACCGTTTTTGGCGGCAGCCTCTCGGAGACGTACGCTGCCAAGATCTGCAAGATCCAAGACCTGGCTATGAAGATGGGTGCTCCCGTCATTGGCTTCAATGACAGTGGCGGAGCCCGTATTCAGGAAGGGGTGGTCAGCCTGGCCGGCTATGCCGATATCTTCCTACGCAACACCCTGGCCAGCGGTGTCATTCCACAAATTTCCGCCATTATGGGTCCCTGCGCTGGCGGTGCGGTCTATTCTCCTGCCCTTACCGACTTCACATTTATGGTACACAAAACCAGTTACATGTTTATTACAGGACCCGACGTCCTCAAGGCGGTCACCCAGGAGGAAGTGACCAAATCGGAACTGGGAGGAGCAACCACCCACACCACCATCAGCGGAGTTGCTCACTTTGCTGCCCAGAGTGAGGAAGAATGTCTGAGCCAAATTCGTGAGTTGCTCTCCTTCCTTCCCTCAAACAATATGGAAGATCCCCCTTATCAAGAGTCTGCGGACGATCCCGACCGAGTCGATCCCCAGCTGGACGAGCTGGTCCCAAGCGACCCCAACCAACCTTATGACATCAAAGAGCTCATCGTTTCGGTTATGGACGAGCATCAATTCTTTGAAGTTCAGCCTAAATTTGCTGAGAACATCGTCGTTGGATTCGCTCGATTGAATGGATTCCCAGTGGGAATCGTCGCCAACCAACCCGCTGTTCTGGCCGGAACCCTGGACATCAACTCTTCCCTGAAGGCGGCCCGCTTCGTTCGCTTCTGTGACTGTTTCAACATTCCTCTGATCACCTTCGAAGACGTGCCCGGGTTTTTGCCCGGAATCAGACAGGAGCATGGAGGTATCATCCGATCCGGGGCCAAACTTCTCTATGCCTTTGCCGAGGCGACGGTCCCCAAGATTACCGTCATCACACGCAAAGCCTATGGAGGAGCTTACTGTGTCATGGCTTCCAAACACCTCCGCACCGACGTGAATTATGCCTTTCCCACGGCCGAAATTGCGGTGATGGGGCCACAAGGGGCCGTCGAAATCTTGTACCGAAAAGAACTTGAGGAAAGCTCTGATCCGGAAAAATTCAAGCAGGAAAAAGTCGAAGAGTTTCGAAAGACATACGCCAATCCTTATATTGCCGCGGAGCGAGGCTATGTGGACGAGATCATTGAGCCCCGTCAGACACGAACAAAATTGATCCGTGCCCTGGAAATGACCGCCAACAAGCGCGATACCAATCCGCCCAAAAAGCACGGGAACATACCCTTGTAAGAGCTGACAGCTGACAGCTGACAGTCGATGAAGAAAGGTTCGGTGTTTAAAAAACTTCTTATCGCCAATCGCGGGGAGATCGCAGTCCGGATCATTCGGGCCTGTCGGGATCTCGGCATCTCCCCGGTCGTGGTCTTTTCCGAGGCGGACCGGGAAGCTCTGCACGTTAGACTCTCCGATGAGGCGCATTTCATCGGACCCTCTCCCTCTTTGGAAAGCTACCTGGTGGTCGAAAAGATCATCGATGCGGCTCGCAAGTCAGGGGCAGAGGCCATTCACCCCGGCTATGGGTTTCTGTCTGAGAACGAACTCTTTGCTCAAGCCTGTGAGGACTCCAAATTGGTATTCATCGGTCCTTCGACGGCTTCCATAAAGCTCATGGGCAGCAAAATCGCCAGCCGGGCGGCGGTTCAGAAAGCAGGTGTGCCCATCGTTCCCGGTACCACACGGCCTCTGCGATCCAGGGAAGACGCGTTGAAAGCGGCTTCTGAAATCGGCTACCCCATCATGCTCAAGGCCAGTGCCGGCGGCGGGGGTAAGGGCTTGCGGCTGGTCTCGAGCGAGGAGGAACTCACCTCCCTGTATGAAACAGCAGGCAGCGAGGCCCGGGCATCCTTTAACGATTCGACCCTCTTGATCGAAAAGTACTTGATGAAACCTCGTCACATCGAGATTCAGGTACTCGGTGATCTGAAGGGCAATGTGATCCACCTCGGCGAAAGGGAATGCTCCATCCAGCGTCGCCATCAAAAACTGGTGGAAGAAAGCCCTTCGCCCCTGGAGGACGAGGAGTTTCTAAGAAAAATCGGAGAAGCGGCCTTGGCCGTTGCCAAAACAGCCGATTATTACAATGCAGGTACGGTCGAATTTATCGTTGAGTCCGCAGAAACAGGGGAACATAAATTTTATTTCCTGGAAATGAACACCCGCCTTCAAGTGGAACATCCGGTTACCGAGCTGGTGACCGGCATTGATCTGGTAAGCGAACAAATCCGGATTGCGGCAGGATCAAGACTGGCCTGGAGACAGGAAGAGATCCGCCCCCGGGGGACAGCGATTGAATGTCGTATCTACGCCGAAGATCCCTATACTCATTTCTGTCCTTCGCCGGGGACCCTCACCACCTACGTTGAGCCCTCCGGGCCTGGCATCCGCACCGACAGCGGAGTATGTTCCGGTTCCACGATCCCGGTGGAATATGATCCACTCATCTCTAAGGTCATCGCCTATGGTGAAGATCGCCAACAAGCCATCCTCCGCATGCAAAGAGCACTGGGTGAATACAAAATCGGAGGGGTACGAACCACCATCCCTTTTTTCCAAGTCCTTCTCTCTCATCCCGCCTTTATTGAAGCGGACCTACACACCCATTTCATTGACGAGCAGCAACTCATCCAACGTCTGGAAGAGGAGTCGGGAGAAAGCGACACCGTTCCCCTGATCGCTGCGGCACTCAACCACTTTTACGAAGCCCAGAAACCCAAATCCCAGGTTTACGGCAAACGCAATCTTTGGAGAAACTCCCAACACCATTCCGATCCCTTCCACAAATGGTGAGCTGGAGGGGACAGCAGGAGCGAAACCGTCCGCCCTGACTGCCAGTGGCTTTCGACGAGTTACGTTCCGTCGTCAGCCACCGGCTCGCCCCTACCGCGCTTACTACCAGAACCTATGAATAATCCTGGCCAGGGTTTACAATTCAGAGTCAGTAGTAACCCGGTCTGCGGTCTGTGGTTCAGGAGGAGTTGGGCATGCAGCATACCATCAGGGACAATTCCTTATTGTGTTTTTTCCTGTTGGTCCTCTTGTTTTGCTCACCCGGTTGTGGGCCGGCAGAGCAAACCTCCCAGTCGTCAGCGACTCCCGGGGTTATCGTCATCGAGGGGGGAACGCTGATTGATGGGACAGGTGCCCCTGCCGTTTCGGGTACCCGCATTCTGATTGAAGAGGGCCGCATTCAGGACATCGTCCAACAGGGGGAACTGAGCATCCCGGCAGGCGCGCGCGTCATTGACGCGGCCGGCAAATACATCATCCCCGGCCTGATCGATGCTCATGTTCATTACGATATGCCCTGGCTCCATCGACTCTATCTGGCCAACGGTGTGACCACGGTTCGGGACCTGGGAAGCTCCATTGAAAGGACCCTCACGCTGCGGCAAGAGATTGCTGTGGGAAATATTCTGGCACCCAGACTGTTCGTCTCCGGACCGGGCATTAACCCGGGCTCGGTCCGGGCCATGAATCTGGGAAGCGCCAAAGAAATGGCGACCAAGCTGGTGGAAGCGGGAGTCGACGGAATCAAGGTCACCGGCTACACCACGGACGAACTCCGGGAAATCGTTGAGGTCGCCCACGCCAATGGATTAATTGTTTATGGGCACACGGGACCCAAGCGGGGAAATCGGGCTCCCGGGGCACGCCTGGCCGTGGAAGCGGGACTCGACGGAATCGAGCACGCTCTGGGAGTTCTGGAAGATGCCATGGAGAAAGCCGTCCCGGTGCCCGCCGACTACGACCCATTCGACTCCACCCATATTTTCCGCTACTGGTATGGTCGAATGTACTCGGTCGTGAATTCCGAGACAATGGATGAGCTGATCCAGTTGATGGTCAAAGAAGAGGTCTACTTTGCTCCCACACTGATCAACTTCGTTCGCAACTTTGTCCAGCGCAACACTCCCGAAGTGGATTCGGATCCCAATCTCAAGTATATCCCTGAAGATGAACCGGATCGCTTCGGACGCTTCACAGAGGAGGAGCGCCAGGATTGGAGAAAAACCATGGAGCTGATGAAGGAGGCCACTTACAAGTTTCATGAAGCCGGTGGACTCCTCATCAACGGAACGGATTCCCCTGGGGCAGCCCTTCCGGGTTGGAGTGTACACCAAGAAATGGAGCTTTTTGTGGAGGCCGGCTTAACACCTATGGCGGCGCTCCAAGCCACTACCCTGAACAACGCCAAGGTTCTCAACAAAGAAGACGAACTGGGCACCGTCGAACCGGGTAAATACGCAGACCTGGTCATCCTTGACGCTGATCCTCTGCAAGACATTACCAATACCCAAGAGATTCACCTGGTCATTAAGGACGGTCTGGTGCTCGATCCTGCCGTCCTGCTGGAAGAGAATCTGGAACAATTCGGGGCAAGAGGGGAGCGACATTTTGATCGCCACCAGAAAAACTAGTTGGGTCATCCTGACCCTCTTGGTCCTACCGTTGATGGTCTCCGGCTGGGACATCACCGGCTATCGAGGTCCGCTGACCTGGGAGCAGGAAGAGAAGCAACGAGCTCAAGTGCAGAAGATCCATTGGCACGACAATATTGAAGATCTGGTCGTTCGCTATCGACCAAAGCCGCCAGAAAAGGAGGCTTAGCCATTCCGGGCACGATTCCACTACACTGCCCATGGTGAAGCTCGAGGCCAGCTACAACAATCGGACTTATGCCGTCGAACTCGAAACGAAAAAGAGTTCCGAACCGGGATCCCATTTTGAAATCAAGATCCACAGGCCGGACGGAGAACAGGTCGTACCGGTTCGCGTCGTCAGCCGTGCTCAGGACCACTGGACGTTAGAAATTGACGGGCAAATCGAAGACGTCCTGATTTCCAGGAAAAGGGAAGAGGTACTCATTGACTGGAATAATCGAACCTTCACCGTCCAGATCGGCCGACCGAAAGAGAAACGACTCAGCGACTCAGTTCCCACTGAATCACAGCGGGCCCTATCCCTGACGGCTCAGATGACCGGAAAGGTCATCGCCATTCTGGCGAATGAAGGTGAAGAGGTCAAGATGGGACAGGGTCTGGCTATTATTGAAGCCATGAAGATGCAAAATGAACTCAAGTCTCCCAAATCCGGCATGGTGATCCGGTGCAACATCCGTGAAGGAGAGACGGTGAACACGGGAGATCTGCTATTCGAGATTGACTAGGAGCCTGTCCGGGCTAGCTGCCGGCTTGCCTTGACAGGTTCCTAAGAATCTCCCCCACAAGATAGAAGGATCCGGCTACCACCACGGTTGCAACGGGGGAAGCCAGGGCTTGACGGTAAGCAGCAGAGGAATCTTCCACCGCGATGCCTGAGGGACACAACTTCTTGAGCTCCTCAATACTTGCCGCCCGCCGGGAGTTGACGCGGGTGAGGTAGAACCGCTCGAAGGTCGCTTCCAGAATCTTCAAAACCGAGGCAATGTCTTTGTCGCTCATCATGGCAAACAGAAGTGCGCGGGGAGCTTGAGTATGGCGATCCAGAAACTTCACCAGTGCATGAGCGGCATCTAAATTATGGGCTCCGTCCAGAACGATTCTGGGATCTGTTCCGAAGACCTGGATTCTTCCCATCCAACACGTTTCTTCAATCCCTTTTCGCATACAGGAGGTGGACAACGAAAAACCGGATTGGCCCAGGACCTCGGCAGCCTGTATGGCCAGAGCTGCATTTTCCACCTGGTGTTGACCGTAAAGGGGAAGCTGGAACTCCATCTCGTGGAAGCGAAAAGCATACTTCCCGTCAGAAGACTCCGAGCATTGAATTGCCCCGGAATCCAATTCCTGAAGCTCGACCTTGTTCTTGGAGGCCTCGCTCCGGAAGACCCGCTGTACCTGAGACCGTTGAGGAGCCATCAGCGCGAATTTAGCGCGGTCCAAAATGCCCGCCTTTTCAAACGCCACTTCTTCCATAGTGTCGCCTAGAAATCTTTGGTGATCGAGTCCCACCGGAGTCAGAATGGCCAGCAGAGGATCCACCACATGGGTACTGTCCAAGCGTCCTCCCATACCCACCTCCAAAATGGCCAGTTCCACTTTCTGTTCCAGGAAGTAGAGGAAAGCGACAGCCGTCAAGGTCTCGAAGTAGGTGGGGTGAAAGGAGCGCTCCAGTCCCTCGATCGCATCAACCACACGAGTGAGATGGTGAGCAAACCTCTCGGAGTCGATGGGACCCTGATCCACTACAAAACGTTCTTCCACCCGTATGAGGTGGGGTGAGGTATAGAGTCCATTTCGAATCTCACAGGCCGTGCAAACTGAGTTGAGAAAGCGAGCGACCGAGCCCTTCCCATTGGTCCCACCAATCAGAACGGAAGGGTACTTCAAATGGGGATTGCCGAGTGTCTCAAGGAGTGCTCGGATCGTCTCCAATCCGAACTTCATGGTCATCACTTCATCGCCAAGCTTTTCCAGATAGGTCATACACTGGGCGTAGTTCATGGCTCCTGCGCGCTTCGCGCGCGTTCCAGGTTTCAAGTTCCAGGTTTCAGGTTTCGAATTTGGAATTTGTTTTGAATTTTGAGTTTTGAATATCGAATTTCAGCCGGTCTGTTGTCTGTTGTCTGTACAAGGTTCCGGTTGGAATTGGGTCTCTGAATTCTGGCTTTAACCTGGAACCTGGAACTTGGAACCTGAAACTGACTTTCCGTTCCCCATAAAGACCAGCCAATCGGCAATGAAGTCGGGAAGATCTTTTCGTGAGAGCACAGCATCCACCATCCCATGCTCCAGCAGAAATTCGCTCCGCTGGAAGCCCTCGGGGAGCTTCTGGCGGATGGTCTGTTCGATCACCCGGGGACCGGCGAATCCAATCAGGGCCCTTGGCTCTGCAATATTCAGATCCCCCAACATGGCGAAACTGGCAGTTACTCCTCCTGTGGTCGGATCGGTGAGCAAGGAGATATAGGGAACACGCTGCTCGTCCAGTCGAGCCAAGGCAGCACTAATCTTGGCCATTTGCATCAGCGAAAGAACACCCTCCATCATCCGCGCCCCGCCGCTTGCAGAGACAACAATCAAGGGCTTTCGGCTATCCAGAGAGTTCTCGATGGCTCTGGTGATCTTTTCACCCACTACCGAGCCCATACTGCCCCCGATAAAGCTATATTCCATGGCAGCACAGATCACAGGGTGACCATGGATGGTGCCTTCTGCATTCACCACGGCTTCATTGCTGCCCGTTGACTTCACGGCTTTGGCAAGACGTTCCTTATAGTTCTTCTTGTCAACAAAGTGCAATGGATCAGAGGACTTCAGGTGGGCATCGAATTCCTTGTATCGACCCTCATCCAGTAGAAACTCCAGACGCTGGCGGGCGCCGATCTTGAAGTGATGGTCACATTTGGGACAGACATGAAGGCTGCTTTCCAGTTCCTTCTTCCAAATCACGTTCTCGCAGTTCGGACACTTGGTGAAAAGCCCCTCGGTCTGGACCCGCTTCTCCTGATGAACAGGGGTTTGGAGCGGGGATTTATCCCTTTGAAACCAAGCCATTTGCTCATGATAGTGGAAATGAACGGGAAGGAACAACTCTTCAATCCTGGACGAGAGACCCCAGTGGAAGAGTTTTGACAGGTAAAGTCGGCAACGATATACTTTTCTCACCTGTGGAGACCCTGCACTAAAGCCCAGACGATGCATAATCCGGGCTAGCAGGCCAAGCTTTCAAGGAATCCAAAAACACCGATGCAACAGCAAGAATTCAAGATGTTTGAGGAGCGAAAAATCCTTTCCGTGTCTCAGATTGTCAACGATGTCAAAGTGCAACTGGAAACCCAATTTCAGGACATTTGGGTTCGGGGAGAAATTTCTAACTTTAAAACGCCCAGCTCCGGTCACAGTTATTTCACCCTCAAAGACAGTGATGCTCAAGTTAGAGCAGTCTGCTTTAGAATGCAGAGGCGTCTCTTAAAGTTTCGTCCCCAAGACGGGATGGATGTGATCGTTCACGGTTCACTCTCCGTTTACCCTCCTCGTGGCGAGTTTCAGTTGGTCGTGGAGTTCATGGAGCCGGTAGGCCCTGGAGCTCTGCAACTCGCCTTTGATCAATTGAAATCGAGACTGAAGTCTGAAGGTCTCTTTGAGGAAGTTCATAAAAAAAGTCTACCGCTTTTGCCCAGCAAGATAGGGATCGTGACCTCATCCACTGGAGCCGCGATCCAAGATATCTTAAGGGTGCTCTCACGACGTAATGACCGGTTGAACATCCTGATCTTTCCAACTAAGGTTCAAGGAACGGGATCCGCTCAGCAAGTGGCTCGGGGAATCCATTATTTCAACACCAGAGAGGACATTGATGTGATCATCGTAACTCGGGGCGGTGGATCTCTGGAGGATCTATGGGCCTTCAACGAAGAGGAGGTAGCCCGCGCCATCTTTGATTCGGACCTTCCCGTCATCTCAGCTGTGGGTCACCAGGTCGACTTCACCATTGCTGATTTTGTCGCCGACCTCAGGGCACCTACTCCATCAGCAGCTGCCGAGATTGTCTCGGGAACGCGGGAGGATTTGTGCAACCGTGTGGAAGGCTTGCATCAGCGATCCGTTCAAGCTATTCAACTCTGCCTCAAGGACAAGCGTGAAAAGCTTCGTAAACTGGCCTCCAGTCGTGCTTTCGTGGACGCTGAGAGCAAATTGCGATTCTTCCTACAACGTCTGGATGAACTTCAGGCCCGATTGATTCAAACCATTCCTTCCCTGATTCGTGGGACTCGCCAAAAGTTTACTCAACAAGAACAAAGTTTAGGCCAGCAGATCCATTTTTATCTGAAGAACAAGAAACATGCGCTCACAACTCTGAGTACCCAACTTCAGGCCTTCTCTCCTCTGGCGGTTTTGGAGCGAGGCTATGCTATCGTTACCGGGAAAGACAGGGAAATTGTCCGTGACCCCGATCATGTAGAGAAAGGAGACACGATCGGAATTCGAGTAGAGCGAGGCGAATTCCGAGCGAAGAAGATATAAAGAAAGAGAGAGAAGATGGAGTATAAGGACTTCGAAAATGCATTGGCCCGCTTGGAAAGTATCGTCGGGGAACTGGAAGAAGGAGAACTTGCGCTTGAAAAGGCACTGAAACTGTTTGAGGAGGGCATTAAGATCTCCCGATTTTGTAGTACCAAACTCGACGAAGCCGAGCGAAAGGTAGAAATCCTGTTGAAAGACAAGAAGGGAGAACTCACCGAAAAAGCCTTCCAGCCTGAGGGAGAGCCCTCAGCTTGAAAAGAGAAACGACCCCTGTCCTGACAAACGACTTGACCTTCCAAGAGTACATGGACCAGCGAAAGCTGACCATAGACAAACACCTGGATCATTGCTTACCCCCCCTCCATACCCCTCCGGAAATCATTCACCAGGCGATGCGTTACAGCGTCTTCCCAGGGGGCAAGAGGATTCGGCCCATACTGGCTTTAACCACGGGAGAAGCTGTGGGAGGTGACTTTCAGAAATTGATTTCTCTGGCTGCTGCGCTGGAGATGATCCACACCTACTCACTCATCCATGATGACCTCCCTGCCATGGATGACGATGATTATCGCAGAGGTCAACCGAGCACACACAAGAAGTTTGGAGAAGCGATCGCCCTTTTGGCTGGAAATGGGCTCCTGATCCGGGCCTTCCAGCTGCTTGCGGAACTTCCCGCTCAGGCAGCGGAGAAGGAATCCAAGGTTGCGGTTCTGGATCAGATTTGTCGGGCCATTGGAACCACCCAGGGGATGTTAGCAGGCCAGGTGATGGACCTGGTGAAGAAAGGTAAACCCTTCTCCGCCCAACAACTGGAACAGATCCACTCCGCCAAAACGGGCGCCTTAATCGAGGCTTCAGTTTGCTGCGCCGCCTTCCTGTCGGGAGCTTCAGAGGAAGCCTGCAAGAAGCTCGGTACCTTTGGCCGAAGGATAGGACTTGCCTTTCAGATTGTGGACGACATTCTCGACTCTTCGCAGGCCTCGAGCAAACCGCCCGCGACCTATCCTGCAATGTACGGTTTTGAGGCCAGTAGGAAAATGGCCATCGAGTTGGTGGAAAAAGCCCTTCAGGACATCGAGTTTCTGGGTTCTCGAGGTGAAACCCTCACAGAATTGGCTCGATACATCTCGGTGCGAAGAATCTGAGGAAGAGCCTGACCACCTGACCACCTGACCGCCT
>JADFOI010000131.1 GCA_022562935.1 Acidobacteriota bacterium
AGGCCACACCCAGATCTCTTGGAGCCCCCATCCTTTGAAGATCGAGGACGGTTTTCTCAAGGGAACGGTAACTCCAAAAATCCTGCACCACGTTCCAGGTGGGGGTAGCGGACAATCCGAGGTAGGCTTGATGCTGGTCTGTAACTTTCCAGCGCAGGTAGACATCCTTGGCAAAGGGATTCAGTCTGGTATCGGATCTGAAATCGCCCGCTGAGTTCATTTGAAGACGCAGACGCATATCCAATTGTTCCGTCATCGCCTTGTCAAAGGTTAAATAGATGCGGCGAAACCAGAACCCGTTTCGGTCTTTCAGGCTCTCATCATGACTGGCTGCAGCCCAGTAGAAATCACCAAACGCTAGGCCGCTGATTTTGATCGCTCGATCGTTTTTCGGGGTGCCCTGGGCCGGGGAGGAGACCATGGCCTGGGCTGCGTCGGACCTTTGGGCGTTGGATGGACTCTCCGATGAGGCGCTTTGGGATTGCACCTGTACTCGAAGTTCCTGAACGGTTTGTTCCAGACTTTCGATGCGTCGGACCAATTGTTCCAGAACATCTGAGGATACCGGGCTACCCTGCTGAGCTAATCCACCCAGCCCCATTCCCAGGGAAATCAAAAGCGTCAAGATAGTGCTCAAAAGCCGATTCATAATCTCTATCCTTTCTCTTCGATCGATGTCCGATGGACTCCTCACGAGTCCTTATTTTCATACCCGTTTACTCTATCAGCGTAGTCAAGCAGCCTGACTGCGTCGGTTCCTCTGCCAGGACTCAGCCAGACAAGGTGATCTCCAGACTCCACTCCACCGTGATTCTGAAAAGAAAATCGAACCCCGGATGACCCGTGGAGACTCAGGACTTTTCTTGATCCTCAGAGCGACGCCGTGAGGAGTGAGTGATATGAAGTCCGACCAGACGGGCAATCAGCACGGTGAGGTAGAGCTGGCCGGTGAGTGCTTCAAAAGTGGCCAGCCCACGTGCCGATGGAGAAATGGGAACGATATCTCCGTACCCCAGGGTGGTTAGCGTGACGAAGCTGTAATAAACCATCTCGGCCCCGGTGAGTGCCCGATCCTGTCCATACCCAAAGGAGCCGGGCACCAGGAAGTCCACCATCATAAACAAAAGGCTCCAGATGACTCCAAGCAGGAGATAAACACTGAGCGCCCCGAAGATTTTCTCCCTACTCACCTTTTCATCTCTCAAGACATGGGTGAGGATGAGCATGGCCACGAGCAATAGGAAGAGAACGGTCAGAACATCGGCGACCACCGCGAGCCAGGGACCTTCCAGGAAATTGTTGATCCACCTGAGCACAAAGGCGGGGCCGGCCAGGATTAAAGCCAGGATAAAATAGCCTCGGCTCTCACTGACCGCGTAGGCTGCCGAAAGAAGGATGGTGGAGTAGAAGATGGAGAGGATCATCCTTCCCTGGCCCATTTCTTCGAGGACAGGAACAACGGTAACGAAGGCCACCAGTGCGATGAGTAAATAAAGGAAACGGTGAGGGCTCTGGTTCAGCATGTGCCGACGGTTCAGATTACCATTCTCAATTCACAAATCACAATTCACCATTTTAAAAGGACCATCCCACCGAGGTAGTGATGCCAAAGTCGTTTTTCTCGGTTCCTTCGGGAGGACGGCTGTCATACTGGTCGAACAGGGTAATAGCCCAGAAAAAGTCCTTGAAGAGCTCATAGCGAATGCGGGAGTCCAGTTGTGCACGAACGCGCCCCCAGTCACTGAGGCTGGGAAGTACGGTCAAGGTGGTGACAATATCCGTCTCATGATCCCCAAAAGTGAAAAAATCATACTCCACCGTTCCCATGCTTTCGATGTTGCTGCCCTCCTTTGCCATGGGTTCGGTGTCAGTGGGTGCAAATTTTTCTCTGGTGAAGACTGCTCCCCCCGTGACGGTCAACCGAGTTCTGTTGTTCTGGATCAGATGCCGTCCCAGTCCTCCGCCAAAAGTGGAGCGAAGATCCAAATCGAGTTCCTGGTTTTGAGTGAAGTTAGTCAGTGCCGTCACCAACCATCGTCGGGAGAAAAAACGGGTCCAGTCGAAAGTGAGTACGTTTCTGGTGGTGCTCTCCAGATCCTTCCGGCTGTTAAAACGAGAGCTCAGGCTGAACTTCAACTGCCGTGTTTCTCCACGAGTATTCACTCCACTCCCCAGGGTCCACTCCGTGGCCCGATTGGCTCGTGCAAAACTGAAACCCATATCCACATAACCCTCCAACCGGTCCAGAACACCTGCTTCTATTTGAGTCATTCGCACCACCGAAGTCTGGTGCAGGGTATTTCGAGAGCCTTCCCCAATAATCTCCATCATCTTCGGCTCAGCTGCCGGGGCAAGTGAACCAAAGCTTCTCAGCCCCATCTCTGTTTCCACCTCAAAAACCCACTGGCTGGTCACCCGTTCAACGTCCTCCCATTCAATCTGGACCGTTCCCATAGAATCGGTGCTCAAACTCAATTTGCCCCGATCAAGCGACTTAATTTCTCCGGTGACATGATCCCCGTTTTTGAGGACGATCACATCCGTTTTGTCACGACCCAGCAGAGGGGTGCTGAGCAGCATTACCGTGAAAAACAGAAGGACGGAATGAAGTAGCGAAGCTCCAGTTTTGATCATCTCATTGGCCTCCAACAAACGCCTCTCATATTCCGGGGCGGACTCAACTTTAAGGGAAATCACCTGGGAATTTCAATGCCCGGCGATGAGTTGGCCAGAAATCGATGAAGAAAGGCAATTGGTGAAAGTTCGCGGAGGCCATCGTCTATAATGCACCTCATGGGTTCTCGGGCCTTCTCGGGCGGTATCCTTTTCACAGGCGTTCTCATCAGCCTGTTTCTGACTCATTGCTCGGAAAGCCCGTCGATTGAACCCTCTCCGGAGATTGAAACCGACACGATCGCAACAGCCACCTTTGTGGGCAGGCAAGCCTGCGCTCAGTGCCACGCCAGGGAGGTTGAACTTTGGGAGGGGTCCCACCACGACCTGGCCATGCAGGTCGCCGACCAGAGTACCGTGCTGGGAGATTTTGACAACGCCACCTACACCTATAACGGAATGACCTCCACCTTCTTCAAACGAGAGGGAAAATTCCTGGTGCGAACCGATGGACCTGAGGGCGAACTTCTAGAGTACGAGATTGCCTACACTTTCGGCCTCGAACCTCTCCAGCAATACCTGATCGCCTTTCCCGGAGGCCGCTACCAGGCTTTGAGTCTTAGCTGGGACACACGGCCGGCCCAGGAGGGGGGACAGCGGTGGTTTCATCTTTATCCGGATGAGAAGATCCAATACGACGACCCCCTTCATTGGACCGCGATCTCCCAGAACTGGAATCACATGTGCGCAGAATGCCACTCCACCCAGTTGAAGAAGAATTATCTTGAAGCAGAAGATCGCTATGAAACCACCTGGTCCGAGATCGACGTTTCCTGCGAGGCCTGCCACGGTCCGGCCTCCGCCCACCTGGCCTGGGCAGAAGACCTTGAAGCGGCGCCAACACCCCGGTACCCGGAGCAGAACGGCCTGGTGATTCAGCTGAAAGAGACGAGTGATGTGAGCTGGGTTTTTGAAGGGGACAGCGGTATGGCCAGGCGAAGTCCACCCAAAGGCTCGAATCTCCAGCTGGAGACTTGTGCTCACTGCCACGCACGACGAGGCATCTTGCACGAAGACTACCAACACGGACGCCCCCTGATGGACACCCATCGCCCGGCCCTGCTGGAGAGATCTCTGTATTACCCCGACGGGCAGATCCTGGGTGAGGTTTATGTCTACGGATCGTTTCTACAGAGCAAGATGTACCAGCAGGGAGTCACTTGCAGTAACTGCCATGATCCACACAGCCTGAAGCTCTATGGCTCAGAGGATGGGGTGTGCCGACAGTGTCACCTGCCGGAGAAGTTTGAAACACCCTCCCATCACTTTCACCCCGAAAACTCGTCCGGGGCCAGCTGTGTAGAGTGTCATATGCCGGCCAGGACCTATATGGTGGTGGATCCTCGCCGCGATCACAGTTTCCGAATCCCGCGGCCGGATCTATCCCTGAAACTGGGCACACCCAACGCCTGTACCGGCTGTCACACCGATCGTTCCAGCTCATGGGCGGCTGAAGTCGTCACCGGCTGGTACGGCTCCAACAGGTCCGATCAGCCCCACTTCGGAGAAGCCCTTCATGCCGGCCGCAACCGCCTGGCCAACGGAGAGAGAGCTTTGGCTCGACTGGCCGACAACCCCTCCATGCCTGGCATCGCCAGAGCCACCGCTCTAACTCTGCTGCCTGGGTATTCGCTAGGTCCGGAATCCCGCCAAGCCATGCAAAACGCCCTGAAAAGCAGCGACCCCTTGCTTCGTGCCTCGGGTCTCACTGCAGCAGAAGCTCTGGAGCCGCCCACTCGGTTGGGCCTGGCCTTTCCTCTGTTGAGCGATCCGATACGGGCCGTGAGATTGCAGGCAGCACGAGTGCTGGCTTCCGTGCCCTCGGAGTTATGGACCTCTCAGCAACTTTCCCTGCGAGACTCGGTCCTGGACGAGTATCGTCAATCGCAACAGATCAACGCCGACCGGCCCGAGGCTCACCTCAACCTGGGAGTGCTCCACCATCAGTTGGGGGAGCTGGAAAAGGCCGAACGGTCTTATCAGAGGGCCCTGAGCATGGTCCCCTCCTCGGTGCCGGGCCGGATCAATCTGGCCGACCTCTATCGGGAACAGAATCGAGACCAAGAAGGGGAAAAACTCTTGCGGCAGGCACTCGTCATCAGTCCCGATAACGGAGATGTCTATCATTCCCTGGGACTCCTCCTGGTGCGCCAGAAACGCTATCAGGAAGCCCTCGAAGCCCTGGAACGGGCGGCCCGGTTGCGCCCTGACCGCTGGCGCTACAGTTACATCCTGGCCGTGGCCTTACAAGAAACCGGCCAGGTCACCAGCGCACTGGAGACATTGAAGACAGCGCATGATCGGCATCCGGATAACCTTGAGCTGCTCATGCTTTTAACCACCCTGAACCGCGATAACGGGACCCTCAAGGAGGCCATCCTGTATGCCAACAAACTCATCGAACGGGTACCGGACAACGCCATGTTCCGTCAGCTGCTTGCTCAGTTGGAGGCGACGCGGCGATAGCCGACCAGCATCGCGAAGAGCATCAGAAAGCCTATGCGTGTGTTCTTGCAACTTGTACTGGTTCAGCTTGCTCTATGGGGAATCTTCCCGACCGTACTGGGGATGAGCACCGCTGCAGAGCAGGACAGCGTCTCACCGTCCGACGCCGAGAAGCAACTTTATGGCAAGACGGTGAAGGAAATCCGCATCAGCAGACTCCGTTATACGGATCGAGAGATCATTATCCGTGAGTTGGCCTCCCGGGTGGGGGAGCCCTACTTGAAAGAGAACGCTGAAAAGGATGCCAAGCGACTCGACCAGCTGGGGATTTTCAGCGCCATCACCATTGAAGCCATCGAAAAAGGGGATGAAGTGGTGCTGGCGATTGAGGTTAAAGAGACCTTTCCTTATTTACCCACAATCAGCCTGGACGTCGATGATGAAAACGGACTCTCCATAGGACCGGGATTCAAGTCCATCAATCTGGGTGGTCGGGCCATCTCCTTGTCTGCCAGCGCCCGGTTTGGCGGTGCCACCAGTTTTGCGACCACCCTTGAGAATCCCTGGGTTGCCGGGAATCACCTTTCCTACAGGCTGGACTTCCATCACCGAGACCGGAAAAATGAGCTGGATAACTTTGCTGAAGTTTCCACCGAAATCAATCTTCGTCTGGGAAGTTATGTGGGAGACCATGGCCGGATTGGCGGCCACTTTAACTTTCTGTCCCTGGGAAGCGACACTCCGGGGACAACCCTTTCTGCAAACAATCGAGACAACACTCCCTCCTTGGCCTTCTTTATCGGATATGACAGCCGGGATTTCTGGACCAGCCCCCATAGGGGCTGGTGGAATGAGGTTGAAGTGTCCCAGAATGGTGGCTTTCTGGGTGGGGACGGTGATTTCTGGAGGGTGCACTTCGATGTGAGGAGGTTTCAGCCACTGGCTGAACGACACACGCTGGCCTTCTTTTCCCTCACCACTCTGCAGACGGGTACGGTTGGGGTGGAGATTCCCATCTACCAGAATTTTCATTTAGGGGGAACCAACTCCATCCGGGGCTGGGGACTGGGTTCCACAAGCGGGAAAAACCAATTCATCAATACCCTCGAATACCGTTACGACCTGATGGCTCCGAAGGCTTGGAGTGTGTTTGGAGTCAGCTTTTACCTCGGTCTGCAAGTTGCCCTCTTTGGTGACCTGGGCATCGCCTGGGAGGACAGCCAGGGAAACCGGTGGCTGGACGGCTACGGTTTCGGACTTCGACTCCTGATACCCTTCGTCGATATGATCCGGATTGATTTTGCCTTCGGCGAACCTGGAAAGGGGCTCAACTCTCAGATTGGAATCGGGGAAAAAGCCGTCAAACAGCGACGCCGGGTGAGATAGCCCGTTATCAAAGAATCATCTGTGCTAGATTCACCTGTAACAGGACTCTAAGGTAAAGCTCTAAGGCACCTGTCAAACTTGACAGTAGAGGAGGTTGAACCAACGAGTTAACCTATATTCTGCAATTTGAACTCTACCAAAATGGAGGAAACATCTATGAAAACTCTGATCACTCGAGTTTTGACATCCATGGTTTTGATTTGGGGCGTGGCGGCTTTCTGGCCTCTGCTGGCCGCCTCCAGTCAGGAGGAAGAAGAACGTGAGGAAACTTTTACCATGGTCGCTATTCCGACCAAGGGTTCCGCCAGAATAACGATTGACATCACTCTGCGGATCAAGAAGTTCACAACCGATGAGGAGGTCCTGGAATTAATCGAAGTCCTGAAGGAAGGCGGGACGGACCAGCTGCGCAGAACGATGGAGAAGATGCAAAACGGCAAGGTCACGCCCAGGGGTCGGATCGGTGCGGATGTTGCTGTGGCCCGGGTCCACAAGACCGAAGAAGGTGAGCGCTTCATCGTCGTGACCGCCCGAACCATACCGGGTTTTGAACTGTACGTGTCGGGAAGATCCAGGGATTATCCCTTCGGCTGGTTCGAGTTCGAGATTGACGAGGACGGTAAGGGCATAGGCCTGGGAGCGCTTATCGTGGCCGCCAAGCTCCAGTTCAATAAAGAGGGTCAGTTCGAGATCGTCAGCTACGGCATCCAACCCTATCAGCTGACCAACATCAAGCGCTGGTAACAGGCTTCAAGACCTCCCGTAGGGGTCAGCCGGTGACTCGCCACGAGTGGCTGACCCCTACGAAAGTCGTTTCGCTCGTTAACCTCGAAACCCGGCTGCCTGTTTGCGCCTGGCGAACAACACCCCCCCCCGGTGAATAATGGGCTACGAGTCTCCAGAGTAGAGCCACAATAGGAGATAGCTTATTCCATCCCTGTTAAATGTTACAGTTGCCACTGCCGGGAGGGAATGACTATTCTGGCTCAGGAGAAACGATATACAAGGCAAAAGCTGCCTTGGCAGAGTAGATATCTCATATTCAAGGGATCACACGGTATGAATTCATTCGAGGGATTCGAACAACCAGAAAGAGAGGAGTCAAGAAATGAAGTGTAGAGTTTTTGTGGTATTGGCGCTCATGTTTGCTCTCAGCCCATTGGCGCTGGCCCAGGACTTTGTGATGGAGCTCACCCCCTTCTTTGGCTACACCCTTAGTGAAGGGACCAACGTTAATATCGCCGACATTCCCGGTGGTGGCACCGTCAACAGGATCACACCCGTGAGCGGCTGGAGCTGGGGTTTTCAGGCCGATGTTCTGGCCAGTGAAATATTCGCCATGGGGTTTCAATACGCTGCCCAGTCCAGCAAGATGGAGTTAGGCCTTGTGGGTGCACCGAAAGTGGAAATCACCGACATGAAGGTCCGTAACTACCACGGCATGTTCACCCTGAACCTGGGAGACGAGGATGCGACCTCCAAACCCTTTCTCTTCCTTGGATTGGGCGCCACCCAATACTCTCCTGACGACATCCAGGGAAATAGCGTCGATAGCAGGAGTCGATTCTCCACCACCTGGGGTGGAGGAGTGAAGTGGTACGGGACGGATCATGTGGGCGTCCGGATGACCGCTCGCTGGACTCCCACTTATATTAATACGGATCCCACCGGCTATTGGTGCAGCCCTTTTTGGCCAGGCGGATGTTGGATCGTCGGCGAGGCCAATTACTCTCACCAATTCGAATTCAACGCCGGCGTGATTCTTCGTTTCTAGTGGTTCCTGTCTCATTGAGGGTGCCTCCCACATTCCGGAGCTCCCTGCTAGTCCGGGCTAGGGCTCAATCAGGCTCTGTCCGGTCATTTCCGGCGACTTGGGAACTCCCATCAACTCCAGGACGGTGGGGGCGACGTCGGCCAGGATGCCGCCTGGACGGAGCCTAAGGTCGCCCCCCCCGATAACAAACAA
>JADFOI010000132.1 GCA_022562935.1 Acidobacteriota bacterium
GTAGTCCTGGTTACCGTCTACCTGCTCAGCAGCGCCTTCAAGGGTCGGGACCCAGCTTGCGTTGACTTCCGACAGGCCCCAGATGTCGTGGGCGCCAATCTGCTGCATGGCCGCAGCAATGCCAGTCGGATTAGCGCCCCCGGATTCTGTGTTGTAGCTAACAACGGTGATCTGCTCTGCAAAGATCGAGGAGACCAGGAAGCAGAGAGTGAAATGAAAGCATAGGAACTTTGAAGCAAACATGGCTTTTTCTCCTAGTTGAGTCATACCTGTGCAGGCATGAGATGAACAGCCTAATGGGACACTGTTGCGTTAGGCTAGGTGACACCCGATCTCGATGTCTACAGGATCCGGTGACACCGCCAGCCGCTCCGCTCCCAGGAGTTCGAGACTCTCGAACTCCATCTCTTGTTTTCCCGAGACCTGTGCAAACCTAAACTGACACAAAGGCGGCACGTCGATCATCGATATGTCCAAAAGCAGGCTAACGCGCGACCGTTCATGAACCATTGAGGTTTCACCGAGCGAAAAGCGCTCGACAAATACCCTTCGCTACTTTAAGGTTACTTCGGGCGAACCATAACCTTGAACAACAGGGCATACCAATTCACGAGTGACAAGACGCGCGTTGCCGGAAAACTCGATTGCAGCCACCGGTTCACCGCCGATGCAAAGCTCTTCCGGCACCAGGCGCAACTTGAACTTAGCCTCTTTGTTTAAGCGAGGTACCGTAACAAGCGTGGTAAGCTGTTTGGCGGCTGCGTTAAATGCAGATTGCAGAACCGGATGGGACTTGAGCTCACTCCTCAAGCCATCCTCATCTAGCTTTGGCAAACTTCCGCCGTTGAAAATGAGGGCCAGCCTGGGATTCGAGTACTGGTAAAATATCAAGGTGAGCGCAACGGACCTGCCCCAATTCAAAATCTCCTCATCAGTAAGCGCATTGAGGTCCCGCAAAATAATTCCAAATCGTCCAGCCTTCCGAAGAGCTCCCTTCGTGAATCCAGACGAGGACACGGCGATGACACTGTTTGCACCTAAGGACAGGCGCCGTCCAATCAACTCCTCGATCCACTTAACGTTCTGACGATTTCTATGGAGTCGACATTCGACGAGTGTCAGACGTCCCGCCTTCCTGATCGTGATGTCGACCTGACGCGGCTGGCAAGGGTTATCAGGATCAGACAAATGATCATCCCATGTGACAACCGCTTCGGAACCTTCGAGAAGCTCGTGGATCCGATGTATCTGTTGTTCAAATGATTCCGGCGTGTTCATCGTTCCTGTGTGCGCCTAACATGCATTGAATTGTGGACTTCGGTTAAGTCCGCTAAAAAGCGTGCTGCACATAGTCCTTGCGTATAAGGCTCTTTCCAGGTCTGTTATCCAGTTCTTCTCAGATTGTCCCGCTCGAACGTTATGGATTATGGATGGGCTCAATATAGCACCCGTGAAAATATCGGGCCAACGAGGTTTATAGTGAGATTCCGAGCGTGTGACCTGGGCCCATGGAGGAAGACAGTCTGCGCGCTCTGACCTGGTTATTGGCTACTCGTACGAGTAGACAATATGCCAGGTCCATTACCATACCCCTTACCCCCACGGCATCCCCACGTCCAATTCCACACATCAGGGCTTACGAGGGCGATTTCCATTGCCTTCCCCACCCTCCAGGCGTAACATTAACCACAACGGCATTGCACAGTGAGCCATCCGGTTTCATTACTGTATGTGATTGCTATAGAAGTGGACTTAACCCCGTAGCGCAGCGGTGGGATGTTAGAAGAAAGCCGGTTTTCGCACCTTTGGTTTTGGAAGAGGTCAGCTTGACATCGCTCAACGTTGACTTCAGGCGGGTATTGATTCTTTGTCCGTTTCTGGTTTTGCTTGATGCGTCCTTGTGTCCTGGCCAGAATATTTATGAGATTGACCCAGCTCGAAGCAAAATCGAGATCCAATTGAAAACCAGTGGGTTTTTGAGTTTTCTTGGAGATGAGCACCTTATCTTCGGACCTATAGCGCAGGGTAGGATTATCCATTATGCAGAGGCGGTTGAGAAGAGCTTCGTCGAAGTGGAAGTCAAGACCGATCAAATAAAAGTACAGGATCCGGACCTTGACGAGGAAGATCGAAGAGAAGTTCAACAAACAATGGAAAGCGAGCGTGTGCTGGGTGTCAAGCAATACCCGAAAATTTCCTTTAAGTCTTCGCTGATAAGAAGAATGGACGACGGACAATTATTGATTGCCGGCGATTTGACTTTGCGCGGAAGGACGCGAAGAGTGACCCTCCGGGCGACGATTGAGAGCACTGAACCTCACCTAAAGGCAAGTGGAAGATTCCGCTTCAAGCAGACCGAGTTTGGTATCAAGCCCGTTACGGCTGGGGCGGGAATGGTCCGTGTGAAAGATGAGATAGAACTAACCTTTCAAATCCATGCAACTCCCGTCCAATCGCAGTGAAGACAATGGAGATCCACACCGCCAAAGGTGGCGATTATGTGACCCAAATTTCCCATTTCCCGGAAACGAATAGCCTTGGTCGCTTGAGTATTTTCATTGCCTTTAACCCCCTAACGCCCTAATATCTACTGCAAATCTGTCTATAGCTGGGGGTTCAATGCTCAGCACCACCATCAGCCATTACAAAGTCTTAGAGAAGATCGGCCAAGGCGGTATGGGCGAAGTCTATCGCGTCCCTTTTGCGCGAATGCTTCGTTCGGGACCGATTCGATTCAGCCTGAGCTCGAAAGCCTCACGGACCTCTCTTGCTCCCTAATGCTACCGCCATGCTGATCAGCGACGGGGTGCCGTGGGCCTCAATTCAATGTCAAGGTAAAGCGTTCGGTTAGGCACGATCTCCATTTCGCTCTGAAAGGGTTCGTAGCCGGGATATTCGATACGCACCTCATGGGTTCCGTCGGTCAGCATGTAGCGATCTCTCTCCGTGGCGAAGTTACGGGCGCTGCCAATGAGCTTGCCGTCGACGTAGATGAGCGCTTTCGAAGGAACGACCTTGAAAATTAGATGAGCGGTATTGGCCCGCACCACCTCCGTGCCTGAGGGGCGGTTCAAAATGACCCGGTAAACACCCAACCTTCGCGGGACGTAAGACAAGGGAACTCCATAGCTCCAGTAACCAAACGGCGGATAGACAAAAAACTTCGGATAACTGTACATCTGGACAAAAAGATGGGGCTGGAAGTAGAACAGGGTTCGTGAGGGTAAAAAGAAATATCCTGGCTTTCGAGTCCGCAAAAAAAAGTGCTCGGCCTGCAGGGAACTACAAAGACCCAGGCAGAGGATGAAGAGAGCCAGAAGAGACCTTTTCATGATATTGGGGCTGATTATATCAGTTTGATCGCTCTGCTACTTTACTGTCCTGTGCAGCGAATGGACAGACAGTCAGTGGATCAACTATCGATGATGAGATCAACCTGGATCTCTTGGCGGGGTCTCCTCGAACAAGCTCCGTCATGGCGAGCAGACTCTCTTGAGGAGTGCCCTATCACTGAGCATTTCACCTGTTCCCAGGACCACTGAAGACAAAGGATCTTTGGCCAGAAGCACAGGCACCCCTGTCTCCTTTGTGATTCTCCGGTCCAAGTTTTTCAGAAGCGATCCACCGCCGGTCAAGACCATCCCTTTCTCCGCGATATCCGCGGAAAGCTCGGGAGGAGTCTGTTCCAGGGCCACGCGTATGGCATCGATGATGGTTGAAAGTGCATCCGAGAGAGCCTCCCGGACCTCCTCATCGGTGATCGTGATGACTTTGGGGATGCCCTCGATCAGGCTTCGGCCTTTGATTTCCACGGTCATCTCTTTCTTCATCGGAGCCGCTGATCCGATTTCGATCTTGATCTGTTCGGCCGTTCGCTCTCCGATGAGCAGGTTATGCTTTCTCTTCATGTATTGAATGATCGAGTTATCCATTTCGTCACCCGCTACCCGGACGGTCCGACTGTAGACAATGCCAGACAGACTGATGAGGGCGATATCGGTGGTCCCTCCCCCAATGTCGATGATCATATTGCCACTTGGTTCGGTGATGGGAAGCCCGACACCGATGGCTGCGGCCATGGCCTGTTTCACCAAGTAGACCTCGCTGGCTTTGGCCCCCCGAGCGGCTTGTATAATCGCCCTTCTTTCCACCTGGGTGATCTCTGAAGGCGTGCTGATGACAACACGGGGAGCGAACAAACGCTTGCGGATATGGGCTTGCTGGATAAAGTATTTGAGCATCTCTTCAGTGAGGTCGAAATCAGCGATGACGCCATCCTTCAAGGGTTTGATGGCAACGATGTTTCTAGGTGTACGGCCCAGCATCTCCTTGGCTTTATGTCCGATCGCCTCGACCCGGTCGGTCAATTTGTTGATGGCCACCACGGAGGGCTCGTTGACGACGATTCCGCGGTTGGGAGTATAGACGAGTGAGTTAGCAGTCCCCAGGTCAATCGCCAAAGCATTGGAAAAGAGACCAAACAGTGAACGCAAGCTCATAATCTCGAAAATCGGCGTATCTTCCGGGAAGCGGAACTCGCCAATTATTGGGGAATCCTGTCCACGCCGAGAATTTCCAGGTCTCCTGTTGAACATGTCCCACTTGAACATGTCCCACGCTCTTTTAAAGCCAGGACTTTCTTCTACCTGTCGAGACTGACGACTAAATTGAGGGTCTGGTTTATCGCTCTCTGTGAAAGCCGAACACGGAACCTGAGGACCCCGCTGCAAACCAATGATAGTCTCGGCAATTGGGACAGCATCCCCAGGGCGACGCATGGGTCAGAGGTCTCTGCTCCGTCGTCTGCGAAGGACGTTTATTGGCCGCTTGGGGCCTCTTCAGTGCCAGGAAGCGGTCTATCGCTGTTCCAGATGCTGCGGGCATACTTCCAGGAGCCGTCAGGCTGCTTTTGCAGGATATCGATGTACTTGCCGTTGTCCTCGGTTGGCTCCCCTTCAGCCTTAGGGGTGAGGGTAAGCGTGTAAGTGCCACGGTCGAAAGCCCACCCATCGACCACTTCCACCTCGTCTGAGGAGACTCTAAGCTCGGTGGTGAACTGCTCGAAGTTAGCCTCAAACCATGACTCAATTGCCTCGTACCCGGTGACGACTGGCTCGTTCGGCGGCATCACCACCGCGTCTTCAGTGAAGGAATCTGTGAGGCGGTCCACATCCCCGGCGTTGACCGCAGCTGCATACACCTCCCGCAGGCCGCCGATGGCTTCCAGGTCAGCCTCCACCGTAGCTTCAGCCTCAGGCTCCTCTTCGGAGGCTGGTGCACACATGGCGAAGGCGACGCTGAGAGACAATAAGGCTAACACCCTCAGATGGGATCTCATTGAAATGTCCTCCTTCGATGGGAAGTTTTTCTCTGAGTAGGATATCACCATCCAAGGGAGACTTCCACAGGCAGCCTCTCATGCCGGGCAGTGAGGGATCATCTCCTAACTACTCAGCGAAGGAGCAGTGGACCCGCAGCGCCTTTCATTCCTTCCGCAGCATTCTGGCTCTTGGCCGATTGAATCATATCCTGCCCCATCGGTGCTACGATTGGGGTAGGCGCACCTCTAACTGAGCAAGAACACATAGGAGACCGTCAGCGCCACTTTGAAGGGCGACTCAGGTCTCGCAAGCGATCTCACCCTCCCGGTATGAAAGTATTGGCAGTGGTAGTACTGGTCCTTTGCGTCGTCTTGATTCCCCCCGTTGTGATGTTGATAATGAGTCTTCCTCGGGGCATTAACTTCCTTGTGATGGTGGCCGTGGGGCTTCTTTGGATAGTTTTTATCCGCTCTGCAATTCGAATATTGAGGGGGGAAATTTTTTGTGAAACTCCTGTCTTGGAGCCGCCCTCGGCGTCGGCCCGGTGAGAAGGACCAAGCCTTTGAGCAGTTGGAGAAAGCCTACCAGGAACACGACTGGATTTTGACGGCTCCCAAAGTCACCCCAGCCTGGGACCCCCTCCGCTCAGACCCTCGCTTCCATGACCTGCGGCGGCGGATGAAGCTTGAGGCGTGAGCGGCGCAAGCTGAGAAGCATACCCCTGCTCGTGTGGCGTCGAGAAAATTCCGCCCGATAGCCTATTCTCGATAAAATTTCTAACTGAAGATTGACTCATACAGAGCCGACGAATACGCTATAAGCAAATACCTCGGAGGGAGAAAGCCATGAAAAAGTTGCTTGCCATCTTTATCACCTTAGTCCTGTTTCTACCGCTCGCCTTTGGACAATCAGAAGAAAAAAAGCACAGCTGGTTGCGGCTGTTCGATAGCAATTACCTTGGGAGGCTCAGCAAGAACAAGTTTGCTCCCGACTCCACATCGAACAAATTCGGTATTTATGGCAGTCGCGACTCGCCTAAAAGTATTAACAATCCGTATAGTATCTATGGTAGCGCTGCTCAGAGTGAGTTTTCGTCTGGCTCTAACTCCCCTCTAATCCGAGGAGAAGACGGCACCTATCTTGGTAGGTTGAACAGGAACAGGTTCGATGCCGATTCTATTTCAAACCCTTTTGGGCGCTACGGCTCGAAGTTCTCACCCGACAGCATCAACAACCCTTACGGTAAGTATGGAAGCCCCTACAGTCCTTACAGTGCTACGAACCCCTATGCCATTGAGACACCCAAGATTTACGCCCCAACAGCGCCTCAGTACGAACTGCCTGGATTGTCAGACCCCTTAGACTCTCTTTTGGATGACTTGTGGGAGGACACTCCGTACTGACCTCTGCGCTAAGAAGCTGCGTCCCTTAGATTTCTGTCGTGTGGCTGGCGCTTCAGCTGTGGATGAGCCTCCGCTCCTGGACGCAGGCAGGATTCCTTGGCGAGTCGGATTCTACTTGCCTTCAACTTCCCGCAGGTTTACTATCTGGAAAAGCCTCTATTCATCCAACTTGGGAGGGCTGCCATGCCCAACAAGACAATTAACCATGTCAACATGCAAAAACTTGCTACCGTAGTCATCCTGGCGGCAATGTCCTCGGTGTTGCTGGTTCTTGTCGTAGTTTCTACGACCTACCTACTTAGGGTTCTTCTGGCCATAAGTGGAATCCTGGAATAGGTGAAAGATTGCATTGAATCAGGCCGCGAATCGAGACGAACATGACCAAGAGACTCTACGTTGGCGACTTACCGGATCAGGTTACGGACGAAATACTGAAAAACCTTTTCTCGGCTTACGGGACGGTTGAGTCAGTCACCGTGATGATCAACAAGATAACCGATCTGCCACAAGGCTTTGGTTTTGTCGAAATGAGCTGTGAGTCCGAAGCGCAAGAAGCGATCCAGAACCTGAATGGCACCCAAGTTGAGGGACGGACCATCAAGGTGCATGAGGCACGACCAAGGCCGGTTTCACCTCGCAGAAAGAGCACTTAGGGACAGGTAGTCTTCCTCAAAATTTGCTAAAAGTTTTCGCGAGCGGCGGAAGTCACATGAGGCTCCACTGATGGACGCAGGTGGAGTATGATTCCTTGCCATCATTTCCCTCAAGCGTTAGCATCTGAGGTAACCCCATAACACACTAGGCGCCCACATTATCTAAAGGAGGGAAGAGATAATGCCTATCATCCGTTTGATTTATGTAAAGGTGGAGCCCGATCGATTGTCAGAAGCAGAGACAGTCTGGACCGAGAAGTGTGCGCCACTGATGATCCAACAACCAGGCTGTGTTTCTGAGCAATTGCTGAAGTGCATTGACTCCCCGGGGGAGTACATTTCCTACTCAGAATGGGACAGGCAGGAAAGCATTGACCGATACTTAGCCAGCGAAGACCATCAGGAGATCAAGAAGCACTCACGTGAATTAAAGAGAGTAGAGGATCCTGTGGTGAAAAGGTATGACGTGGTGAGTTAATTTCGCTTTGCGAGGCTGAAGATCAAGCTGGTTCCCTCCTTTTTCTCCATGAGGGCATCCACTTCCTCCGGCGTCCTTAATTCCTTGAAACCGACCCTGGTGAGTTCATCTCGCATGGGCTGAATCATGAGGGGATCATACATCGCAAAAATCCTCCTTTTTTCTCTATTGCCTATATGTCTTACAAAGTCACTCTTTTTATCAGTGAACAGCACTGGAAGGGTCTACCGGAGCAGCACCGTATTTTTCATCTTCCCGCTGCTTGAGCTCTTCCGGATATCGCAACTTGCGAAGCGCCTTTGCTTCAATCTGCCGAATACGCTCCCGGGTGAGAGAGAACCTTTGCCCGATCTCCTCGAGAGTGTGCTCGTTGCCAGCCCCGATGCCGAATCGCATGCGAATGATCTGCTCCTCGCGGGGGGTCAGAGTCTCCAGGACGGCCGCTGTGTGATCCTTCATGTTGATATTGATCACGGCTTCGTCAGGGGAGATCGCGCCTTGGTCTTCGATAAAGTCACCCAGGTGACTGTCCTCTTCCTCTCCGATGGGAGTCTCCAGCGAAATCGGCTCCTGAGCAATCTTGAGAATCTTGCGCACCT
>JADFOI010000133.1 GCA_022562935.1 Acidobacteriota bacterium
TCATCAATGCTGACCCCGATCACCCGCACCCCTCTTTCACCGGCTGACCGGTGGACGCGCTCCAGTTCCGGCATTTCCTGCCGGCAGGGGATGCACCAGGTGGCCCACAGATTCACCAGCGTCGGCCTTCCCGGCTCAAGGAGAGAGGCGAGGGCCTCACTGTTTCCATCCAGTGTCGCAACCGGCAAAGCGGGTAAGATAGTTCCCTTTCGCAGACGGATGGAATGCCACTGGGCCTCATCCTCGGTAAAAGGATCGGGGAGGCTTGCGCGAGTCTCGGCTACCTTGCGAAGCTGGGATTCTCCTTCCACCAGCAACCAGGAGGTGTTGGCCGCCGGTCCTTCGAACCGTTGCTGTCTCCCCGAAGGCCAGGTGATTTCGAGCCACTCCGCCCTGGCGTCCTCCCCCAAGCCGAACAGGAGGCGCGGGTCGCTCTGGGACAGGTATCCGGACCCTCCTGACTTGACCTTGGTCAGGATGCCTCGACTTGTTTTGACCCGCACCACCGCCCCGAATGCATCCCGTGTACTCTCCCGGCCTTCCAGGGCCACTCTGAGGAAGCCATGGGCATTCCCCACATTGTTCCGGAACATCAGGTGGGCGGTGCCATGCATGGCACGCAGGAAAACGTCCAGGTCACCGTCGTTGTCGAAGTCTGCGAAGACCGCTCCCCGGCCGTCGGTGATCGAATCCATTCCTGAAACACCGGAAATATCGAGGAACTTTCCCTCGCCCAGGTTCAGCATCAACTGGTCCCTCTCGTAACCACTGAAAGAAAAGCCCGTATCCAGGGACTCTCGCATTTGCTGGTTGATGCCGGCAATGTCCGCCTCTTTCCCCTCTTCAATCGACGCCACGACCTGGCGCCACTTGAGACTTCAGGTGTCCTTCATGGTCTTTCCGGAGAGGAATCCGTTGGGCGTGTAGAGATCCTCATAGCCATCATTGTCGAAGTCGATGAACCCACCGCCCCAGGCCCACCCCGCCACGAAAGGGCCCGCTTCGGCGCTCCTGTCTCTGAACTTCCCGTTGCCGAGGTTTTCGTAAAGGCTGTTCCCAGCCGCCGTCTTTTTGAGAAAGATCCCGTCGGCGGACTCATCCGGAAACAGGCGGTCGAGGATCCGGTTGCCCGCTATGGAGGACATGTTGGTCACGTGCAGGTCCAGGTCACCGTCGTTGTCGTAATCGCCAAAGGAGACGCCCATCCCGCAACCCATGTCCAGGGCACCCTGCTCCGGGGCGGCCTCGATGAATCGCTCCTCCCCCTGGACCAGCTGATTCCAGTAGAGGCGGCTGCCACCTGCGAAGTCATTGGCTACATACAGGTCGAGATCCCCGTCATCATCGAGGTCAGCGAAGGCGGCGGCATAGGACCATCGGGCGTCGTTCACTCCCCATTCAGCGGCGGCCTCGCTGAACCGCCCGTTTCCCTGGTTGATGAAAAGCAGATTGGGCGTGCCGTTGAGCGCCCCAACAAACGGCTCGGGTCTGATCTCGTCAAACTTGTTATAGGAGGTGAGGTAGATGTCCGGCCAGCCGTCCCGGTTGACGTCGGCCGCCGCCGAGGAAAATCCGTAGCTGGGGACCGAAATGCCGGCCTGCTCCGAAACGTCCAGGAAGTGGAGGTTTCCGTCGGGCACCAGGCGGTTCTGAAAAAGCATCTGTTTTCCCACCGCGGCCAGGAACAGATCCACATCGCCATCCTTGTCGTAATCGAGGAAAAGGGCTGAGGTGCCCACTTCGGGAGTGACCTCCAGGCCGGCCCTGGCAGCTGCTTCCTCGAAGGTCCCATCCCCCCTGTTCAGGTAAAGAAAGTTCCGATCGATGCCGGGCGAGAAAAGATCGAGAAAACCATCGTTGTTGAGGTCTGCGACGGAGGCGCCGTGGTAAAGATATCCCGACTTTTGTCTGTTCACGAAAGGAGGGTCGCTGGCAGTGAAACCGAGTGGACCACCGACCTCGTCGAACAGTTCCTCACCAGCGATCTGAGAACCGATTTCCGTGACAGTCAGGGCCGCAATCTGCCATTTCTCGTCTCCCTGGGGGTGAGCCTGGAAGTCGGTGAGCCCTTGCACCCATTCCCTGCGCCCCTCCCGGTTCCGCCCCACAACAAAGAACTTGAGAACGCCCGTTACCGTTTTCCCATCCCCAGTGACGGACGATGACTTGACCTTGAACCGGGCGTCTTCGATGGACTGAAAGTGGTTCAGGAAGGCATAGAACGATTCCAGGAACTCCTGCCTGTCGGTGGGTCCTGGGTTTGCCGATTCTAGTTGCCATCCGTGCTCGGAGAGCCACTTGAGCGTAGGCTTTTCATCCTGGGGCGTTGACGGAAACGGAGGTGAGGACAAGGAAGCGGTAAAGAAGTCTGCAATCGCTGCCTGGTCTTTCTGGCGTGCCGCCACCGAGAGCTCGAGCAAGTGGTTGGCCAGAGATTCGGTCAGCTCCTCCACCGCCCCCAGTTGGGAGAAGTCGATCTTCTGGCCCTCCTCTTGGAACAGCGAGCAACGGAGACAGCCGGCAAGGATAAAGGCGATAAAGAGAGTCTTGTTCATCAGAAATTGCACCCTATTGCACCATAAGATAAACGTGTGTGTGTTGAAGACATTTTTTCACTCGGGAGGCTGGATGGGCGTAAAATCAGGCCGAATCTCGGGATGATTGCTGAAGTCGTAATGGAGAAACGCGTCCCACCAGACCTTCAAGGCATGGTCACGCGCTAGTTCAAAATGGGGCTGGTCTCCCCATTTGCTTTGTACTTTGAGCGCAATCTTCCTTGCCACTCGGTCAGTTAAGTTTCGCAGCCATACAGCCTTATGCTCGTCTTTAGCCTTTGCCCGCAAGGATTCAGCAACTCCGGTGTTGTTGTCGGGGACAATCTCAAACCAAGCCTCGTACAGATCTTTGAAATACTCGAGGGTACGAGCTACATCTTGCCTCGATCCTACGTTGATGTGGCCAACATTGGCGTAGAGCCAGTCCTCCCCCATAACGTGGCGGAGGAAGTTAATGTAGCCAAGCATGTTCTGAACGCCACTGACCGCATGTAGGGGTAGGCGCCCAGCTTGGACAAAGTCAATAAATGTGATGACCTTGTCAGGGAACAGGATGTAGCTATCCGCTCCCGAGTGTCCAAATTCAACCGGCGTGACCAGCTTGAACTCCTTGTTGTCAAATGAGAAGGATGCTCTTGGTGCTGGGAGCACTTCGGTGGGCTGCGGAACAGGTAGTTGATACCTTCGGGACTCCCGAACAAACCGGTCGCTGGCGATGACTCGAGGAACGATCCCCCTCTTAACAAGAGCGCGGAGCAGCTTGGCTGCCCCGCCGATATGGTCTATATGAGGGTGTGAATACACAAGTGTGGTCACAGGATTGGGAGTGATCGCCTTGATCCTCTCGAGCAAACGATCGACGAAGAGACTAGCAGGCGCATCTACCAGGAGACATTCCTTTTCTCCCACGTAAAGAGTCATGCAGTGATTAGAATTACTCACCCAGTAACTATTAGCGGTCAGCTTCTGGATATGGATCTCGCCGATAGGGTACTCGGCGATATTCAGAAGCTGCCCTGGTTTTAGCGCCTGGGTCGTGGATATCGGTACTCTCTCCTGATTCCCCCGCCGGTCGGTCACACTCGTAAGCGGCTGGACGGTCTGGAATACAATGGCTGAATCCCGGGCGACGTAAAAAGTGGAGAAGTAGAGTGCCGTCAACCCCACCGAGAGGACAATTAACAAACCATATCTAAATATTGCTTTAACCATCAAGGACTCCTTTGCAAACGACTTAACTTAGAAACGGTTTCACTTTAAGGAACTGATCTGCAATCGATCTTCCTCCACGTCACACCCGGGGAGACTTCCAGGTTGTTAAGACTAGTGGCCAATCACCCGTTCTCATCTTCGAAGTTTTCAGGCTCCTTGGACCAGCGTTTTGCCGGCCCTACCTGTAAAGGCGGAAAGGGAGTCCAAAAACTGGCACCGCCAGGGAGAATTCTTTGAGTGCGGTGCTATAATGAGCGGCACTATCGACGGACCTCTCTATCAGGAAGGGAATTTATGGGGGCACCTGAGCCGGAAGATTTCACCCAGCTACTCTTAGCCTGGAGCCAGGGAGAAGAGCCGGCATTTGAGAAATTGATGCCCTTCGTCTATCAGGAACTTCACCGCCTGGCCCATCGCTACATGAGGGGGGAGCGACCTGACCACACACTGCAAACCACGGCGCTGGTCAATGAGGCCTATCTGCGGTTAGTGGATACCAAGAAGGTCCGCTGGCAAAACCGAGCCCATTTTTTCGCCGTCTCTGCTCAGATGATGCGGCGTATCCTGGTAGATTTTGCCCGCTCGCGCCGGTCGTTGAAGCGGGGAGCGGCCGCCCAGCAAGTGACGCTGGATGAAGCTTTATTAATGTCGCCCGAGCAGGGTCAGGATGTGGTGGCACTGGATGAAGCACTGAAGGCTTTAGCCTTGGTGGACGCCAGGAAGAGTCAGGTCGTGGAACTTCGTTTTTTTGGTGGACTCACGGTGGAGGAAACGGCCGAAGTGCTCAAGGTCTCATCCGATACGGTTCTAAGGGACTGGAGACTGGCCAAAGTCTGGCTGCTGCGTGAGCTGAGCGGGAGCAAGCCTGATGGATCCTGAACGCTGGAAACAGATCGAGCACATCTATCACCGCGCCCTGGAGCATGAACAGAGCCAGCGGTCAGACTTCCTCCAAGAAGCCTGTGGTGGGGACAGCGCGTTGCGCCAGGAGGTGGAATCGCTCCTGGCCCATGAGCAGGAAGCGGAAGATTTCATCGAAGCCCCTGCCCTGGAAGTGGCGGCAAAAGGATTGGCCAAGGATCAGGTCGACTCACTGATAGGACGGCTGCTCGGCTCCTACAAGATTCTTTCCCTACTGGGTGCAGGTGGTATGGGTGAAGTCTACCTTGCCCAGGACACAACCCTGGACCGCAAGGTCGCTCTGAAATTCCTACCGGAGGAACTCGATCAAGATTCTACTGCTCGAAAGCGTTTCCTGCGGGAGGCCAAGTCTGCCGCCGCCTTAGATCATCCCTATATCTGCCACATCCATGAGGTGGGGGAAGTTGAAGGCAAATCCTTCATCTCCATGGAGTACGTCCAGGGTACGACCCTCAAGGAGAAGTTAACAGAAGGTCCTCTTCCTCTAAAAGAAGCACTCAAGAAGGCCGCGGAGATTGCCGAGGCTCTGGAAGAGGCTCACAAACAGGGCGTTGTCCATCGCGATCTGAAGCCTGCCAATATCATGCTGACCCCGCAGGGTCATGTGAAAGTGCTGGACTTTGGCTTGGCCAAGCGGGTCACCCCCGTGGAAGGTCAGGCACAAGAGATCACGACAGCGCTAACCCAGCAAGGCTCTACCCTGGGAACGGTGCCCTATATGTCCCCTGAGCAAGTCCGTGGCCAGGAGGTGGATACTCGATCAGACATCTTCTCCTTTGGTGTGGTTCTCTATGAGATGCTCACCGGAGTGAATCCCTTCAAAGGGGATACGTCCGTGGACACTTCCCATGCAATCCTCGGTGAAACTCCGCCTCCTCTCACTCGATACACGGAGAATATCCCCGTACTCCTTCAGCACACCGTCAGAAAGATGCTGGCCAAGGAGCCGGATCGGCGCTATCAGCTCATCCACGAGGTGCGAACCAATCTAGGCGAACTGGTTAGTGAGATCGTAGGCTTATCGGCAACGCAAGCTGAAAGCGATTTATTTACGGCGACGAGAGGAGAGAAGGGTGCACCGGTGGCTGAAAGATCGTGGCAGCGGATGGCTCCGTGGCTGGTTGTATGCGCAGTCCTGACTGCGATCGTGGCCAGCTTCCTCGTTTGGAATCTCAAGCCTCCTGCCCGACCGACGCAACCTCCCCTAACACGATTGAAAATGGAGTTACCACCGACCCAACGACTGACAGCACAGCAGGGTGATCATGTGGTGGCTTTCTCGCCCGACGGCCAACACCTGGTCTATGCTGCCAACGACCAGCTTTACTTGCGTGCCATGGATCAGTTAGAAGCCACTCCTATCCGCGGCACCGACGATGGGCGAGCCAGAAATCCCTTCTTCTCCCCCGATGGGCAATGGGTGGGGTTTTGGGCTGGAGGCCAACTAAAGAAGATCTTCATCAGCGGTGGGACACCCGTGACGTTGTGCGAGGCTAGAGGTCTAAGGGGTGCCAGCTGGGGAGCGGATGAGTGGATTGTTTTCGGAAGTAGGGAGGGCATCTTTCGGGTTCCGGCTACCGGTGGCAGCAAAGAGCTTCTGATCGGTGTGGATCCCGAAAAGAGGGAAGAGGCTTATGGAGGACCGCAGATTCTTCCCGGTGGTGATGCCGTGCTTTTCACACTGGCCACTACTGGCGAGGATTGGGATGATGGGCGCATCGTAGTGCAGTCGTTGGAGACAGGGGAGCGGAAGGTCTTGATCAATGGAGGCAGAGATGCCCGCTATGTGCAGACGGGTCACTTGGTTTATGCACGGGGGAGGACGCTACTCGCGGTGCCCTTTGATCTGGGGCAGTTGGAAGTGACCGGTGGGCAGGTTCCGATCGTGGAAGGGGTCAAGGCGGTCGTCAATACTGTGACGGGTGGGACCGCTTCTCCTGCCCACTTCAGCTTTTCCGATCTCGGATCTCTTGTCTATGTTCCGGATACCGTCAGAGGTACTTACCAGGCCAATCTTCTGGACCGTCTGTACGGCTCCACTGGCAGTCGCACCCTGGTCTGGGTGGATCGTGAAGGGCAAGAGGAGCCCTTGGCTATGGAGCCGGGGGTTTACTTCGACCCGCGAATCTCACCGGATGGTTCGCGAGTGGCTCTCACCGTCGTTGATGCCGACAACTGGGACGTGTGGATCTATGACCTGGGACGCCAAACGGCTAGCCGTCTGACCTTCGATCCGGCTGTTGATCAGCGCCTAGCCTGGACCCTGGATGGTCGGCGGGTGGTGTTCGCGTCAAACCGCGGTGGAGGAGCGAGCAATTTGTTTTGGAAAGC
Source organism: Acidobacteriota bacterium (assembly GCA_022562935.1). Taxonomy (GTDB): domain Bacteria; phylum Acidobacteriota; class UBA6911; order RPQK01; family JADFOI01; genus JADFOI01. Next base: position 7,020 of record JADFOI010000133.1, read on the forward strand.
GGCTGACGGCACGGGTGAGGTCAAACGTCTCACGACGAGCCCAAACGATCAGAGAGCACATTTTTGGGTGGATGGGAAGACCCTGGTTTTTGAGGAAGACGGTCCTGAAACACGGCAGGACTTGCACCTACTGTCGATGGAGGGCGAGCCCACCTCGCGACCGCTTCTCAAAACGCAGTTTACTGAAGATCGCCCTGCATTGTCGCCCGATGGCCGCTGGATCGCCTATCGCTCGAATGAGTCGGGGCAGTCGGAAATCTATGTTCGGCCTTTCCCCAACGTGGAGGAAGGAAAGTGGCTAATCTCAAGGGAGGGGGGAATCTCACCCGTCTGGGGACCGGATGGGCGGGAGCTGTTTTACCGCAGCCTCAACGAGGAGGCGATGATGATCGTCAGGATCGAAACTGAGCCCGCCTTCACTCACGGATCTCCACAGGTCTTGTTCACGGGAAGCTACTTCCGTAGCAGAAATCGAAACTATGACATTTCTCCCGATGGCCAGCGCTTCCTAATGCTTAAGGAAGTCGAGCAGACTGAGGAGACATCAGCACCGACACAGGACGCATTGATCATCGTCCTCAACTGGTTTGAAGAACTCAAACGCCTGGTGCCTACCAACTGAAACGAAGGAGGAGATGATGAAACGTCCTGACTTTCGGTATATCAACCTGCCTGGGCGGACTGACGACCGCCCCTACAGCAATGCGGTCCTCGTTGGCGACACCCTTTACCTGTCAGGCAATCTTGGAATTGATCCAGAGACGGATGCTCTACCCGATAATGTTCAGCAAGAGATAAGGATAATCTTGGACTCGATGAAGCAGCGACTCGAAATGGTCGGAATGACCATGAATGATCTTGTCTCGGTGCAAGTGTTTTGCTCGGATGTTTCCCTGTTCGATGAGTTCAACGCCATTTATCGAACCTATTTCAACGATCACTTTCCCGCCAGAGCCTTCATAGGTTCAGGACAGCTATTGCGTGGAGGTCATTTCGAGGTAATGGGAACCGCAGTGAAGCGGTAGAGGAACTCAAGCGGCTAGTTCGCACTAACGACTAACAATGATCGGCAAAGCTGTCTCTCACTATAAGATCACAGCGAAGCTCGGCGGCGGTGGGATGGGTGTGGTCAACAAGACTGTCGTAGTCTTTGCGCTCGCCCTGAGTAGCTGCGCTGTGCTCGCTCAGTTGACAGAACACAAGCCCAAGATCCTGTTTGACGGCGGCGACTGGCCGAACGAGACGAATCATCAGATCTACGTCATGGACCCGGACGGTTCGCATGTCCAGCCGCTGACCGAGAAGCCACCGGGAACGATAAGCTACAACGCATTTGCGGCCTGGTCTCCAGATCGCCAGAAGATTGCCTTCA
>JADFOI010000134.1 GCA_022562935.1 Acidobacteriota bacterium
GTACTCGAAGGCGGCAGAGTACCTCGTTACGCTCCCACGGGGCACTTGGTCTATGGGCTGGCAGCAACAGGAACCTTGATGGCCGTGCCCTTTGATCTGGCGAGGCTGGAGATAACCGGCGACCCAGTCCCAATCCTTGAAGGGGTCAGACAGGGCCCTGACCAAGCTGTCGACTACGCCTTATCCGACCAGGGAACGCTTGCTTATATCCCTCGTCAGCCGGACGTGCAGAGACTCATCTGGGTAGATCGAAAGGGAACGGAAAGTCAGATCATACAGGATGAAGTGAGTTTCGGAAGCCCTCGCATCTCGCCCGACGGAAAACAAGTTGCCTTAGCCATTACTAAAAGTGGCGAGACCCAAAACCTTTGGATTTACGATTTGGAAAGCGAATCATTGCGGCGCTTGACGTTTGAGGGAGGCTCGGTGGAAACTTGGTCACCGGACGGTAAATGGATCATCTTTCAGGGGCGGGACAGTGAGGGTCAACGTGCTATTTCTCGACAACTGGCCGATGGCAGTGGTCCAATCGAGCATCTTACCGTGCCTAGCGCAATGGCAATGCTGCCTGGTTCCCTAACGCCTGATGGGAGTGTATTAGCCTTTTCTAGGCTTTCCGGTGACGACATTTGGCTGCTTCCAATGGACGGCGACGGGGAGCCACAAACCTTAATCTCTTCGCCAAATAATGAATGTTGCTCAAGGTTCTCCCCCGACGGAAATTGGATTGCCTATGTTTCGAATGAGCTCGGCCCCAACCAGGTATATGTAAGCCCCTACCCGAAAGCAGATGTCAAATGGTTGGTCTCGGAGGAAGAAGGAGGGGGTCAGCCGGTATGGTCGCCCGACGGTACTGAGCTTTTTTATCGCATCGGTGACAAGATGATGGTGGTCTCGGTTCAGACGGACCCCACTTTTCGTGCGGGCAGATCTGAAGTGTTGTTTGAAGGAAGGTATGTGTCGACCCGTTTTGTTCCTGGCCAACAGTACTACGACATCTCTCCTGACGGCCAACGATTTTTGATGATCAAGGCAGTAGAAGGAAGCACAGCCCAAATCAACGTCGTCCTCAACTGGTTTGAAGAACTCAAGCGCCTGGTTCCGACAAACTAACAAAAAAAGGAGAAATCGATGAAATATTTCCTCTTTTTGCTATTTCTTTTTCTGGCCTTTCCGATGGGTGCCTTCGCCCAGAGAGAGGGCAGTGGGGAGATCGGACCAGCCTCCTCCACTGCAATGTACAAGCTTGCCCTGGGGTACAACGATGTCCTGGATACCTGCACCAGAACCGCTTGCGCCAATATCGACGAATTGATGGATTTCTTTGCCGATGATGCGGTCAGGACCTTTGTGGGTCGTGCAACTCAGGTCGGCAAAGAGGCGATTCGCCAAAGCTACATTCAGAGAGCGCAGAGACTCCAGCAGGTGGTTGAGGTCAAGGGTATCGAGATATGGGGAGACTTGGTTGTCTGCCGTATGGAGCGTCGAGACACCAACCATACTCGCGCGGGAATGGAGCATCACGTGAGAGTTCTTCTGGTGAAAGGTGGCAAGATCAAACATCTCATCGTCATTGTTGATCCGGAAGAAGATGAGAGTCTGCGCATTCGTGAGGGGTGAAATGAGTAACCAGCTCTTAAGAAATCATGACCGTCCGGGGAAACTGTGCACTGTGCTCCAGAAATGTACGCTTGGTTTCCAGGTCAGCTTCCGTCGACTGCACCTTTCCATTAACGTCGGTCGCGCGCGAAACCAGGGTGTGTTCTCCAGCTGTCGCTCCCTGCCATGAGTAAGTAAACAGCTTCCAGGAATACTGCGAGTTGGATGGCTCAAGCGCCGCGGGTTGCCAGGGACCGTCGTCCACCTTGACCTCGACGGACCGGAGCGGCGTCCCATCGTTTAGAACGAACCCCAAAATCTGGTAACCGCCGCCTCGTCGCGTGACCCGCGCAATGACCGACTTCAGCTGCATCCGAGTCACTTCGTTTTCAGTAAACTTCAGGTCACCACCGATCATCTCGCCCATGACCGTCCGGTACCACCGCGCCTGGTAGTGGCCGACAAAGCGGTCTTTCTGAAGGTGGATCCCGGAAAGCCATTTGACATTGGCGACCCCGTACCAGCCCGGCATGATCAACCGCACAGGGAAACCTTGCCGACGGGGCAAGGGCTCACCGTTCAGGGCGTAAACGAGCAGAGGTTCGGGCTTCATGGCGTTTTCGAGCGACATGCTCCGGGCAAACTGTTGGTCGAGCTTGAAGCTCTGATTCCGGAACGTCACTTCCTGTTCTCCGTGATCGGTGCCGAAGAAGACGACTTCCCGAGCTTCCTGCCGGACTCCGAGGTCCGTGAGCAGGGTGCTCAACCGGGTCCCGGTCCACAGGCCGTTCGACGCCAGTCCGTGGACCCTGCGTCCGCTATTACCCGAGCATTCGTAACCCGCCGGCAGTTCGACCGACGGTCGCGCCTGAATGTCGGCGAGAGAAAGCTCCATAGGAGTATCAACCAGGCCGGTCACCTGCAGCCGGTAGGTCGAGGCATCGATTTCAGGCTGGCCGAAGTGCCCGATGGAGAAGAATTCGTCCCTTGGAGTAAACGGGTTTTCAGTCGTGATCTTCCTGATGTCGTAGATGCGGACCGGCGAGGTCGGATTGCCGGGGTTGAAGTTCTCCGGGATATCGGTAAAGCGAACGAGCGTCTCTCCCTGGGCCAGAGCGGGTATCGCCCATTCAGGTACGCCTATCGCCAACAAGCTCGCCGCCGCGAGGCCCGCTCTTAGAGTCTCCCTGCGGGTCATTTCCTTTTCCATTTACGACCTCCTTCCTTCAGAATCTTCAGAGTCCCTGGACGGTCTCTTCCCGTTCACCGGCCAAATAGCGAGCAGCGTCCACCGTGTCGATGACCAGTGAGAGGGCGTTTGCTATCATCAGAACCCTGATCCAGATGCCGAAGAAATCGTCGGCTGGAATCTGGTCCAGTCGGGTCCACAAAAAGTACAGCAGCGGGAACCAGGGATAGTGACCCAGGCCCATCAGGCGGCTGAAGCCTGTGAGGCTCGTCAATAAGGTCATTAGAATCACGTTGATGACCATGATTCCCAGGACCAGTTGGGCCTCGAACCGGCCCACGAAAAAGAGAGGGATGGCTATGTTAGCCGTCACCAGCAGAAGCAGCCAGGGTTGCCAGTAAAGAGGCATCCGCATCATCCCTCTGTTGAACCGGATAAACGATCGCATGGTTTTTCTCCCTTCCTGGCTTACAGGATTCATCGGCGAAATTCAAGGCTTGTCCCAGGTGATAGCGATCACAGGTTGGTGGCCGGTTGCTGTGGAAGACTGAGAATGCCGGGCCCGTTTCCGCAGTTTCTCCGCAGGGTTGATGATTTGAAAAAGCTTCATCCATACAATCGAGAACTCTCTTTCAGATTAGGAGGGCCGTTATGCCCAACAAAGCAGTTATTGCCCTGACGGGGGCACTGCTCGTTGTTTCACTCACCGCCTGTATTGAGGACGTTAATTCACAGCTGATCGAAGCTGGAAAAAAGGGCGAAGCCAGGAACATTGAAGGGCTGCTTGCGGCCGGGGCTGAAGTGGATTCGAAAGACCAGAAGGGTGTAACTGCCTTGCTGTATGCCTCATCCGAGGGTCATTCCGCGTCGGTTCAAGCGTTGCTCGATGCAGGTGCCGACGTGGATGCCCAGGCTAACGACGGGCTGACGGCCCTTATGGTTGTGGCCAGAGGAAACACGGAAATTGCCCGAGCCCTCCTGGATGCAGGAGCGGACGTAGATGCGAGGACCCAACGTGGGGTGACCCCTCTGATGGTGGCGGTGGCAACGGGCAACACCCAAATGGTGCGAGCCCTCCTGGATGCCGGTGCGGACGTGTATGCCATTGCCGATCATGGAGTGACCGCCCTGCTGATGACGGAAAAAAACGGCTACATCGAAATCGCAGAGTTGCTCGATAAGGCCGGTTCGGGGGAGCAAACTCCGGAAGTACCGGAGAAATAGCCTCTAAAGTCCAGGGACAGACTTTTCCTACCTTTCCATTCCCATTGATTTCCATTGCCTTCGAACCTCCTGAAGGTCTACTATCTACGGAAAGTGTTGTTACACACTCAAGGGGAGGGTCAGCACCGATGGTCGTTAAGACCATGAGCTGTTACAAGATCGGAAATCATTGAACCTTATATAGGGGTATCCAAATCCTCAACTATTGGAGGTCGTTATGGAAAACTGTCGGAAGATTGTTACTCACCTCGTTTTTTGCCTGACCGTGCTATGGGTGTTTCAGACGGCTGAGTTATTCGCTCAGTTGCCTCCCGAGGTAGCCAGATTTGGTTACGCGGATACCATCTTCGTCAATGGGAAGGTCGTCAGCATGGATGACACCTCCACTTCCACTGATGTCGGGAATATCTATGAAGGCATTGTCGTTAAAGGGGACAGGATCATGAAGCTGGGGACCAATGAGGAGGTCAGAGCTCTGGCAGGACCCGACACCAGGGTGCTCGACCTGAAAGGGCGAACCCTCATTCCCGGAATCATTGAAAGCCACCGCCACATCTACGGAGGGGCAACCCGGTATCTGGAGCGGTTTGGTTTCAAGTATCCTCCCGACGGCGTAATGATGGTCTCCATGCAGGCGGATCGAGACCTGGAGAAAACTCAGGCCATCATGCGACAGGCCATCCAAGATGCCGTCAAGGAGGCGGATCCTGGTGATTGGGTGGTGCTCAGAATACAGGGTCATCCGGAGGCGCCGCGCGAAGCCGGCCTGTGGGGCTTTACCCGACGTCTGACCAATCGCAAGACTTTGGACCTATGGACACCTGAAAATCCAGTTTTAGTATCACCGGGTCTCAGAGGTTCGCTGAACTCAAAGGCGCTGGAGGTCTTGAATGACTTCTTGCCCGGATACTCGGCCAGCATTCAGGAAACCATGCACGGAATCGATATCGGCGAAGACATTCCCTCTATCGGATGGGTGGGCAGCCAGGAGATGTCCGTGATCACCTGGGAACTTTTTCTTGAGAGGCTTCCAGCAGCGACATTGGCACAGGCCTTAAAGCTCACGGCGGAGGACGCTGCCTCGATAGGAATCACCACCATCTCCACCCGCATTCCTTTCCCAAAAGTGATGAGCGGGTATGCCACTCTGGCCGGTCTGGGCCAGATGCCCATTCGTTTATCTGCACACTATGAAATTCACCGAATGCCCACCGATCCTCAGCAAACCCGACAGATCTACCGGCGCACCGGTGTGCTTCAGGGTATCGGCAACGATTACTTTTGGATTGACGGGGTGGCTTCCGAGCGCTGGGACTCGATTTACCCGGAATCCTGTACGGGACCGGATACTCAGGCTCCACCCCATATCAAGGCACGGGAAGTCTGCCCCAAACCGGGCGATCTGCCTTGGGATGTGCTGGAAAATGCTCTGAAGTCGGGATGGCGGTTGGCGGGAGTCCACATGTGCGGCAGCGAGAGCGCCCGAGCCTATTTCAGGATGATTGACCGGGCCCGGGCCGCCAGTGGCATGTCCATGGAGGACATTCGCAACCTGAAGATGACCGTTGAGCATTGCAATCTCATCGGAAAGCAGCCGGATATCATCCAGAAGCTGAAAGACTATGGGATCATCTTGAGTTGTGGCCCCGACTATATCCGGGATGTCAGGTCCTGGATCGCCGATTATGGTCCCCAGATCGAGCCATTCATTATTCCCTTCAGAACCTGGATCGAATCGGGAGTGAAGGTGGTTGGACAGCACTTTGGCGGCGGTACCCGTGGAAGCGGTGAAGGTGGTGTAGGGACAGGATTCCAACCTCCCTTCTTCCAGCTGTGGCAGGTCGTCACCCGCAAGTTCGACGGGGAAGTCTGGCAGCCGGAGGAGCGCATTGACCGAGTACAGGCGATGAAGCTGTGGACCTCCTGGGCAGCAGAGTATGTGACCAAGCCGGATCAACTCGGTACGCTGGAAGTGGGCAAATTCGCCGATCTGCTGGTCATCGACCGGGATTACTTTACCGTTCCCGTGGACGACATTCTAAAGGTCCATCCTCTAATGACCATGGTGGGGGGCAAGATAGTGGTGGTTCAAGAGTCCCTGGCCAACGAGTTCGGAATGGAACCGATCGGACCGGTGTTTGACTTTAAGGATGAGGATGTCGAGCACTTGGGAAAACCGATCGCAGAGATCATGGCAATGAACCGCCGGTAACTCTAGCCTTCTTGCCTTGGTGACGTCGTGCTTTCGTACAGGTCCGGAACGTGGGAGGCACTTGTGCCTCCCACATTCCGGAGACCTTCGCAATCCCTACGGTTCGGGCGAACCACTCGGGTCTGCCACCGGCTCACTCCTACGGGGCAAATGCGGGGCAGACTCGCCTCTGATTTCCATTGCCTTCTCACCCTCTGAAGGTCTACTATCTACGGAACGTCTCGTTGCACAGACTAGCCCTAGGGGGAAGACATGGGTCGGTCAGACCCTCAGTCATGACAAAGTCCTCGAAAAGAGTAAGGAGAGAACCGATGACCAAACGACGTCAGTTCCTGGGAGTCCGACTCATTGACCGTGTCCTGTTCTGCGCTTTCTTGGCCTTGATGATGAGCCGGGGCAGTGTGGAGGCTGGTCCCAAACCAGCAGCTGCAGATAGTGCTCAAATCACCCGGATCTATGTCGGCAATAGTGGAGATACAACGGTTTCGGTTATTGATCACGATTCGAGGGAAGTCGTCAAAACCATAGACATCGGGGCCAAACATCACGGGAGTGTTCCTTCCCATAGGGGGGATCGCATCTACCTGACGACCGAGGATACCGGCGAGGTGATCGCTATAGACACTCTGACCAACGAGATTCTGTGGAGAGTTAAGGCTGGCGGAACCCTTCATGAACCGAGCATTACCCACGACGATCGTTTTGTATTTGCGCCTGACTTCAGAGGCGGCCGGCTGGCCATCGTGGATACTCAGTTGGGGAAACTGGTGAATGAAGTCAAGATGATCGATCCGGAAACCGGCGAGAAATTCGATGCGCTCCACAACACCTATGAAATGGTTGATGGGATCCATATGTTGTCGATGTCGATTCGTGGGGAAGCGATGGTCAAGGTGAATATGCACACCCGGGACATCGTGCGCATCTATCGGATCCATGGGCAGCCCCGACCCGCGGTCATTATGAAAGACATGTCCACCATTTTCGTGCAGTTATCCGAGTTGAATGGTTTTATTGCCGTGGATCTGAACACGGGTAAGGAGCTCAAGCGGATCGCATGGCCTTTCCAGGGCGAACTGCCGGAAGGTGTGCCGGAATGGACACCCAGCCATGGGATAGGTCTTACCCAAGATGAAAAAGAAGTCTGGGCAGCGAGTTCCTTCACCTCTCAGCTTTATGTGTACTCGGTTCCCGAGCTTGAAAAGCTTGCGGTCGTGGACGTGGGGGTCCTGCCCAACTGGATGGCGTTTAGCAATGACGGCAAGATTCTTTATGCCACCAGTCAGGAACCCAGCAAGAAGCAGGGCACGGTTGCGGTGATCGACATTGCTTCTCGCAAGGTCTTGAAGTTCATCAAAACGGGTCCCCGACCCAAACGCGTTCACCTGGTGGATCTTCCTTCTTCTTAAACCTCTTCTGAAGATGGAGAGTGAGGGGCCACGAACATGATTGGCCAAACCGTATCGCACTACAAAATCCTGGAGGAACTCACCAAGCGCTACACGGAAAATGTGGAGGCTTATCAACTCTATTTAAGAGGACGCTATTACTGGAACCGGAGATCGAAGGAAGGATTTGAACAGGCCATCGGTCACTACAATCAGGCCATTCAAATCGATCCCGGTTATGCCTTGGCTTACGCAGGATTGGCCGATGCCTTTATTCTTCAGGGTGTCTACCGCCATGTGTCTGGCAGCGAGGCGTTGCAGGCGGCGGAGAAGGCTGCCGCAATCGCCAGGGATTTGGATCAGAGTCTCGCTGAAGCTCATGTGTCAGTGGGTCTTCTCGCAACTTTCAAATACGATTGGGCCGCTGCTGAGAAAGAATTGTTGCGTGGTCTTGCACTGAACCCTAAATATCCAACAGCCCACCACTGGTATGGTCATTACCTCAAAGCCCGGGGTCAGTTCGATGAGGCCCTAGCCGAATACCGGCAAGCTCAGGCTCTTGACCCAGTATCACCTCGAATAACCTTGGATTTGGCATGGGAGTTGATAAGACGTGGCCAGTACGACTCTGCCATAGGACAGTTAAAGACAGCGTTGGAGGTACAGCCGAATTTCGCAAGTCTACATGCACTGTTGGGAAGAGCCTATCTAGGTAAGGGACTGTACGAGG
>JADFOI010000135.1 GCA_022562935.1 Acidobacteriota bacterium
TGGCAGAGAAGGGACTCACTGGAGAGAAAGAAAAGAGCGCATATCCAAAAAAGGTAGAGTCTACTCTTCAATCCATTCTCCCCTTTTTGCCGAATTCTTTTGACTGCCGTTCACTCCGTCGGCACCAGGCGTTTGAGTTCTTCAAACCAATTCTGCACGATGATCAACTCCGTCCGTGTGGCTGTTTCCTCTGTCTGCTCGGCTTCCTTGATCAGCAGGAACCGTTGGCCGTCGGGGGAAATGTCATAGCTTAGACCATAGTACTCTCCCGTAAATAAGACTTTGGGACTGCCCGCTCTGAAGGTGGGGTCGGTTTCGACTGTGACCCCGATCATGGCGTCGCCGCTACGGTAGAACAGCTCCCGCCCATTCGGTGCCCAGAGGGGCGAGAATCCGCCCTCCCTTGAGATCCGCCACTTTCCTTCCTCCACGTTGGGGAAAGGCCGAACGTAGACTTCAGCTTGCCCCGACTCGTTGGATTGGTAGGCGATCCAGTGGCCATCGGGCGAGAGCACCGGACGATTTTCAGTAAACGGCGTCTGGAGAAGTGGCTGAGAGGTGGGCTCGCCCTCCATCGACAGCACGTGCAAGTCAAAGCCCGTCTCAGGACTCTGTTCGACGAAAACCAGCCTCTTCCCGTCCGGCGAGAAGGAAGAGGGTTGCTGACCGTTTGGGCTCCTTGTGAGGCGCTCTACCTGGCCCGTTCCGTCAGCCGCTTTCCAGAACAAATTGTTCTGTCCTCCCTCGCGGCTTGACCTGAACACCACCCGCTGCCCATCCGGCGTCCAGACCGGAGTGAAGTCAAAAGCCGGCTCGAATGTGAGCCGGGTTGGCGTGTTACGTCTCAGGTCATAGATCCACACGTCCCTGTTACCCGAGTCAGTGACGGTGATGGCCAAACGCGCACCATCGGGTGAGAGCTGCGGCCCAGTGGGAAGGGGTAGCTTCGCAGCCAAGGGCTCCTCCTGCCCCTTGCGATCCACCCAGACCAGAGTACATTCGGGATCGCTGGCGCCTGGGACATAGACCAGCGTCCCATTGCTGGAAAATGCCCAGTCAGCCCAGCCAGTGGTGTTTGTTCTGATTCCCTCCTGCACCGGAATGGCTTCACCAATCACCTCAAGTCCCTCGCGCTCAAACCGCACAGCCATCAGAGTGCCAGTGAATGGTCGGTAATATACCAAGTGCCCTGTAGACGCGTAGTAAGGCTGGCTCCCTCCTTCGATCAGGATCTTTTTTTCTCCTGTTTCGAGTAGGACCACGGCAATCTGATGCCCTTCACCTCCGTCCCAGACGAGGAAGAGCACGGCCTTGCCACCAGGCAGGATGTGCGGAAACCAATAAGATTCGCCTTTATCGAGGTCCGGTGTAAGCAGGACTTCCGGCTCGCCTCCACGAGCAGAGACTCGATAAAGTGCTCTCCCGTTGTTGGCGGCGAACACTATGGTGTCCTCAGTACCCCAACTCCCACCTCCTCTCAATCCTGGAGGAGTATCGCAGAGGGTTACCGCTGGCGTCCCCGTCAGGGAAGCCTTGGCAAGTTTACCAGCAGTGAAAAACGCCACAGAACGGCTATCGGGTGAAAAGAACGGTTGAACAGCACCTTCGGTGCCAGGCAGGGGTGTCGCAATAAGATTATCCAGGTCACGGACATACAGTTGGGTAGTCCCGTCGACGATTGCTGGATAGACGATCTTTCTTCCATCGAGAGAGATTGCTACCCCGGTGTTGAGGCTGTTCGCTAAAGGTGCGTTAGCTGCAGGGGTAATAACGAACTTTGTGAGGGGCAGGGGCCCAGGACGCATCAAATTCCAGATGGAGATCCCCGCTATGAGGGTCACCACCACGGCAATACTCCACAGAACCATCTGCGGCCACGATCTTGCGGCCACCGGTGCACCCGTCTCTCGCGCAGTCGCTGCAAACGAATCGATTCCAGCTTGTCTCGTCGATAAGTCCGCTATGTCACGGAGCAGTTCGCTTAGATCAGTCCTCACGTCGTGGATGAGTTGGTAGCGCCGATCCGACTCCTTGGCCAGCATCTTTTTGACGATGTGTTGAAGGAGGACGGGGATGTCCTCAGTGTATCGAGTCAGAGGGGGCGGAGTTTCACCGAGGATTGCATGGGAGGTGTCCGCGGACGTATCCCCTTTAAAGGGATTCACCCCAGTGAGCATCTCATAGAGAACCACACCGAAAGAGAAGATGTCGGATCGAGTATCCACCTCCTGACCACGGACTTGCTCTGGGGACATATAGGGGACCGTTCCCAGAGTTGAGCCTTGCTTAGTTAGCGCTGTCGTGATCTCTTGTTCCTGACCTTCAACCGGCGTGACCTGCTTAGCCAGGCCAAAGTCCATCACTTTCACATGACCCTGTGGGGTCAGCATGATATTGGAAGGCTTCAGATCGCGATGGACAATGCCCTGTTTATGAGCCTCCTCCAGAGCTTCGGCAATCTCGGTGGCTGTTTCCAGTGCCTTCCTCACAGCAAGCGGGCCTTCGGTTAATCTCTCCCGCAGAGTGGTCCCCTGGACATACTCCATGGAGATGAAGGATTTGCCTTCCACTTCTCCCACCTCATGGATATGGCAAATGTAGGGATGATCCAGGGCAGCCGCCGACTTCGCTTCCCGCAGGAAACGCTTTTTGGCAGTGGAGTCTTGCTGCATTTCCTCGGGCAGGAACTTCAGCGCAACTTTACGATCCAGCGTTGTATCCTGAGCGAGGAACACTTCGCCCATACCACCTTGGCCTATCTTCTCGAGTACCTTGTAATGGCTAATGGTCTTGCCGACCATGAACTCCCTCTCACTGTGAGACTTTACTTAGATAGTAGACCTTCAGGAGGATAGAAGGCAACGGAAAAGAGCGCGCTGAATTTCTTCCTGGCCCGTGGGCTGAACGGGCTGGCCCGAACTGCTGGGATTGCAGAAGCCTCCGGAATGTGGGAGGCACCTCAGGTGCCGAATCCCTCATGTGAGGAAAAAGAGTCGGGTACAGCTATTCTGTGCCCGATAAATGGGAGCTATTTCAGGAATTGGTTTTCGGATTCGACACCTGAGGTGCCTCCCACATTCCTGACGTGACCGAGCCGGAATCAATAGAGTGGAAATCTACGCTCCAGTTCCTTCACCGGATAGGGGATCGTTTTCCTTCTGACAATCTCTTCAGCTCTGGCGAATTCAAATGCGCGGATGACCTCTTTAAAGATCGGAGCACGTCCCTCTCTGGAACCGTAGCCCAGGGATTGCTCACCAGGACCGCCCGGGCTTCCCACCACAATCCGACCGACCATGCCAATCACCTCATGTCGCCGGCTGTAGTAGTCATAAGTGCCCTCCACGTCGAAGGTATATTCCAGGCTCGCGCCCACCGACATGATCCCGGTGTCAAAGGGCTTCGCCCCCTCCGGAATGCGCAACTCATGATTGTCATGGTCAGGATGATATGCGGTGACCGAAAAGCCTTCTCTCCTGGCGACCCACTGAACGGTCTCGCCACGAGTGACATACAATCCCAGCGGATCAAAATAGTATCGCCCCGCAGCATAATTTCTTTGAAGGTTGATCTTCTTGATGGTGGATTGGCCACCCGCAACCCTCACCAGAGCAGAGAGTCCAAACGTTCCCACTCCTGCTATCTTCAAAAAGTCACGACGCATCATTCGGGCTTTATGGTGGGACATTTTCCGACTCCTTCCCTCAGATGTTCCTTCTCTAGGCCCCATCAATACTGAAAGCGTACATGAAGTAGCGGCCCGCCATCACTATTTCTTCAGTGGCTCCTGAGGGTTCACCACTGCCGGCGTACAGCGTTCCATTGGCGATCGCTATTCCCCCTCGGTGGGCCGTGGGAAGCTTGTAGTTCCACAGCACACGACCGCTCTCTGCATCAAGAGCTTCCAGCGTACCGTCCATCAACCCCTGGTAGAACACACCGTTGGCAACAGCAACCGGTGCGTGATTAGCCGAGGAGTTGGGAACCCACCAGACGATGTCACCGGTGTAGGCATCCAGGGCTGCCGTTACCGACATCGTCCCTTTGGGAGTGACTGCAGTCGATACCGCAAAGATCCGATTGTAGGCGACTGCCGTACTGTCCTGTTGCAAACCGCCACTGGCCGTGGCGTTGGTGAGCATCACTTTCCAATAAAGTTCACCCGTGTAACGGTCCCAGGTGAAAAAGCCCCCCTTGCTCCCGGCCGCCACGCAGTTTCGCACCACATTGCCACGATATCCCGCCGGAGCCCTGGCGTCGAAAATCATGGGGTGGCACCCAAAATCAAGGTCATGAGGAGAACGCGGCCGGGCCTGCGAATACCAGAGCAGCTCCCCGCTTTCCAGGTCATGAGCGAGGATGCTCTCGGTGTATAACATGGGACCCGGAGGCATGAAGGCCTTGGCGCTGCCCGTGACGTTGTAGACGATATGCTCTTTCTCATCAATGGCCGGTGAACCCCAAACGGAACCACCGGCACCCTCGGGAGCGGTTTTGAACCGCCACGAGACTGCCCCGGTGTCCGCGTCCAGGCAAACGATTTCCGCATTACCGCGGGAAGAAGAATACCCCAGAACGACTCTACCGTTGTATACAGCAGGTGAGGAACGGGTCTGTGCAGTAGGATCGTCGGTTAACTGTGTTTGCCAGATCTCTTCACCCGTGGATGCGTCAACACAGCGTATCCTCGTCATGCCGTCCCCGAAGTAGACACGACCCTCCGAGTAATGAGAGGAAGAGCGAATCCCCTGCCTCATGTAGCGAATCGCCTCCTGTTTTTCAACCCGAAACCTCCACTTGGGTTCACCCGTTCGTGTCTCCAGTGCGAATTCCTGACCCGACTGGGTCCCGAAAAAAAGAGTGTCTCCGATCACGGTGGGGGTGGTTTGGATCACTCCATCGGCTTGAAAGCTCCACTTCAATTTCAGCCGACCCACGTTGTCACGACCGAGCCTGCTCTCCCGAGCGTTAAAGCGGGTGTTCTGCAGGTCATAGCCGAAGCAAGGCCAATCGGCCGGACCAGGTTCAGGCAAAGTCAGCCCATAGGCCTGACTCATCTTGCCTCCTACGGGCCCCATCATCATTAAGGTACCGGCTGCTCCCACACCTCTTAAAAATTTCCTGCGCGTCAAACCACCAGGGCCGACCCTCTCACTCATATTCATGGAGTCCTCCTCACTGTGCAATGGGACTGTCCGTAGATAGTAGACCTCAGAAGGAGCGAAGGCAACGGAAATCCGTTTCCCTCGTAGGGGTCAACCCGATGGCTGACTCCTACGCATGATTCATACGAAAGCACCGTCAGGAACAGTCTTCAAGCCTACCGGATATGGGATAATCCAAAGAGAAAGCGGGCCTGCCGCCGGACACAGCCAGCAGGCCCTAACCATCTACTACCCAACAGAGGTGAGAGGTAAATAAACGGCCAGGGAAAGTGTACTAAACGCCTCTGGCCTTGCGCGCTTCGCGCGCAGAAAATAGAAAATAGAAAATAGAAAATTGAAAAAAGAGAAAAGATAGGAGAAGAAGTCAAGACATAAGACTTCTAAGTGTCGGGTTTAGCCCGTATTTCTCACACCCAATCTACTGCGGCGGTGGATCCGGCCGCGGCTACAGCGTTTTGCGACCCGCAAGCGGGTGCCCCACAAGCCTCCTCAGTCGGCAGAATCCGCTGCGGGGACCAGATCGTGCTCCATCAGGTCGTAGAGGGCCCGCTGATGCTTCCGTCGTCCCTGGCCGGGGGACGGCAACGAGGTGATAACCACGACCATTTTGAGATCCGGCACGACGAAGATGAACTGCCCGCCATAGCCCCAGGCGTAGTAGACCTGGTGCTCGGCCATGGTCCGGATCCACCACCCATAACCGTATTGGCGACCACTCCAGCGGCTCTGGGTACGGGGCTTCAGGGAAGCCTGGATCCAGGACTCGGACACCACCTGCCTGCCACCCACTCGACCACGTCTGAGATAGAGCTCACCGAACTCCAACATGGCCCGGGGCGTCATACGCATCTCGTTGCCCCCGAAGTAGATCCCCTGCGGATCGCGCATCCAGGAATGGATCCGGATGCCGAGCGGTTGACCCAGGTAGAGACGAGCAAAAGCCAGGGTGCTCATCCCGGTTGCCTTGGTCAGTACCGCCGACAGCAGGTGCGAGCTTCCCGTGCTGTAAATCATGCGACCGCCCGGTTCGCCAACTACCCGACGGGTGAGCACGTGACGCACCCAGTCGCTGCTTTGCACCCACCTTCCATAGTTTCGGTTGCTGGTGGTCTCCAGCCCCGAGCGCATCGTCAACAAATCTTCGAGGGTAATCTTCCTTTTGGTAGGATCGGCCACGTCCAGGTACTCGGGGAAAAATTCCCAGATCGTATCCTGAAGACTTTCCAGATAGCCTTGATCGAGGGCGATCCCCACCAGGGTGGAGAGGACACTCTTTGAGACCGACTTCAGGTTGGCCCAGTCCGAGGAGCGAGCCCCTCGGAAGTACCGCTCCTCAACCAGCCTTCCATCAATCGAGATGAGCAGGCTTCGCAGCCGGGGTAAGCGGGCGGCCCGATCCATGGCCCGGGCATGCAGAGTGGGCTCAAGGGCTGGGGATCGAGCCTCCCAAGCCACCAGTTGTCCAACCCCCAGGGTGCCGCATACCAGCAAGAGCAGGAACCCGGCCGTCTGGACCCTGCTCACCCGTCGGATTGTGTTGTAAAAATGAGTCGTTCCGATCATGCTCGCTGGGTACCCGATTGGGTTTTATCCGCACCCTGAACAACAGTCGGGGCATTGTACTATGGAGACAGGACAAACTCAGGGCAGGGTTACTGGGCAAGCCAAAAATCCAGCTCCACCAACATCTCTGGATTACCCAGCCCCTGAACGATCCGAAAGGTGCCAGCAGTTGGTTTGACTTCCACATCGGAAAGAAAAGCCGAGGTCGCCTCACGGATTCCGCTGAACTGGCTCCGCGGAACGTCTTTGGTCACCGTGGTCACAAAACGGATGATGTCGTTTTTGGTGTAGCCGTTTTTCTCAATAAAGGACTCGATCCGGCCCAGGATGAAGTTCGCCTGAGCGGCGGCATCCCCCGGAAATTGAACCGTCCCCTCAGCATCGGTGGCACCATACCCGGAGAGCAGGAAAAGTTCACTAAAGTTCCTGACCTTCAACCCCCAATTGATCGAAGCCACTTTGACCTTGTTGTCGTCGTGAATACCTACTTTAACTCCGCCGGCCGGTTCGGCCTGAGGTGGCAATTCTTCTTCAACGACACGGGTACACGCTAACGGTATGCTCAGGGCACACAGTACACCGAGACCGAAGATCAAAAAGTCTCTCTTTACTTTCTCGTTCATAGCACCTCCAACCCAATGATAAGGCAAGCGCGCTTCGCGCGTGTTTCGTGCCTTCGTGCTGGCTCTATTTCCCCTTGTTTTGAATTTTGAATTTCCGCTGACGGCTGTCAGGCCGTCAGCGGTTAGGCGATCTGTCCGCTCGATGAATGAATGGCGAAGGCAGCTCCTTGCGGATCCATACACTGAGCGATGCGATCTCCACCAGGCACCTCCATAGGACCGTTCAGGACTTTTCCGCCCAGTTCCTGGACTCTTTGCACGGCCTGATCCACATCTTCGACCTTGATATAGAGAAGCCAGGCGGGTGGCCCGGGCATGTCTTTGGACTTGTTGAACATTCCACCCAGAGTCATGTCCTTTCGCCCATACATCTGGTAAATCCCTACGGGATCCATATCCAGACTTTCGGTTTTCTTCCAACCAAACAGCTCACCATAGAACTCAAAAGCGGCCTCGTAGTCTGTGGTTGCCAATTCATGCCAGGAGAACTCCCTGAGCTGAGCAGGACCTTCATGTCCGGGTGCCTGTTCAGCGGGTGCAAAGACTGCAAATACAGCTCCCTGCGGATCCGATAGGACCGCGAACCGTCCCACCGTTGGAATCTCGGTAAGGGCCACCATCACCTTTCCTCCCAGCTGCTGGGCTTCGGAGACCGTGGCCTCGATGTCTGAAGATCCCACATAAGGCAACCAGTGAGGCAAAGCACCCGCCTGCTTGGCCTCCTCGGGCAAAGGGATGACTCCACCCATGGATCCTTGAGGAGTTCCATCCGTGGTCCACATCACATAAGGGTTCTCCCCTTCCCCCCATTCCGCCGTGCCCCAACCGATCAGTTCGGTGTAAAAGCCCGTGGCTGCGTCGGGATCGGAAGTCAGGAGTTCGTACCAGATAAAGCGTCCTTGCAAGGTGTCGTCAGACATTTA
>JADFOI010000136.1 GCA_022562935.1 Acidobacteriota bacterium
ACCTGAGGTGCCTCCCACATTCAACTTAGACTCAAGTTGTTGTAAGTGGCAGGGAGCTCCGGAGTGTGGGAGGCACCTCAGGTGCCGAACTCCTTCCCTGATGAGCCCGGGCCGTTCTTGACCCATTCTTTTGGCCGGGATAGAATCGGCGCCAACCGCATACAGGAGCACAAAAAAATGTTTTATGAACCCCGCTACAACGATCACGGTCTGCCCTTCAACCCGTTTAAAGCCTGTGTCGTGCCGCGCCCCATTGGCTGGATCACTACCCTGAGCCATGACAACATCGTCAATCTGGCCCCCTTCTCCTGCTCCAACCAGCTGGGTTACGATCCTCCCTTCGTCTTCTTTTCGCCCTCCGGCGTGCCTGGCGAGGAGGGAGCTGAGCCTCGACGTAAGCACAGTGTGGTCAACGCTGAGAACAGCGGCGAGTTCGTCTTCAATATGGCGACCTATGCACTTCGCGAAAAGGTCAAACTCTCGTCTTCCCATGTGCCGCCCGAGGTCGATGAGATGGAACTGTGCGGTCTGACCAAGGTGCCCGCCACACTGGTCCAGCCTCCCCTTGTCGGCGAATCCCCGGTGAACATGGAATGCAAGCACCACTGCACCTTGACGCTTCCTGCCAACAACCCCGACACCGTACACCACGTCGTGATCGGCCAGGTCATCGGCATCCACATCGACGATGAGTTCATCACTGACGGCAAAGTCGATTGGCTCAAGATCCAACCGCTGGCCCGAATGGGCTATTCAGACTACACCTATGTTAATCACGTCTTTACCATGAAGCCGCCCGGTGGAGAATCCACCGCCGGCCAGATCGGCGAGCCCACCAAGACGGAAAAACGTGGCTAACGCTCCAAGAAAGCGTCATCTACGAACTGGGTCACGTCCATCTTTCTCTCGGGACCCGTCTTGTGGTCCAAGGTTCGTTGGATCCCTTCCGGGTTCCATTTTCCGTCTACCTTAAAGATGGGCATCATATAGTCATAGACTTTCTCGGCCATGGCTGGCTCCAGCGCCAGATAGGCCGCTGCCAACTCAATGGCTTCTACCCTCTTTTCCCGCATTTCCTCAACCGCGCGAATCATACCTGTGACCAAACCCTTTAGCGCTTCACCCTTAGAGGAAATCACCCGGGTGTGAGTGACCAGGCCTTCTCCACCCCAGGGTTCCAGGAGATTGCCTTGATACTGGAGGATTCTAAAGCCCCGTTCCTCAGCCAGCTGGGCGAATGGCACCTTTAGGGAAGAAGCCACCACGGTTCCGTTCAACAATTGGGTCAGGCGGTTTTCAGCCCCGGCCATGTTCAGGTAGAGGGTATCTTGCCGAGGATGCAACAGGCCTCCCCTCTTTAATCCTTCAAAGAACAGGGTGTCGGTGTGACTTCCGGTTCCTGCGGTAGCAATGGTTTGTCCCCTCAAATCATCGAATGTTTTGATATGCGGTGCTACCACCAGGTTTTGAGGTAGTTCTTTTAAAAATTCACCGACATACCGGAGCTCCTCAACTCCTTGCGAAACGGCATTGGTCATGCCATCAAAGCCCATCCAACCCACGTCGATATCTCCACTGATCAGGGTGGCGACGATTCGTGCAACTCCCCGGATGCGAGTCATCTCCACCTCAACGCCTTCCTGCTCGAAGATCCCCTTCTCCTGGGCATACACCAGGGGGAAAACGGTAGCCGACAGGGCGGGATAAGCGAGACGTATCTTCCTGTTTAACGGAGCACCACTCCCATCGCTCGCCTGCTCTTGGCAGCCCATTGCAAGCAGAAGAATAACCAGCACACAGCCTCCACCACCCCGCTTTTTCCAGGAACCACTCAAGGCTTTCCGATGGGTTCTTCTTTTCATTTCTGTTCCGTCCATCTCTGGTACCGTCACTTCAACAGCCCCACTTCCTTATAGTATCTCTCTGCCCCTGGGTGATAGGGCACGATGGGCCCTAAGACGGCCATTTCAGGTTGGAAATTCTGCACGGTAGGGTGGGCTGATCGAAACTCATCGACGTGATCCAGGATGGCCCGGGTGATCTGGTAAACCACCTCTTCAGAGAGTCCCTCGCGCACCAGTATGACATTACCCGTGGCAACGGTGGGTATATCACTGTCCAGGCCGTAGGCTTCCTTGGGAATGACGGTCGAGACAAAGTAAGGGTATTGCCTTTCTAACCGCTCTCGATAGTGCTGAGCAACGGGCAGCAGGCGGAATTGATGGGTCACCCCAAATTCAATCAGAGCAGGGGCAGGGGGGGATTGATACATCACGGCTGCATCCAAACGATGGTCGCCCAAGGATTGAAGGGCCTCGCGAAAAGGCAAATAGATAGGGGTGAAATCCTCAAAGGAAATGCCCATCTCTTGGTAAATTTCCTTTTGCCTGGGGATCGAGCCATGTCCAGGCGGGCCGATCGCCACCCGTTTCCCCTGGATATCCTCCGCCGATCTCAAAGGGGAGGTTTCCAGAACCGCCATTTGAAGATAGCCCAGTTGGAAGTTGGAAATCAGGGTTCTCAGGTTGTTAAAAGGCTGCCGGTAGGGGGCGACACCCTGATAACCGTTCAGCGCAGTGGCAGCAATACACATGGCAATGTCCACCTGAGCAGTACCCAGGAGTCGTACGTTTTCCACACCTCCATCTGTAGACTCCACATTGACCCGGACGCCGGCAACGTACTCATTGATCATGCTGCCCATCACCCCCCCGATGGGATGCCAGGTCCCTCCGGTACTCCCCGCGGCGATGCTCAGGAGAGTCTCTCCCCGCTCACAAGCTCCGAAAAGTAAAAGGGTAACCGCCGCTAGAACGATTTTTACAAGCTGTCGTTTCATGAAATTGGGTGGGCTCATTCTACCTCGCCTTTACTTATCTTCCTATCTGGGAAAAAATACACTCAAACGCTCATCAAGGAGGTGCCCTATGAAAGAAAGCCTGAACACACTATCTCGTTCGAGATTCTTGAAATCATTCCTGCTTCTGGCCTTCACCTCACTCGTGCTGTTTTCGTGCGGGTCGGACAGCGACGCCGGACAGAGCCAGCCTTTTGTGCTTCTGGAAACCACCATAGCGGATATTCATGACGCCTACAGTTCGGGACAGCTCACCTCTCGCCAACTGGTCCAACTCTATCTGGATCGAATCGAAGCCTACGACCAGAATGGACCCATGATCAATTCAATCATCACCGTGAATCCCAAAGCCCTTGAAGAGGCCGATCAATTGGATACCGCTTTTCAGTCCTCCGGTTTTGTGGGCCCACTTCACGGGATCCCGATCATTCTTAAGGATCAGATAGACGCCGCAGACATGCCCACAACATTGGGCTCGATAGTCTTGAAGGATTACTACCCGGACCATGAAGCCTTTGCCGTGGTAAAACTGAGAGAAGCTGGAGCGATCATTCTGGCCAAGGCCACCCTCGGTGCATGGGGAGGCGGGGATACCCATGGTTCCCTCTTTGGGTCAACACGCAATCCCTATGATCTGGAGAGAACGGTGGGCGGTTCCTCCGGAGGCCCGGGCGGGGCAATTACGGCAAACTTTGCCACGGTTGCAGTCGGGCAGGAGGGCTTTGCCTCGATTCGAAGACCCTCAACCTGGAACTCTCTGGTGGGAATGAGACCCACGGCTGGCCTGGTCAGTCGAACCGGCGTCTATGGCGGATGGCCATCGATTAACGGTTCTCTGGGACCCATGGCGCGCACCGTCACGGATCTGGCAACGCTACTGGACGTCCTGGTTGGATATGACCCGGAAGACCCGCTGACGGCACGGGGCATCGGACATGTTCCCGAGAGCTACACAGAATTTCTCGATAAGGATGGTTTGAAGGGAGCGCGCATCGGGGTTTTGCATGAGTCGATGAATACGAATTCGGAACCTGACTCGGAAGATTTTCAGAAGGTCACTGCGATCTTCGAGAAGGCAGTTGGAGAATTGAAGGCTGCCGGAGCCGTCATCGTGGACCCGGTGGTGATTCCCGATCTCAAGGAGCTGCTCGCCACAAGAGCGAACGGACCCGATGGTGATGAATCATTCAAGCGCTACTTCGGTAGGAGCGCCAATCCCCCCTTCAGGTCGCGTGAGGATGTCGTCCGCTCGCCCGACTTTGACAAGTTAATCCCCACAAGGAAAAGGGCCTTCACGAGACCCCCAAGAGATCCTGGAGAGGTTGAATCAAGACACTACCAATACCTCATGGCACGGGACGAGCTGATGACCCGGGTGCTTAAAGTCATGGCGGATCATCAATTGGATGCCATTGTCCACAAGTCTATTGAGCACCAACCGACCCTCATCAAGGATGGGGTAAATCCGCCTTACGTCAGCTCCAAGGGAGCTCCCCATTTGAACACCTTTTTGGTTTTCGTCCCGACCATTACTGTGCCGGCAGGGTTTTCAAGCGATCAGCTTCCTGCTGGGATTAGCTTTCTGGGAAGGCCTTACGACGAGGGGACCCTGATCAAACTGGCTTACTCTTACGAACAGGGAACGCTGCACCGCAAACCCCCTGAGAGCACACCCCCTCTTTCTGAGTGAGCCATTACGGCACCTGAGGTGCCGAACTCCCGCTGTCCCAGCACCGGCCCGCAGGCTAAAGCCTGCGGCTCTGCTGGAGCCGCTCCCTGGCCAGGGCATCGGCGGGTGTAGGATCGAGGCATGTTGAGACGGCATTTCCTTTTCGGTGTGATCTTTTGGGGTGGACTGGCCCCCTTGGCTTTGGGTTCGCAGCTGGATTCGGTCGATGCCGGAGCGGAGAAAACGGCCACCATTCAACGAATCGAAGTCGAGCTTCTCATCGACGGGGAACTCGACGAACCGGAATGGGATCTGGCTCAACCCTTCAGCGATTTTATCCAACGGGACCCTCGCACCGGCGCATCACCCAGCGAAGTAACCGAGGTGCGTCTTCTCTACAACGATCTCTATTTCTACGTGGGTGTTTACTGCTTTGATTCTGAAGGAGAGAAGGGGATTGTGGTCACGGAAATGCGCAGGGATTTTTCTCCCCGCGAGAGTGACACCTTCACCATTGTCCTGGATACCTTCGATGACGATCGGAACGGAGTCGTGTTTGACATCAACGCCAGAGGAGCTAGAGCGGACATGCAGGTCGGCGACGATGGGGCCAAGCGCAATCGGGAGTGGGACGGCATCTGGTATGTCAAGACCAAGATCACCGAGCGGGGCTGGCAGGCCGAAATAGCCATCCCCTTCAAGACCCTGCGCTTTGGCAATGAGGAGCATCAGGTATGGGGCGTCAATTTTCAACGGAAGATCCGGCGCAAGGGCGAAACGAATCAGTGGTCGCTGGTTGAACGCCCTTACTTATTTAACCGGGTTTCACGGGCAGGAAGACTGGAGGGTCTGGCCGGGATCCGGCCGGGTCGCAACCTGTATGTGAAACCCTATATCAGCGCCCCGGTGACGCGCCGGCGGGGCGATGATGTGGACTTTGTTCCAGAGGTCGGATTGGACGTCAAGTACGGACTGGGTTCGCAGCTGGCCCTGGACTTGACCGTCAACACAGACTTCGCACAGGTGGAAGCCGACGACGAGCAGATCAACCTGACCCGATTCAGCCTCTTCTTTCCCGAGAAGCGGGAATTTTTTCTCGAGAATGCCACCGTCTTCCAGTTTGGGCCGGGAACGACGGGAGGATTCGGAAGGGATTTTCGGGACTTGATTCCCTTTTTCAGCCGTCGCATCGGAATCTCGAGGGGAAACCTGGTCTCCATCCTGGGAGGTGCCCGCCTCACGGGTAAAATAGGCCGATACACCCTCGGTTTACTCTCCCTCCAGGTGGATGAATTCGAGGAGACTCCTTCCACCAACTTTTCAGTCTTCCGTGTCCGCCGAGATCTTCTGCGCAGATCGGAGATCGGGGGTCTCTTGATCAACAAGCAGGACACTGACGGAAGGTTCAATCGTACCTTTGGAGCCGATGCCAATTTCACCTTTTTCGACTATCTGAATATCTCTTCCTTCCTGCTAAAGACCACCACACCGGACATCCCCGACAAAGATATGGCCGGGTTCTTCAGGATCGACTGGACCGATACGTTCCTGACTCTACAGGCCAGCCACCTCTCCATCCAGGACAACATCAACCCTGAGGTTGGGTTTGTCCCCCGCAAAGGGATTCGAAAAAGTGGCGGGGAGTTCGCCTTACGACCGAGGCCCAGGGAACGAATTCCCTCCATACGAGAGTTTGAACCCTTGATCAACATCGAATATATCACCGACCAGGATAACGTACTGGAGACTCGAACGATCGAGGGCCGCTTGACCACCACCTTTCGAAACGGAGCTGAGATCTGGATTCGCGCCGAGTCCATCTTTGAGCGTTTGACGGAACCGTTTCCCATCCGCAGCGATCAGATTATTCCTGTGGGAGACTATTCCTTCCATGAGTACACGCTCTCTCTCTCCAGCGATCAAAGCCGTATGTTCAGCGGCGCCTTCCGAGGGGGGACGGGAAGTTTTTTCGACGGAGATAAGAACTCTTATGAGGTCACAGCGAGTTTTCGAAGACCTCAGCTTCAGGCAGAGATCTCCTGGGGGCATGACGATGTGAACCTTCCCTCGGGGGATTTTGAAACCGACCTGGTGGCCGCTCGCATTAATTATTCTTTTAATCCCAACATGTTCCTGAATGCTTTGATTCAGTACAATCGCGATGAGGGGGAGACCAGCAGCAACATCCGCTTCAATCTTATCCACAAGCCACTGAGCGACTTTTTCCTGGTTTACAACGAGAGAAGAGCTT
Source organism: Acidobacteriota bacterium (assembly GCA_022562935.1). Lineage (GTDB taxonomy): Bacteria > Acidobacteriota > UBA6911 > RPQK01 > JADFOI01 > JADFOI01. The sequence goes on from JADFOI010000136.1 coordinate 6,778, forward strand.
CGACAGGAGAAGTGGTGGAGTGGGCCCTGATTGCCAAATTGACATATGTCTTCAGTTTTTAGGTATGTGGAAAGTATTCTGGATGCTAAAAACTTGAGGTGGCTATTCGATCTGCGGGGAAGTATTTCCCCTTGCCTGAACCATTGAAGGGAAACTCAAGAAGAAATCTGCTCCTGAAGCTAATCCAGCCCGAGCGAAAACTCTAAGACTGGTTACCAAAACGTTTTGATCGACCATAGTATAGTTATCGGTCAAACTCGTGGGTGGCACGCGGGCAGCCACTCCCCCCGATGCCAATAGACTCTCAATCTGTTGCTCCAGGTAGCTCGGATCCACCCAATCAGCACGGTGGGCGATCACGCCATCCTTTCCGATAAGGTAAACCGAATTCGGCATGGAACCGTATGCGACATGCATTTGCCCGTCCAGGTCATCAATCAAGATGGTTCTGCCCACTCCTTCCTCACGCTGAAGATCGGCGGCACACTGCAGCTTCTCTGGCAGGCTCCTGTGAGCCGGATAGTTCTGTCCGGGATGGGCCTCTCGGATATAGAGGACATAGAAATCAATTTCTCCTCGATACTTCTGGGCAAGAGAATTCATGGTCGTTACCTTCCCCACGAACACTGGGCAGGTAATGCTGCCAAATTCCACAACAATGGGTCGCTGTTTCCAAAGGCTGGACAGTTGTACGGGGTTGCCTTCCATATCGTAGAGAAGAGCATCCAGGGCCTTGCCCCCGGGCACCACACTACGGTCGTGTCCCTGGACATAGGATGAAAAGCCGAAGTGATCGTAGTTGTAAGTTGGAGAAGTCTCTGCGGGCGCCAAGGTGTGAAATGCCAGGAAAAGGGTCGTGATCACAAACAACCCCAGCGCGTTGCTGCCCACCCAAACAAGAGCAAGGCGAATCCAGTGGCTTTTCTTTTTGGCCCTGCGACTATAGATCGCCAGATACAGGGTGACAAGGAGGGGCAAGAGGGGCAAAAACAAAAGAAAGGCCTGGTTGATGACCCATCGGTCGGTTTGAAACACCGCCCAGATTTCAATGAGAACCATGATCAAACCCGTACTGACAGGAATGGCCAAAAGTGGATGGGTCAGTTTGCTTGTCACAATATTTACTTTCTCCAATCAACTTCCCATTTTATCCCTCTCGCGGCCCTGTGCTCAATGGTTGCTCTATTTCTTGCCCCGCGGCTGGAAGGGTTTCTCCTGAATCACTCTGGCCTCGATCCAGTCATAGATCAATTGGGCAATCTCGTCACTGTTTGTCGCCCACATCATGGCGTGGCCGTTTCCGATTCGGAAGCCCAGGCTGGTGGAATAAACTCCTTCTGCAGGGTTCTCGATGGAATCGGGATTGCTGGGTGGATTTCTGCGCGGGAAAGGAAATTGAATCGTGTTTCTCAAATAAAACAGGGTGGAATCCACTCCCTG
>JADFOI010000027.1 GCA_022562935.1 Acidobacteriota bacterium
CTGGACTGAGGTGACGTCCGAGGAGTTTTGGGGCCCGCATACCGCCGTGGTGAAATCAGCTCTAGACGAGCACAGCGCCGACGTCGACCGTCTAGTGGCGGAACGTATGGCGGGCGCCCGAATTCGGTTCGACGAGACCATTGGAGGTCTTGAGGATCTTCACAAGGAAGCTGTCTTGTCGATTAGTCATAGTCGACGAGATGCCGAGGTTGACCACGACGAATTCTGGCCATGGGAATGTCCTGTTTGTGCTTCACCGGCGGTGGTGCACGGCTATACCGAAGACACCGATTATGAAGTCGATGGAGATGGTACGAGCGCGTATCCCATTCTTACGTTCTTCGCTCAGTCGCTCCCGCAGCATTTCTTGTATTTTTTACCCGAGCCGCAGGGACAGGGTTCATTGCGACCGACTTTACGGGTGCTTCTGACCACCGTTTTCACGGCTGCTGCACTTTGCTGCCCTTGGGGCTGACTGGGCCGCCAAACGGGCTCGGGGTTGTCCTCGGGTTGGGAATAACTCAAGGGCTGCTGCTGACGGCGGGTCCTCAGAAGGTCTCGTTCGTCTTCCTCGGTGATCGGTCGCAGCAAGAAGAGCATCCGAACCATTTCCTCAGTAGCCCGGTCCCAGAGCTCCTCGAACATCGAAAACGACTCTCTTTTATACTCCACCAGAGGATCACGTTGTCCATAACCTCGCAGACCAATACCTTCTTTGAGATGGTCCAGAGCCAGTAGGTGATCCTTCCACTGCTGATCCATAATCTGCAGCATCACCATGCTCTCGTACCATCGCATCATTTTCGCCCCGACCTGGCTTTCCTTCTCCTGGTACTTCGTCTTAATCCGATTAAGCAGTTCTTCTTCCAACTGAGGACGCGATAATTGATCCACATTTTGAGGAAGATCGATCCCGTAAACCCGACGCAGGTTGACCTTCAGGTTCTCCAGATCCCACTCCTCCGGATCGGTCTCCAGATGGGCATAGCTATCCAGAAATTCGATGACGAGGTCCTCAGCCAGCCCCAGAATGTATTCTTTCTGGTCTTGTCCCTCCAACATCTCGCGGCGGAATCGGTAGACCTCCACCCGCTGTTTGTTCATGACATCGTCGTACTCCAGGAGATGCTTCCTGACTTCGAAGTTCCTGCCCTCTACCTGCTTCTGGGCTCGTTCAATCTGGCGGGTAATCAACTTGGATTCGATGGGAACGCCTTCCTCCATTCCGAGTTTCTGCATAAGTCCGGAAATATTTTCGGAGCCAAAGATTCGCATGAGATCGTCCTCGAGCGACAAATAAAAGCGGCTGGAGCCGGGATCTCCCTGGCGACCGGATCGACCTCGGAGCTGATTGTCAATGCGCCGAGCCTCATGTCGCTCGGTGCCAATGATGTGAACCCCACCCAGTTCGATCACCTTATCGTGCTCCTCTTGCCAAACCGGTGACAGCTTCTCCACTTCTTTTTGATACTCCTCCGGATTCTCCTGCGGGTTCAGGTTTCGAGCCTGCAGATTCATCTTGGCTTTAGTCTCCGGAGGGGTTCCCCCAAGAATAATGTCGGTGCCGCGCCCGGCCATATTGGTGGCAATGGTCACTGCCCCGATCTTGCCCGCCTGGGCGACGATCTCGGCCTCCCGCTCATGATACTTGGCGTTGAGAACCACATGCTTGATGCCACGGCGTTTCAGGAGGGTGGAGAGCCGCTCAGACTTTTCGATGGAGGTGGTCCCTATCAGCATCGGGCGCCCCAATTCATTGAGTTCCTTGGCCTCATCGGCTACCGCATTGAATTTCTCCCGCTCCGAACGGTACACCAAATCGGGATATTCGGTCCGAATCAGTGGCTTGTTGGTGGGAGTAACCACAACCTCCAGCTTGTAGATCTTCTCGAACTCAGTGGCTTCCGTCTCGGCTGTTCCCGTCATGCCTGCCAGCTTGTCGTACATACGAAAGTAGTTTTGAAAGGTGATGGTAGCCAGGGTCTGGTTCTCGCGTTCGATGCGCACACCCTCCTTCGCCTCCAGCGCCTGGTGTAGGCCGTCAGAGTAACGGCGCCCCGGCATGAGGCGCCCCGTAAACTCGTCTACGATGATCACCTGGCCGTCCTTGATCATGTAATCCGCGTCTCTCTTGAACAGCGTGTGAGCCTTCAGGGCCTGTTGAATATGATGAACCAGCTCCATGTGGTTTGGATCGTAGAGGTTCTCGATTCCCAGAAACTTTTCCCCTTTCTCAACACCTGATTCCTGAAGGACGACCGTCCGGGCCTTCTCGTCAATCTTGTAGTCCTGTTCACGCACCAGGCGCGGGATCAGTTTATCGATCTTGTAATATTTGTCGGTGGATTCTTCAGAAGGACCACTGATAATCAAAGGCGTCCGGGCTTCATCCACAAGGATGGAGTCCACTTCGTCGACGATGGCATAGTGGTGAGACCTCTGGACGCAGTCCTGGAGCGAGTATTTCATGTTGTCGCGCAGGTAATCGAAGCCGAACTCGTTGTTGGTCCCATAGGTGACATCCGACAGGTAAGCCGCCCTGCGCTCCGGTTCGGGCATGTCGTGCCCGATCACACCGACGCTCAGGCCCAGAAAGTGGTAGATCGGTCCCATCCATTCGGCATCACGCCGGGCCAGATAGTCATTCACCGTGATCACGTGAACACCCTTACCGGTCAGGGCGTTGACGTAGACAGCAAGAGTGGCGACCAGGGTTTTCCCTTCCCCAGTCTTCATCTCAGCAATTTTGCCCCGATGAAGGACCTCACCACCGATGAGCTGCACATCGAAATGACGCATATTCAGGGTGCGCCGGCCCGTTTCGCGAACCGCAGCAAAGGCTTCGGGGAGAATATCGTCAAGCGATTCGCCCAGTTCCAGACGGGATTTGAACTCGGGGGTCTTGGACTTCAGATCAGCATCCGAGAGCTGGGAGATTCCCTTCTCCAGCTCATTGATGCGATCCACCAAGGGCTGAATCCTTTTTAACCCTCGCTCGTTATGACTCCCCACGATCTTGGTCAGAATCGTGTTAAACATGACCCCTAGATTCTACCACCATCCCGCAGATCACGTGTTCCCGCGGGGTTTGCGGGATAGCATCTGCGTGATCCCTGGGTTATAATCCGTTAATGGAGATCCCTGAAGCCTTAACCTTTGACGATGTTTTGCTGATGCCGGCCAAGAGTAAGGTCTTGCCCGGTGAAGCAGATCTTCGAACACACTTTTCTCGAAATGTCCCCCTGAATATCCCTCTGTCGTCCGCGGCCATGGATACGGTGACGAAGGCTAAGCTGGCCATTGCCCTGGCCGGGCAGGGAGGGATTGGGATTATCCACCGCAATCTGTCCGTCGAAGCCCAGGTTGCCGAGGTGGATAAGGTGAAACGCTCCGAATCCGGCATGATCGTGGATCCTGTCACCATGCGGCCCCAGGATCGAATCCGGGATGTTTTAGAGGTGATGGACCGACACAAGATCTCAGGCGTTCCCATTACCGACAAGAACGGAAAACTGCTGGGTATTCTCACCAACCGTGATCTGCGATTTGAAACCAATCTGGATCTTCCGGTTTCGCAACTGATGACCAAGCACAATCTGGTCACGGTGCGCCAGGGAATTTCCATGGAGAAGGCCAAGAAAACACTCCACGAACACCGCATCGAAAAACTGCTGGTGGTGGACAAAAACAACCAGCTGAAGGGTCTGATTACCATCAAAGACATCATGAAGGTGATCTCCTATCCCGATGCAGCCAAGGATTCCTATGGCCGCCTGCGAGTAGGAGCAGCCGTGGGTGCCAGCGGAGATTATCTGGAGAGGGCCAGCGAATTGGAAAAAGCCAAGGTCGATGTCATCGTCATGGATACGGCTCATGGGCACACGGCACGTGTCTTGACGGCAGTCCGCGAACTCAAGAAGGTCTTGAAAAAGGTGGACCTGGTGGTGGGTAACATCGCAAGCGGGGAGGCGGTCCGCGAACTGGGAGATCTGGGCGTGGACGGTGTCAAGGTAGGCATGGGACCCGGGAGTATCTGCACCACTCGTGTGGTCACGGGAGCCGGAGTCCCCCAAATCACGGCCATCCTGAATACAGCCAAGGTGGCCCGCAAGATGAAGCTTCCTCTCATTGCTGACGGCGGAATCAAATATTCGGGGGATATCAGCAAAGCTTTGGCCGCAGGTGCCGACTGCGTGATGGCCGGGAACCTGTTTGCGGGCACCGACGAATCTCCGGGTGAATTGGTCTTTTATCAAAACCGCAGCTACAAAACCTACCGGGGAATGGGGTCGCTGGGAGCCATGGGCGAGGGTGGCGCCGATCGCTACGGACACGACGAGGTCATCGATGGGGAACGCAAAGTGGTTCCGGAAGGCATCGAAGGGCGAGTTCCCTACAAGGGCAGCATGGAAGATCTGATCCCGGTCCTCATGGGTGGAGTCCGGGCTGGAATGGGGTACTGTGGGGTCAAGAACATTCAAGAGCTGAGGACCAAGACCCGCCTCATTCGAGTCAGTCACCTGGGACTGCGCGAATCTCATGTTCACGACGTCATCGTGACCAAGGAAGCACCCAATTACCGGTTAGGGGACTAGCGCGCTTCGCGCACAGAAAATAGAAAAAGAAAATTCGTTTTATTTTTTATTTTTTAATTTGTTTGGAATTTGGAGTTTTGAATTTTGAATTTCCGCAGACCGCTGACCACGGTCAGCGGTCTGCGGCAGCGACGGCTGTTTTCCTACCCACTGCCCCCGCAATCACTTTCAGCTCTCCCATAAGATCCTCAAACTGTTCTAAAGTCATGGTTTGAGCCCCATCACAGATGGCATTGTCGGGATCGTGATGGACTTCCAGGAGCAATCCATCCGCACCCGCTGCCATGGCCGCTCGTGCCAAAGGGGGAACCTTATCCCGAATTCCTATGGCGTGGCTGGGGTCGACCACAATAGGCAGATGGCTCAGTTCGTGAATCACCGGGATGGCTGAAATGTCCAGAGTATTCCGGGTGTGAGTCTCAAAGGTTCGGATCCCTCTCTCGCATAGAATCACGCGGTGATTCCCTTCCGACATGATGTATTCGGCGGCCAGCAGCAGATCGGAAATGGTGGCACTCATCCCGCGCTTGAGAAGGGCGGGAATATCGGTCTGGCCAATGTCGCGTAGAAGACCATAGTTCTGCATGTTGCGGGCTCCGATCTGAATAATGTCGATGTATTCCTGGGCCAAGGGCAGTTGACTCGATTCCATAATCTCGGAAATCACCAGCAACCCGTGATTGTCGGCTGCCTTGCGAATACTCTTCAATCCCTCCTCTCCATGTCCCCGAAACGAGTAAGGCGAAGTGCGAGGCTTGAAAGCTCCACCCCGGATCACCTTGGCTCCTGCGGCTCTGATTCTTTCCCCGATCCGATTGCACTGCTCGTAATCCTCGATCGTGCAGGGGCCCGCCATGATTACCGTCTCGCCGCCGCCGATTTTCACATCCTTGATCTCGATGACGGTTCCCTCAGGGCGAAAGGCTCGTGAAGCCAGCTTATAAGGCTGAGTGATGCGGTGGACCTCCTTAACGCCGTCCACCAACTCATAGTCGCGGGTGTCCACCACCTTGGCACCTACGGCCCCCAAAATGGTGCGCTCCACACCCGTGGAGCGGTGCACGTCAAATCCCTGAGCGACCAGTTTTTCGATCACCCTTTCAATCTGACTGTCTGTAGCATTTTGCTTCATGACGATAACCATGGTTTGTTACTCCTTCTCTATCTTCTTTGCAGTCTGCTGCTCCTGTGTCCTCTCAGGGTCTTCGGGGCCTCTGGACTCCCGCTCGGCCCGCCTGGACTCATCGATAATTCTTTCGAACAGGCGCTTGACCGCCTCCTTGCTCAAGGGGCCATTGGCCTCCTTCCAAACCCGGCCAATGACCGCCTCTTCGCGTCTCGGATCGTAAATCTCAATGTCCAACTTGTGTTTCAGCTTTCCGATCTCAATGGCGTATTGACTGCGTTGATTGAGAAGCTTCACCAGTTCCAGATCGAGCTCATCGATTCTTTTGCGCCACTTCGCGATGTCATCCATTGGTCAAATCCGTGTCATCCGCGCGATACAAACAAAAAAAGCCGTGAGTAGCGCCCTACCCACGGCCTTGTCAATCTCGCTTGTGACTTGTACCTATACCGGCGGGCGGGGTCTCTTCTTGTGCCACCAATAAAACAAGTAAAAGTTGCAAGCTAAACTCATAAGCCTACTCACGCTAGCCAATCAGGGAGCTGAAATCAAGTCTTTTCTGACATATTCTCCAACTTTTTGGGCCAGATCCGCCTCGGATCGGTGGGTCTCTATAAAACTCACAATGGCCGAACCCACCACTGCCGCGTCTGCATACTTCCAGACCTTGCTCACATCCTGAGCCGAAGTAATCCCAAAGCCCACGGCAATGGGAAGCTGGGTGTAGCGGCGAAGTCGCTTCACCGTTTTGGGAACCGAAGCCTCCACATCGGACTGCCTCCCCGTGACGCCAGTACGGGCCACCAGGTACACAAAACCCCGACTGACTTCACGAATCTTCTGGAGCCGCTGGTCCGAAGAGGTGGGAGCCGCCAGAAAGATGGTATCCAGGGCCTCCAAAGGCTCCATCCGAGAGTATTCCTCGGGGGTGAGGTCAGAGATCAATACCCCATCCAGGCCCGCCTCCGCACCTTCCCGGTCCAGCTTCTCCAATCCGTAACTCAAAACCGGATTCATGTAAGTCATAAAAACCAATCCGACTTCCGTCTCCCTTCGTATCTGACGAATCAGATCGATGTAATGGGCGAAAGAGTAACCGTGCCGGAGAGCCTGAAAGGACGACTTTTGAATAATGGGGCCATCGGCAATGGGATCCGAGAAAGGAATGCCGATTTCAATGACCTGGCAACCGCTCGCCGCCAGGGCCAGGACGATCTCTCGCGTGGTTTCCAGGTCAGGATGACCCGCCGTCACAAAGGGAATAAAGCACTTCTTATTTCTGGCGAAGATCTCTGATAATCTCGACATCCTTGTCTCCACGACCGGAAAGGTTGATGATCACCCGCAGATCACTCGGATCGGACCCGATTAGTTTAGTTAACTCTTTTATTTTCATGCAATAAGCCACAGCATGGGAGGACTCCAGCGCAGGGATGATGCCTTCCAGCTCACTGAGTATCTTAAAGGCCTCCAGGGCCTCCTTATCGGAAACCGAGGTGTAATCGACTCGTCCCAGGTCCCGAAGATAAGCATGCTCAGGCCCGATGGAAGGATAGTCAAGTCCGGCCGAGATGCTGTGGGTGGCCGAGACCTGGCCCAGCTCATCCTGCAGCAGGTAGCTGTAGGTTCCGTGCAGAACCCCCGGCCTGCCCCCCTGGAAACGAGCCGCATGCTGGCCCAGATCCTGCCCCTCTCCACCTGCCTCCACTCCCACCATCCGCACCTGCTCATCCTCGAGGAACTCATAAAAAAGGCCAATGGAATTACTGCCTCCGCCCACACAGGCGACCAGCAGATCAGGAAGCTTTCCCTCCAGTTCCAGAATCTGCCGGCGTGCTTCTCGGCCGATCACCGACTGAAAGTCGCGTACCATGGTGGGATAAGGATGAGCACCCAGCACGGAACCCAACAAATAATGAGTATTCTCGACGTTCGTCACCCAGTCTCTCATGGCCTCATTGATGGCATCCTTGAGCGTGCAGCTTCCCGCATCCACCGGAGTCACCCGGGCTCCCAGAAGCTCCATACGAAAGACATTCAGAGCCTGCCGCCGCATGTCCTCAACGCCCATATAAACCTCACACTCCAGATCCAGCAGGGCACAGACGGTGGCCGTCGCTACCCCATGCTGGCCGGCTCCTGTTTCGGCAATAATTCGGCTTTTTCCCATGCGGCGAGCCAAGAGGCCCTGGCCCAGAGCATTGTTGATCTTATGAGCTCCCGTATGACAAAGGTCCTCTCGCTTCAGATAGACCCGGTAACCCACATGCTCGGAAAAGCGACGGGCGTGAAAAAGCGGGGTGGGGCGCCCTGCAAAAAAGTGCAGAAGTTCCTCGAGCTCTTTCTGGAACTCCTCATCGGCACGGGCTTCCCCATAAGCCTCTTCCAACTCTTCCAAGGGGGACATGAGCGTTTCCGGCACGAATACACCCCCGTAGGCGCCAAAATGGCTTGAATCGGGAGTCGGTAACTTTGATTGTTTACCCATTTTTTAACTCACCCTCCTAACTCTCGTCGGAGCGCGCTTCGCGCACGCGCCACATTCTCCATAAAACGCTTGAGTTTTCCGACATCTTTGATTCCCGGTGCACGCTCCACTCCCGAACAGACGTCCACACCCGCGGGCTGAAGTAGCTCAAGGGCTTCCCTCACATTCCCAGGCCGCAGGCCTCCCGACAGGATGAAAGGACGGGCGATTCCTCGCAGGTCTTTCCAGTTTTCGGCCTTTCCCCGACCCCAGGAGGTATCAATAAGGATTTCGTGGTTGGGAAAACGATCCGCTTCCATCGGCGAGGTGGCAATGAAAAGAGGTTTCTCAGAGGGAGGAATCTCGGATTCATGGTGCAGCCCGTGCAGCTGAAAGGCACCGATCGAGGGCACACCCTTCACGACCGCTGAAGGAGCACTGAGGCCGTCTTCACCGCTGATGACCATGACCGCCACCGTTAAAACATGCTCGGGAATCTTGGGAAGCATCTGTTCCACCTGTTCCGGATCCAAGTAACGCGGGCTCTTGGGGTAAAAATTGAAACCCAGCGCGGTGGCTCCCAAGCGGACGGAACTCAAGGCATCATCAAGATTGGTAATCCCACAGATCTTCACCAGAAATTCAGGCGGATCCTTGACCTGGAAGGGTATCAAATGCTCAGCAGGGGACATGAATTATTCCTCACCTCTCAGTTGGCGCAACTTCTTTCCCGGGTCGGAAGAGTCCATGAGAATCGATCCCACCAGGAAGGCCTGAAAACCCGCATCCTGCAGCTCGAGGATCTGTGAGTGCTCCTCGATTCCCGATTCTGAGATCAGAGTGTAGCCCCCCTCTCCCTCCATCCGCCTGGCAATGTCAAAGGAGGTGTCCAGATCAACTTCAAAATTTCGAAGATTGCGATTGTTGACCCCAATGATGCCAGCACCAGCGTTTATCGCCTTCTCCAGCTCGAACGGATCGTGAACCTCAACCAGAGCATCGAGCTGGAACTCCTGCCCATAATGGATCAGACTCTGCAATTGCTGCTCGGAGAGACAGGAAACAATCAGCAGATAAGCGCAGGCACCCGAACTCCTGGCTTCGACGACCTGATACGGATCCACAATGAAATCCTTCCGCAGCAGCGCCAACTCGGGCTTTTCCTCGGCAATCTCCTGCAAGAAACTCAAGTCTCCGGAGAAGTAGCTTTTCTCTGTGAGCACGGACAAGGCCACAGCTCCGTTCTCAGAGTAGATCCCAGCCAGTTCCAGGCAAGGCAGCTGGCAGGCAAATTCCCCGCGACTGGGGCTCTTATATTTGATTTCCGCAATGATATTGATTCCCGGTCGGGCCAGGGCGGATGTGAAGGAAACAGGTGGCTCCTCAGGAATCCTGCCTAGCAGCTTCTCAAGCGGAACACTCTCCTTGGTTTGGATGAGTTCCTGTTTCGTGGATGCGACGATTCGTTCCAGCACGGTCATTTCTTCCCGGCTCCATCTTCCCTTGAGTAAATCTCAATCAATTGGGACAACTTCTCCAAAGCGGCACCGGAGTCGAGAGACTGGATAGCCTTGGCAATGGCCTCATCCATTTCTCCTTCATCGGCCACATGCAGAGCCGCCGCCGCGTTAAGAACCACGACATCACGGGCCGGACCCTGAATTCGACCTTCCAGAATTCCGCGAATGATGTCCGCATTCTCTGGTGCTGAGCCACCCGAGTAGCGGTCCGGAGAACTGACCTCAAAGCCGAAATCTTTCGGATCCAGATCAAAATTCTTAACTTTTTTATCCCCAGCCTCACAGACACGCGCCGGTGCTCCAGTGGAAAGTTCGTCCAGACCATCGTGACTGTGGATCACCCAGGCTCTTTGACAGCCCAAAGCCAGCAGGGCACGGCCCAACTTCTCGGTCAGATCCGAGGAATAGACTCCCACGATTTGATAGGGAGCCGAAGCCGGGTTGGTCAAGGGTCCCAGCAGATTGAAGATGGTCCGCCGATTGAGTTCACGCCGAATATGGGCAACCCGCTTCATGGCAGGATGAAAATGGGGAGCAAACATGAAAGCCAGACCCATCTCGTTCAGGGAGTGCTCTGCGACCTCCAGAGACCTTTCGATCCGAACACCCAGAGCCTCCAGGACATCGGCACTGCCAGAGCGTGAAGTGAGGGCCCGGTTGCCGTGCTTGGCCACGGGAAGGCCGGCGCCGGAAATGACAAAGACCGCGGCAGTCGAGATATTAAAGGTATCGGCGCCCCCTCCCGTTCCCGCCGTATCGATCAACCGGGAATGATGGGATCGTACGGGGATCGCCTGTCGCCGCATCACGCGAGCGAAACCGACGATCTCTGCGGGGCTTTCTCCTTTCACAGCCAGTGCTGTCAGGAGCGCAGCGATGTCGTCATCGGGTGTGTCCTCTGAGAGAATCAACTCCAGTGACTGCTCCGCCTGAGCTTCGGTCAGACCTTCTCCCTCACTGACGATTTTTGTGAATTCCTCGAGCATATTCAGGTTCCAGGTTCCAGGTCGGAGCGCGCTTCGCGCGCGTTCCAGGTTTCAGGTTTCAAGTTCCAGGTTTCATTGTCTGTTGTCTGTACTCAGTCCTCAGCACTCAGTCCTCTCTTCCGGTCTGCGGTGACTTGCAAAAAATTCTCCAGGATCTTCATGCCTTCCCGGGTCATCACCGATTCGGGATGAAATTGAACCCCAAAGAGGTCAAATTCCCGATGACGCAAACCCATAATCAGGCCATCTTCAGTCCAGGCATTCACCAACATGCAGTCGGGCAGATCTTCCCGACGGACGATCAGTGAATGGTACCGAGTGGCCTCGAACGGATTGGAAAGGTTCGAGAGCAGCGAGTCATGGTCATGGTGGATCATGGAAGTCTTGCCATGCATCAGCTGGGGAGCACGGACCACCCTGGCTCCAAATGCTTCTCCGATGGCCTGGTGACCTAGACAGACTCCCAAAATGGGGGTCCGGCCCGCAAACTGCTGAACCAGTGAGACAGAGATTCCTGCATTCGAGGGCAACCCTGGCCCTGGGGAGATCACGATACCATCCGGCTTCATGGAACTGATCTCGGCCAGTCCCACGGCGTCATTTCGGTGAACCTGGATGTCACACCCCAGCTCACCCAGATACTGGACCAGGTTGTAGGTAAAGCTATCGTAGTTATCGATGACAAGAACGGTCATGTCTAAAAGTTCCAGGTTTCACTGTCTGTTGTCTGTACTCAGTCCTCTCTTCCGGTCTGCGGTCCCCCGCTGAGCTCCTCTCCTAACTCCAGAGCTCGAAAGAGCGCCTCGGCCTTGCTGTAGCACTCTTTGTCTTCGAACTCAGGAACCGAATCGGCCACGATGCCGGCCCCGGCCTGCAGATAGGCCTTTCCCTCTTCGAGGACCACCGTGCGAATGGCGATACAGGTGTCGAGATTTCCCGAGTAATCCAGATACCCGATAGCGCCGGCATAGATGCCCCGCTGGGTGGGCTCAAGCTCCTGGATAATCTCCATGGCTCGCACTTTGGGGGCTCCACTGACCGTTCCAGCCGGAAAACAAGCTTCCAGGGCATCAAATCGATTCAGCTCCGGGCGCAATGTCCCCCTCAGGGCACTCACCAAATGCATCACATGAGAGTACTTTTCGGTGAACATGAGCTTCTCGACCTGCACCGATCCGTATTGACTGACACGCCCTAGATCGTTGCGACCCAGATCCACCAGCATCAGGTGCTCGGCCCTCTCCTTCTCATCCTGGAGCAGTTCCTCTTCAAGTGCTTTCTCTTCCGCCGCATCGCGGCCACGCCGGCGGGTACCCGCGATGGGACGATACTGAAGGTCCAGTCCCTGAACCCGGATCAGCATCTCTGGCGAAGAGCCGGCGATGCTCATATTCTCACGTTTGAGAAAAAACATATAAGGCGACGGATTCAGAAAACGAAGGGCTCGATAGACGTTAAAGGGATCGCCCTTAAAGTCGGTTTCAAAACGCTGGGAGAGCACTACCTGAAAAATGTCTCCGGCAGCAATGTATTCCTTCGCCTTTCTCACGGCGGCGTGAAAGCCTTCGTGGGAAAAGCTAGAAGTGATTTTCTTGGCTGAACTGGGGGAGGAGAAAGGGACCGTCACAAAATCTCGTGAAAAGTCGTGACGGTCCTTTTCTTCTCCAAACAGCTTTTCCTCCAGTTCTTCCATCTTTTTCTCGCCCTGGTGAGAGAGGATGATAATTTGGTGCTTCAAGTGGTCAAAGGCCAGAATATTCGAGTAATAGTCCATCAGCACGGGCCCCGAGCCCACACCAGAGACAGTGCTTCCGGTTTCTTTCAACTTCGGCAATCGTTCGAATTCCCGGACCATTTCGTAGCAAAAAACACCCACGGCACCTCCGGTAAAGGGGGGAAGATCGGGCTGGGAAGGGCGTTCTTCTGGAAAGCTGGAGCGGAATTCTGCGAAATTCCCTTCGAAGCTCTGATCCGGATCGACTCCAATGAAGGAATAACGACCCATCTTTTCTCCGCCCTCAACGGACTCCAACAGGAAGGCCCGCTCGGTCCCCCTGGAAACCCGCAGAAAAGCCGAGACCGGCGTGAGCAGGTCTGCCAGTATGGATTTGTGATAAATCATCCTAGTTAACCAGAAATAAAAAGGCCGTGGAGAAACTCTCCACGGCCTTTCAGCTTTGATCTCTACTTGGCCCTATGAAGATTACAGTTCTCCGGCAACTGGGTGCTTAATGGTTCCCGTTGCGCCAGAAGAAACTGCGAATCGTCATAGTGCCTTCCTCAGTATTTAGGATAGGAGGATCCGGCTCTTTAAGTCAAGAACTTTTTTGAAGCGCAGATCACAGCGCGCTCCAGGTTCCAGGTTCCAAGTTCGATTTGAGATTTGGTATTTGGTATTTGTTTGGGATTTTGAATTTGGGATTTTGAATTTCCGCTGACCGCGGTCAGCGGTCTGTTACTGTCCGCCGGACATCGATTTCAGGAACTCGGCGTTGGACTTGGTCTTGCGCAGCTTTTCAAGCAGCAACTCCATGGCCTCGGTGGAGGAAAGCGGATTGAGCACCTTGCGCAGCACCCAGATCCGGTTCAGATCCTCCTTGCTCAACAGTAATTCTTCCTTTCGGGTTCCGGAGCGATTGATATCGATGGCCGGAAAAATTCTCTTGTCCACCAGCTTGCGATCCAGATGCAATTCCAAGTTGCCGGTTCCCTTGAACTCTTCGAATATCACGTCGTCCATGCGACTACCGGTGTCAATCAGGGCGGTGGCAACGATGGTCAGACTCCCGCCTTCTTCGATGTTTCGTGCTGCACCGAAGAAGCGCTTGGGGCGTTGCAAAGCGTTGGAATCCACACCTCCTGACAGAACCTTTCCAGAGGGAGGAACGATGGTGTTGTAAGCCCGGGCCAGACGAGTGATCGAGTCCAGCAGGATCACCACATCTTTCTTGTGCTCCACCAGCCGCTTGGCTTTTTCAAGCACCATCTCAGCCACCTGGACGTGCCGAGTGGCCGGCTCATCGAATGTGGAGCTAATCACCTCACCATGCACCGAACGCTCCATGTCGGTCACCTCTTCCGGGCGCTCGTCGATGAGCAACACGATGAGCACCGTATCGGGATTGTTGGTGGTAATCGAGTTGGCCAGACTCTGTAGAATCATGGTTTTTCCGGCCCGGGGCGGTGAGACGATCAATCCTCGCTGGCCCTTTCCAATGGGGGACAAAAGATCCATGACACGCCCTGCCAGGCTCTCCTGATCGGTTTCCTGTTTCATTTGCTCCTCAGGATAGAGCGGTGTCAGGTTTTCAAAAGCGATCCTCTCTCGAGCCACGTCCGCATGCTCGAAGTTAATGGCCTCCACCTTGATCAGGGCAAAATAGCGCTCTCCTTCCTTGGGAGGACGAACCTGTCCCGAAACCGTGTCCCCGGTTCTCAGGTCGAATTTACGAATTTGAGACGGTGAGACATAGATATCGTCCGGACCAGGGAGATAGTTGTACTCGGGTGCCCTCAGGAAACCGAACCCGTCGGGGAGGGTCTCCAGCACACCTTCTGAAAAAATCAGCCCACTGCGTTCGGTCTGCGCCCTCAAGATCTCAAAGATCAGTTCCTGCTTGCGCATCCCTGTTGCCCGAGGAATATTCAAGTCCTTGGCTACCTCACCCAGTGCCTGAATGTTCAATTCCTTGAGCTCCTGAATATTCAAAGAGTCCACCTTCTGTTGTTTGACTGACGGGGAACTTGCTTCACCCATGACTAAATCCTCTCTAGTATTCGCCACAATTCCTTCTTCCCCGTTCCTGTGGCAGCGGAATAAGGGAGCACACGACAATTAAAAACGTTTTCGATCTGATTGAGGGACTTTTGAAGCTTGTTGGAGGACAGTTTATCCACCTTAGTTGCAACGACTTGGTAGGGGATACTGAACTGCTCCAGCCACTCTTGCATCACCCGATCCAGGTCCGTTGGCTCTCGACGAGCATCCACCATCATGACCGTAAGCTTCAGGTTCTCATCCTCTCTGAGAAATTCTTCAACCATATGTCCCCAACGGCCCCGAACATTTTTCGGGGCCTTGGCATATCCATAACCGGGCAAATCCACAAAGATCCATCTATTCTCGACGTTGAAGAAGTTGATGATCTGGGTTCGCCCCGGGCTGGAACTGGTCCGGGCCAGACCCTTTCTACCCACCAAATTATTGATTAAGCTGGATTTTCCAACATTCGATCTCCCCGAAAACGCGATTTTGGGAAGTTTCAGCTTGGGATAATCACCCTTTTGAGTCGCGCTTTTGAGAAAGTGAACTACCACTGACGGCTAGCCGTTGACCGCTAATAAAGCAGAATCACGATTCAATACCAAAGGCTGAATTGACAGCTAATGTACTATGCGTATTCTGGAATTTATGTCTTTAACCGGCACACACATTGCCAGCGGTCAGAGATCAGCTGTTCAGTGGACTCCTGGACGATCTCCTTCTTTGATCTGAGGAGGTCGCTGTGCCTTCATGAATTCTTCTCGATCTTTCTTGCGAATGGGTTGCTCTAATGCGATGTCCAAAACCTCATCCATCGTATCGACGAGTATCATCTTAACATCTTTAAGGACCGAACTGGGAATATCTTTGAGATCTTTTTCATTATCTCTAGGCAAAATCACATTTTTGATGCCAGCACGGTGAGCGGCCAGCACTTTCTCCTTGAGGCCGCCAATGGGTAAGACCTTACCCCGCAGCGTGATCTCACCGGTCATGGCGACGTCACGACGCACGGGAATACCGGACAGCGCCGAAATGATCGTGGTGGCAAGGGTAATTCCCGCAGAAGGACCATCTTTGGGAATGGCACCCTCGGGAATATGGACATGCAGGTCCAGTAACTTGTGAAAATCCGTGCCCAAATCGAATTCTTCACTCCGGGAGCGGACAAAGGACAAGGCCGCTTTAGCGGATTCCTGCATGACCTCACCCAGCTTACCGGTGAGCGTCAGCTCACCTTTCCCTTCCATGGTGGTCGCTTCGGCCAGCATGACTTCCCCGCCGACCTCAGTCCAGGCCAAGCCAGTGGCTAAACCCACTTCACTGACCTCGGCCACCAACGGCTGGCGGAACTTTTGAATGCCCAGAAGTTCCTGCACCTCTTTTTCGTTGACAATGACCTTCTTGAACTCCTTTTTGCTCCCTTTGGCAACCACCACCTTGCGGGCCACCTTTCGGCAAACATTGGCGATCTCTCGCTCCAGATTTCGAACCCCCGACTCACGTGTATAGCTGCCGATAATTTCCAGAAGACCTTCCTCGGTGAACTCGATGTGATTAGGCTTCAAGCCCTGCTTCTCCAACTGCTTGGAAGCCAGGTACTGTTTGGCAATACTCAACTTCTCCAGTTCTGTGTAGCCCGAGATATGGATAATCTCCATTCGGTCCTGCAGGGGACGTGGAATGGTGTGCAGCACGTTAGCCGTGCACACGAACATGACGTTGGACAGGTCAAATTCGGTATCCAGGTAGTGGTCGACAAAGGTCTTGTTGTGTTCGGGATCCAGCACTTCCATCAGGGCCGCAGAGGGGTCGCCACGGAAATCCGTGCCCATCTTGTCTACTTCGTCCATCAGAAACACCGGGTTCCTGGTACCTGCTTTTTTCATCATCTGGATGATCTGACCCGGCAGGGCGCCAATATAAGTCCGGCGGTGGCCGCGAATTTCCGCTTCATCCCGCACTCCACCCAGAGATAGCCTGACAAACTTGCGTCCGGTGGCTCGGGCAATGGAACGTCCCAGGGAACTCTTTCCCACTCCCGGAGGACCCACGAAACAAAGGACCGATCCCTGCTGTGTCTTGGAAGAGAGTTGGCGAACCGCCAGAAACTCCAAAATGCGCTCTTTCACTTTCTCAAGCCCATAGTGATCTTCATCGAGGACCTTTTCGGCCTTGATGAGGCTTTTGATCTCACGGCTTTGTTTTTTCCAGGGCATGGAGACAAGCCAATCGATGTAGGTCCGACTGACCGTGGTCTCGGCACTCATGGGAGGCATCTGCTCCAGACGCTGAATCTCGTTGGTCGCTTTCTCATAGGCGTCTTCGGACATTTTCGCCTCTTCGACCTTCTGCTTCAGCTGTTCGATCTCATCTTTCTCATTTCTTCCCAGCTCCTTCTGGATCGCCTTCATTTTTTCGCTCAGGTAGTACTCTCGCTGGGCTTTTTCCATCTGGCGCCGCACGCGTCCCTGCAGCGACTTGTCCATCTTCACCTTTTCGATTTCTACGTCGATAAACTCGCAGATCTTCTCGATCCGCTTGGCGGGTTCAGCAATTTCAAGCAGGGCCTGCTTATCTTCTACCGAAATGGGTAGATTGGCTGCAACGGTATCAGCCAGGCGGTCAGCGTCGCTGCTGTGTGCCGCCTGAACAATGGTTTCGTAATTAATATTCGGATTGAGCTTGGCAAACTCTTCAAAGAGCGTGTTCAATCGCTTGGTCAGCAGACTCAGCTTGGCTTGGGAAACCTTGCTGACGGGATCAAACCTCACCTCTGCCTGAAGAAATCCGTCCGCTTCCTCCACCCGGATCGCCCGTGCTCGGCGTAAGCCTTCAACCAGAACTTTAATATTGCCGTCGGGAAGCTTGAGGCTCTGAACGATATTGGCCACAGTCCCCACCTGATAGATATCCGTGGGAGCAGGATTGTCCAGAGAAGCATCGATCTGGGTTGCCAGATAAATCTTTTTGTCAGCTTCCAGAGCCCTCTCCAGGGCCAGCACCGAGGACTGGCGCCCAATGACAAAGGGCACCATCATGTGGGGAAAGACCACCACGTCCCGGATCGGCACCATGGGGTAAATCTGGGTTACTCTCTCTTCAATATCGCTCATACCTTAAAAGAAATTCCGATTCAGATCCTCCCTAATAGATCCATTTGAGAAGCAAACGTTTCAAACGAACAGTGACCCTTTATCACCTGGTACTGACCATTTCGAGCTTCCCTGTCGTAGACGCGCGCCCCCTTGCTTTGCGCAAATCGCCCCTAAAAACTTACACAAGGAATTTAGAGGAACATTGACTAGCAGGATGCGTCCAGCGGCTATCCTGCCTTTTCAAGCAGTTTCAGAAAGACCTCTTTGTTCTCGACCATCTCGCGCGTTACCAAGAACTCTTTCACCTTATCGGTCGAAGGCAGCTCGTACATCACATCTAACATAAGATCTTCTGTGATCAAGCGCAAGCCGCGTGCACCGATTTTTCGCTCCAGTGCCATTTCGGCGATGGTCTCCAGCGCATCGCTGGTGAACTTAAGTGACACACCCTCGAATTCGAACATCTTAAAATACTGCTTCACCAAGGCATCGGTCGGCTCAGTGAGAATTTTTACTAGCGCTTCTTTGTCCAACTCGTGCAGGGTGCAAATAATGGGAAGCCTTCCTACAAATTCAGGAATCAATCCGTATTTAATGAGGTCTTCGGGTAAGATTTTCTCCAGGATCTGCGAGTCCTCTTCATTGCCCCAGTGAGGAGAGCTCAGCGAAGCATTAAACCCGACGCAACTGCGCCCGATGCGCCTCTTAATCACCTTGTCCAGTCCTACAAAGGCCCCACCGCAAATAAACAAAATGTTGGTGGTATCGATCTGGACGAACTCCTGATGCGGATGCTTGCGACCTCCCTGGGGAGGAACATTGGCCATCGTGCCTTCCAGGATTTTCAAAAGTGCCTGCTGCACCCCTTCACCGGAGACATCACGGGTGATGGAGGGATTTTCATCTTTTCTCGAAATTTTGTCGATTTCATCGATGTAGATGATCCCCTGCATGCAACGGTCGCGGTCGCCTCCAGCCGCCTGCAGCAACTTGAGAATAATGTTTTCCACGTCCTCGCCGACATAACCCGCTTCGGTCAGGGTGGTTGCGTCGACGATAGCAAAGGGCACGGAAAGCATGCGGGCCAGAGTCTGGGCTAGCAGGGTCTTGCCCGTCCCGGTTGGACCGATCAACATGACGTTGCTTTTGGCCAGCTCCACATCCCGGTGGCGACGTCGACCAATTTTGATTCGCTTGTAATGATTGTAGACGGCGACAGCCAGCTTCTTCTTGCTGAGTTCCTGGCCGATCACATATTCATCGAGAAAATCCTTGATCTCCAGAGGCTTAGGAAGCGCCTCCTTGCCGGAGGACGATTCCACCGTCATATCGTCGGAGATGATCTCATTGCAAACGTCAACGCACTCGTCACAGATAAAGACGGTGGGACCTGCGATCAGTTTTTTGACGTCATTCTGACTCTTGTTGCAGAATGAACAATGTAGAACATCGTCTCCGTCTTTTTTCATGGCTGTTGCGTATCAGCTCTTAGCTGCCTGTTCGCCACTTTCTTCCGATGTTGAATATTTTTCTATGATCTCGTCAATTATACCATATTCCTTAGCCTGCTCCGCACCCATTATAAAGTCACGTTCAACGTCTTTCGCGATCCGTTCTACCTTCTGACCCGTATGCTTGGCCAGGATCTCATTGGTCATTTCTCGCATTCGAAGAAGTTCTCTTGCCTGAATGTCAATATCGGTTGCCTGTCCCGAGAGTCCTGACACCGAAGGCTGGTGGATCAAGATCCTGCTGTTGGGCAAGGTGTATCGCTTTCCGGGAGTTCCGGCTGCAAGGAGCAAGGCTCCCATCGATGCCGCCTGGCCTATGCAAATGGTGGTCAGATCATTTTTTATAAATTGCATGGTGTCGTAAATCGCCAGTCCAGCGGTAATCGATCCTCCAGGGGAATTGATGTAAACAGAGATATCTCGATTGGGGTCTTCCGCCATCAAGAACAACAGCTGGGCGATCACCAGATTGGCCACGTTGTCGTCCACGGGTGTCCCTACGAAAATAATATAGTCCTTGAGCAACCGCGAGTAAATGTCGTAGGCACGTTCACCTCGGCTCGTTTGCTCAACCACCATCGGAATCAGAACCATTGCTTACTTCCCTTCTCTATTATAAGCCTGAACACCTGACGGGTCAGTTGTCAGTTGTTCACCTTGGCACTTTCCAGCAGCATCTTAAACACCTTTCCTCGAAACAATCGGCTTTTGACACCCTCCATCCGATTCTCCTGCTCAAAATATTGCCGCACTTTCTCCTTGGGCTGGTTCGTGGAATCAGCCATTTGTTCCAATTCCTGATCCAACTCTTCCGTGGATATCTGAATATCCTCACGGCGTCCAATTTCACTCAGGATCATGCTTCCTCGCACCTGCTGCTCTGCTTGAGGCTGGAAATCCGCTCGAATTTTTGCCCAGTCCACGTTCGCCTTACTGGGATCAACCCCCTGGGAGACCATGCCGTATGCCAAATCGGTTAACATCGCGTCACTTCGATCCTTCACGAGAATTTCTGGAAGCTCAAAACTCGTCTTCTCGACCAACTTTTCCAGGAGTTTATTCTCGAAATCTTTCTCGCGATTTTTCTCCCGCTCTACAGTCAAACGCTTTTCGATTTCTTCTCGCAGCTCCTTCATCGTCTTGTAGTCCCCCACATCCTTGGCGAACTCGTCATTCAATTCGGGAAGTTCCTGCTCCTTCAACTCCTCTATCTGGACCGTGAACATCAGCTTGTGTCCGGCCAACTTCTTCTCCGGATAATCGGAATCGTACTCGACTTCAAATTTCTTTTCCTCACCGACTTTGCTCCCCAATAAGGCCTGGGTAAAGGCCTCATGAGTCTGCTCGTCTCCCACGTTGACCACCACGCTTTTTTCGTTAAAGGGTTCGTGTAGCGGAGCACCTTCTTCCCCATCCAGGTATTCCCCCTGGAGTTCAATAACCACATAGTCGCCTTTCTTAATGGACCGATTCTCCACCGAGACCAGTCGGGAGTGCTTCTGGCGCAGCCTCTCCAATTCCTCCTCGACGTCTTCCGAAGTCACAGGCTTCAATTCGACCGTAACCTTCAAGCCTTTGTATTCGGGAAGTTCGATGTCCGGATGAATCTCAAAGTTAGCTTCGTAGACCAGTGGATCACCCTCCTCAAAGGTCAAATGATCCAGACTGGGTTCACCGATCGGTTGAACCCCTTTTTCACGGATCGCCTGGTCGTAAGAATTGGGGATCAGCTTCTGAAGAACATCACTGCGGATACTCTTTTTGAAGTGTCGCTTGATGAGTTCCACGGGTGCCTTGCCGGGACGAAATCCGGGAAGACGCGCCTGCTGCTTGTATGCATTAGCCACCTGATCGAATTCCTTCAGCGCAATACCTGCAGGAACTTCCACCTTGAGGCGCTTCTTCACGCTGCTGACATCTTCAAGCTCAACACGGATCTCCATGGGGGCTTTATTGTATCACCAGCCTTAAATGCGCGCTTCGCGCGCGTTCGTGCTTTCGTGATGTCGTGTGGTCAGGTGGTCAGCCGGTCTGCGGTCTGCCGTTCTGCCGGCTGTGGTCTGTGGTCAGAGCGCGCTGTCGCGCCCGTTCCAGGTAAGGTTTGGAATTTGGGATTTGTTTGGGATTTGGAGTTTTGAATTTTGAATTTCCGCTGACAGCTCTGAGCCTGTCAGCGGTCACATCTGCAGCAGTTTTCCCAGGATTTCCATGACCTCGGGATCGAATTTGCCCTTCTTGGCATCTCGTTTCATCTCTGCGAAGGCTGCCACATGGTCCCATCGATCCCGGTAAGGCCGCCAGGAAGTGAGAGCATTGTACGTATCTGCCACGGCCACGATGCGAGCACCCATCGGTATTTGATCTCCGGTGAGACCCAACGGATAACCCGATCCGCTGAAACCCTCATGGCTGGCCTCGATGATTTCGAAGATGGCGTTATTTTGATAACCCATCTTCCGTAACACGCGAACCGATTCTCGGCTGTGTTTGGTGACTTCTTCAAACTCCTCCTTGCTCAAGCCCCCGGCCCGATTGAGAAGATGATGGGGAACAATCACCTTGCCCACGTCTGCCAGATAACCCGCCTGCAATATCTCCAATTTCTCCTGAGCGTCCAAGCCCAAAACGTCGGCTATCGCGTAGGACAAAAAGCCCACCACACGGGAGTGGCCCACCGACCCATCCAGCGCTTCTGTAGGGAGAACGACGTCTTCCGGGAACTCCACAAGCTTATCCACTTCCTCCTCATATTGATCACACAGCTCCTGGGGAATCTTTTCCCGATCATCCAGGGCTTTCTTGAGCCCCAGGACCTCGTACAGATTCAATCTGTTTTTCTTGCCCCGGATCGCCACCGCGTCCATCTGGTTCATTTTTATAGTGGTCTCGGCGTAGGCCAGCTTGACCTTATCGTCATTGGGATCCGCTTGCAGCGCCTGGCCCAGATGCTCCTGAGCCTGCAGGATGTAATTGCCCTTGAGGAACAGGAAGCCAATTTTTTTCATCAACTCGACATCTTCCGGATTTCCATCCAGCCGCTCGGAACAATCCGCGATCTTTTTCACGAATTGCGGATCCTCGGACTCGGCAAATGAAAAAACAGTCTTTTTCTGTGCCTCCACAAAACGGCTGACTTCCTCGTAGGTAGCGGCATCTAGAGTGATCATTCCAGGGGAGCACAGTTCCTGAATCCGCGAAGCCAGATTGACGACGTCGCCAATGGCTGTATAGGTCTGCCGCCGATTGCCAATCAGCCCGATGATCGGTTCCCCCGTAGAAATCCCGATACGCATCTGCCAGGGGAAATCCCCTTTGACGATCCGCTCCTGCATTTTCAATCCGGCAATGGTTGCCATCAAGGCGTGTCGCTGATAGTCGACAGGAGCCCCGAACTCAACCATGATGCCATCCCCCATGTATTTGTCGATATGGGCCCGGTAGTCCAAAAGAACCTCTTCCATCTCCTCCAGCAACCGGTTGAGATCGGTGATCACCAGCTCGGGTCTTCTTTCTTCGGAAAACTGGGTGAAATCCTTGAGATCAGAAAAAAGAATGCTGATTCTTCTCTTTTCCGTGCGAAGCCGCTTTTCAATGATCAGCCTGACGACCGAGGCATCCATGGTCGAGTAAAGCGCGTCCTCCACCTTCTTCTTCAGGTCCTCGACAGCATGCTTGGACTTCTCAAGACTTTCCGTCCTTAGCAGGACCTTCTGTTCCAGATTCTCGGCGTGATCTCTGAGTTCCTTATCCGCTGCCTCAATCCTGGCCTGGCTATCCTCCAAATTGCGGTTCAGTTCTCGCACCTGTTCCACCTCGTCCTTTAAACGGGCGGTCAGCTGCCCCACCACAGCTCCCGTCAGGATCAAAAAGCTGGACCAGGCCAGAATGTTCATCCACAGGTCAAGCTGTGAAAAAGCGGGCATGAAGGACTGGGGAAACAGATAGGCGTAAAGGGTGACGATGAGAGTACAGAGGACACCTCCCTGCAGGGCCTTGTGCACCCCCAGATAGTAGGCCCCAAGCAGGATAGGAATGAAATAGAAATTCAGGAAAGCCAGCTTATAGGGGATCAAATAATTGATGCTGGCCACACTGACCAGGATCAGCAGCACAAAAACCTGTTCGAAATTTTTGATCAGGTAATTTTTGAGAGCTTCCATTTATCCATCCTCTTCCAACATTCGCATCCGAGAACTCCAGTTCAGGACAGTCGATGGGGCCTTGACGGGCTGTGATTGACAGTGAATAGAAAGAATCAATAGAATCGAGTCCTTTCTTCGACAACCGATGGGGGCCGCTAGCTCAACTGGCAGAGCAACTGACTCTTAATCAGTAGGTTCGGGGTTCGAGTCCCCGGCGGCTCATCTCTTCTTTTTCATCCCCTTTAAAAAGCCTTACAGCACCCGGATTATACACAGCTCCTGTCAGTCCACTTGTGATCCTGAACACACCCCGCTTTCCGTCCAAAAACCCGCAATCCCCATCAGCCCGAAGGGTGTCGGAGGAACGGCATCGATTTCTTTGTCGCTCCTCCTCCACGATGTCACTCACATCGCGTCGTCGCTTCGCGAACTCGACGCCGTCGCGCTCGCTACAAACGTCATGATATTCATGGGACGAGACACTACGATGTTACTGCGGCAGCCAGCCTCTTATTGGCCAGGATCCTCCCCGGATTCTCCACCAGCCAACCCGCTATATCGTCCTTGGTGAATTCTTCTTCCAGCCTCCCTAAAACCCCACCCAAGTTGGGCGGCCTCCAGCGGAGCCGATGGCCATCCGAAGCAATTACATCGACCCATCCCGCTTGGAGCAAGCGCCATGAACACTTTTTAGCGCGGGATCCGGATCCCCCTCTGACGCTGTCTGCGTTTACCTGAATCACGCACCCCATCTGCTCGAACTGTTCGACCCGTAAGGGGTCCTTCTGAATCGCTCCATATCTTTCCGGGTGAGCGATGACAGGCGTGTAGCCCGTTGCCACAACTTTTTCGATGACGCTCAGGAAGTGGCGAAAAGGCAGGACCGGAGGAAACTCGACGAGCAGATAACGGCTGCCGTTAAGGGTCAGTACACACCCTTGCTCCAGCGCCGCCAGAAACTCCTGGGAGGCAAAGTTCTCGGCCCCCGAGTAGATGTGCATATCCTGCAGGAAAGGAAAGGCGTCCTGACAGGACTCTAAATCCGACTTCAGTTGTTCAAAGCGGTCGAGGACCTGAACAAAATCGTTATTGTGGAAGAGGTCGAGAAACATATGAGGTGTGGCCACGATTTTCCTCGTCCCCGCATCATAAGCAATCCGTAGCATGGCAATTGTCTCATCCACACTAACGGCCCCATCATCCACTTCCGGCAACACATGCGAATGTATGTCCACAATTTCCATGTTTGCTCAGTATTCAGTGTAACAATTATTCGTGGGTTCGCGTGGTGACCTCCTTTGCCCAGGCTCGATTGGCTTGGTACCAATAGACCAGAGACTCCAGGCCTCTCTTAAAATCGTATTCCGGTTTCCATTCCAGAAGCTGGGCCGCTTTCGTGATATCGGCCCAGGTGGACATCACATCGGCGGGTTGGCGGGGTTGAAAGTCCAGGTTGGCCTTTTTGCCGACCAACTGTTCAATGAGATGGATAGCATCCATG
Organism: Acidobacteriota bacterium; assembly: GCA_022562935.1. Lineage (GTDB taxonomy): Bacteria > Acidobacteriota > UBA6911 > RPQK01 > JADFOI01 > JADFOI01. Next base: position 24,710 of record JADFOI010000027.1, read on the forward strand.
AGTACGACGGGTTCATCGGACCCCAGGTTGATGGCTTCATAACCCAGGGGTTTGAGCGCTTTAATGGTGCCGCGGGCGATATCATCCACGTAGGTGAAATCTCGAGACTGCTGGCCGTCTCCAAAAACGGTGACATCCTGTTCCTCACTGATCCACTGCACGAATCGAAACAGGCTCATGTCGGGTCGTCCGGCTGGTCCGTAGACCGTGAAGTATCGGACCACCGTGATGTCTATGTCGTAAAGGTAGTGGTAGGTGTGGCAAAGCGCTTCAGCCCCTTTTTTCGAAGCCGCATAGGGGGAAAGAGGGGCATTGGTATCGGCGTCTTCCCGGAAGGGCACGGGGTTCTTGGCACCGTAAAGACTCGAGGTGGAGGCCAACACAAACTTCTTGACCTCAAACTCCTTACACAGCTCCAGGAGATTCAACGTTCCGGTAATATTGGTCTCGAGATACACCCATGGATTTTCCACCGATTGGCGCACGCCTGCACGAGCTGCCAGGTTAATGACGGCCTGGAACCCTGAAGAAAAGAGATCTCGCAGTTGATCCTGCTTACGGATGTCGACGGCGTGAAACTGAAAATCAGGCTTGCCCTGAAGTTGCTCCAAACGCCACTCTTTCAAACGCACATCATAGGCGTCATTGAGGTTGTCGACGCCCACCACTTTGTGGCCGTCGGCAAGCAGAAATTCGCATACTTTAGAAGCGATGAAACCGGCAACACCTGTTACTAAATAGGTCGTCACTCCGTTTCCTCAGCCCTATCCGGTATCCGTTCGGAGAAAATCCTTTTCCTTCAAGTAGTCGATAATGCGACCCGCATTTTCCTCAGGCTGACCGTCCACGGTATCCAGCACGATCTCTGGATTCTCGGGCACCTCGTAAGGATCATCCACTCCGGTGAAACCCTGGATCTCGCCACGGCGGGCTTTGGCGTACATTCCCTTGGTATCTCGGTCTTCACACACCTCCAGGGGGGTATCCATAAAGACCTCCACGAAATGGTCAGGCATCAAGCTCCGCACCTCATTACGAGTGGCACGGTAGGGACTCACGGCAGCGCAAATCACGGTGCCGCCGTGGCGGACGATTTCCGAAGCCACAAATCCGATCCTGCGGATATTGGTATCCCGGTCTTCCTTACTAAACCCCAGGCCCTTGGAAAGATGGGTGCGAACCACGTCGCCATCCAGGAGCGTTACCTGCCTGCCATGTTCCGGTAGGAGTGCGATGAGCACTTCAGCCGTCGTGGACTTGCCCGACCCGCTGAAACCCGTAAACCAGATGCAAACTCCCTGCCGGTGTCGGGGCGGATGAGTCTCCGATAAGATCTCGGCCACCTCCGGTCGCGTGAACCACTCCGGAATCCTCTTCCCCGCGTTCAGGTACTGCTCTCTGACCTGAGTACCGGAGAGCGACGCTGTTTTAGTTCCCGCCTTGACCTTTGAAACTTCCTCGTAGCGGTCTTCATCGGGAAGGTAGACGAACTCGCGGAAAGGCACCAGGGTTACACCCAGCTCCTCAGAAAACTGCTCCATCAGTTCCTGGGCGTCGTAGGGTCCATAAAAAGGCTTGCCCATGGAATCCAATCCCGGACTGGCATGGTCCCGGCCCACGATCAGATGGTTGGCGCCGAAGTTGCGGCGGATCAAAGCGTGCCAGACAGCCTCTCTGGGCCCGGCCAGTCGCATGGCCAAAGGCAACAAGGCCAGAAGGACCCGCTTCGGATCGTAGTAGTGAGCGGCCAGAGCCCGATAGGTACGAACTCTTGTATAGTGATCGACATCGCCCGGTTTGGTCATACCCACGACCGGGTGAAGCAGCAGTGTCCCATCGGATTCTTCAGTCGCTCGCTTGATCAATTCCTCGTGGACGCGATGCAAAGGATTGCGGGTTTGAAAAGCCACGACATTATTACAGTGGAGCTCTTCCAGTCGCTGGCGGGTCTGCTGGGCGGTCAGGCGGATGTCCTGGAAGTCATAGTGTTTGGGAAGCTGTAGAATTTGCAGGCGACCTGAGATGTACAGCTTACCCCAGCGGTGCATTTCTGCGACTAAGGGGTGGCGCACATCCTGGGACTTGAAAACACTTTCAGCGGCCTCGCGAAGATCCCACTCGTAGATCTCTTCGATGGTCATGACGGCCAGGAGTTCATTCTTGGCGTTACACAGGGTGATCTTCTGGTCCAGGCCGATGTCAGGAACAGGATCAACGGGCAAAGTGATGGGAATCGGAAAGAGGTACCCATCCTTCAGGCGCATTTCAGCCAACACTCGCTGGTAGTCCTCTTCGCCCATGAAGGTCTCCAGAGGCGAGAAAGCACCGGTGGCCAACAGCTCCAGGTCGCAGACCGACCTCTCAGAAATGCGAACTGTAGGAAGATTACTGGCTTGAGCCTTGAGGTCGGGGAGTTCCTCGAGCGGGGTCAAAAGATCGACCAGCTTGCCGCCGTAGGGAGAGATGAGTTTACTCGTTTGTGTCTTCATATCTGTTTCAGTGGGATCACCCGGATCGGATCGATTACGGTTCGAGGTATGGTTAAAGCAGCACCTTTCCTATTTATGACTTAACGTTTCGTTCTTCACAGATTGCCTGAACTTGTCCACATAATAGTGCCAGGCATGTTCGACGGCCACGGTCCGCTTGAAAAGGTCGGACTCACTGGAAGTGTAAGGTATCGGTTCTCCGGCAGAGCGACTCCGGATCTGAGTGCGAGCTTCGAATTCCAGATAGATGGCTCGCAACACAGCTTGCTCCAAGGTGGTGCCCACTACCACCGTGCCGTGCCCGCGAAGCAAAACGCCATTTTGTCCCTGCAGAGTCCGAGCCAACGCCATCCCTTTTTCCGGGGTACTGATCAGGCCTACGGGCTGGAACACCGGGATAAAATTACCCAAGTTGGCCCCGGGATTCGTGGTTGGGAATACCTGATTGTTATCGGATCGCTGCAAGGTGCCCAGAGCAACCGCATAGGGGGCATGGGTGTGGACGATGGCTTTCACTTCGGGGAGCTCACGATAAATGCAGGAGTGGATGAAAACTTCACGATAGAGGCCCTGGTCCTCCACCGCCTCCGGCGTAATCTCGATCTCCACCTCCTTGATATGGTCGACCGTCACTTCGTTGGGGGAGCGATGATCGGAAATTCGGAATTTCCCCTCTCCTTCCACGCGGACGCTCACATGCCCGAAAGGACCCACCAGCCCTTCCATGGCCAGGATCTTGTTGGCCACTACAAGCTTCTCTCGAACGTCCAGAGTCGAATAGTCCTGGGCAACAGCGCTCTTCATCTGCGTCAGCAACAACAGGCAAACCAGGCCTACCCACGAGTATCTGAAACTTGATTTTTTACCAGCTTCCATAGTCGAGACAGTATGCTACAACTCTCTCCCAATTTCCAATTTCGGAATTTGAAAAGAGCCACTCGAAACCTGTTCCCACTTCAAGACTGGGGACTCGAAACTCTGACTCCCTCCACGTTTTTCACAGCTTTTCCACAGAGCCCGTAAGAGACCCGTAAGAGAGAGGTTAATACTTTTATACTTGCCAAGAGAGTATGGGTATCGGACAATCCTAAAACACCGAGGTTGCGTCCAGTATTTGCAGAAAGGAGCCCACATGTTTAGATCATCTTGGACAGGGGACCCACAAGGGCTTCCAGGATTCCCCGGGTGGTGGCGATACCGCCTCTTGCTCCCCCTTCTGCTGTTGCTGGTGACATCCGGATGCTCCATTCGTCGCTACGCCATTAACCGAATAGGCGACGCACTCGCCTCCGGCAGTTCAACTTACGCAAGCGACGAGGATATTGAATTGGTCGGGGAAGCTCTCCCCTTCGGGTTGAAGCTGATCGAAAGTTTGCTCACCGAGTCACCGAAGCACAAGGGACTGCTGCTGGCGGCCTGTGAAGGCTTCACCAGTTATACCTGGGTGTACGTGCAGCAGGAGGGTGACAGGGTTGCCCAGGAGAACCTCCAGCGGGCCAGACAGATCCGTACCCGAGCCCGCAAACTCTACCTGCGCGCCCACCGCTATGGTCTTCGCAGACTGGAGGCCTCTTACCAGGGAATCACCCAACGACTGGAGACAGCCCCCCAGGCGGCGCTCTCTGTGGTGAAGAAAGAAGATATACCGACGCTTTACTGGACCGCGGCTGCGCTGGGATTAGCCATTTCCGTCTCCAAGAACGATGCCGAGATGCTGGCCCGCCTGCCGGAGGTGGAGGCTTTTCTGGAGCAGTCGCTGGCGCTGGATGAAAGCTGGGATGGGGGAACACTTCATGAATTTCAGATCACCCTGGCTGGAGCCAAACCTGGGGCCCTGGACGTCCATCAGATCAAAAAACACTTTGACCGAGCCCTTCAACTTTCGGGAGGAGGCCATGCAGGGCTCTATGTTACCTATGCTGAAGTGGTTTCCGTCCAGGAACAAAACCGCAGTGAGTTCCGCTCACTGCTTGAGAGGGCGCTGGCCATCGATCCTGCCCAATACGAGGAAGTCCAGCTGCTGAATCTGGTGGCCCAGCAGCGGGCGCGGTGGTTGCTGGGACGCATCGACGAACTGTTCCTGGAGGAGGAAGCTCCCGATCTGACAGGGGGAAGGGGATGAGCCGGAAACTTCTTCGATTCATAGTTGGGCTGATCTTCATGTCTGCGGTTTTTCCGCTGGAAGCCCAAAACGTCCTGATAAAGATGGGGACTCTGGCACCCGAAGGTACCGCCTGGCACGACATCCTGCTGCAAATGAAGGAGGACTGGAGAAAGATTTCAGCCGGCAGGGTAACCCTCAGGATTTATCCCAGCGGGGTGTTGGGCGACGAGCCAACCATGATCCGAAGAATGCGCATCAGGCAGTTGGACGGAGTAGCCATCACAGGTAACGGCCTTTCACGGATCGAACCTGCTGTCTCCGCCCTGATGATTCCGATGATGCTCGACTCCTATGAGGAGCTTGACTATGTGCGAGACCGACTGGCACCCCGGTTGGAACAGATGGTCGAGGAAAGAGGATTCAAGATCTTGAACTGGGGCGATGCCGGTTGGGTCTACTTCTTTACCAAAAAACCGGCCTCGTCGCTGGATGAGATCAGGAAAATGAAACTGCTGACCTCGGCCGGTGACCCTAAAACCGAGGAGCTCTATAAGGATCTTGGATTCCAGGTGGTACCGCTGGCCTATACCGAGGTGCTGACCGCCCTGCAAACCGGTATGGTTGAGGCCGTTCAAGGACCGCCTCTGTACGCCATGGTGGAGCAGTGGTTTGGACCGGCCAACAATATGATTGACGTGAAGTGGTCCCCGCTGATCGCGGCCACCGTCTTGCGAAAGGATAGCTGGGAAAAAATCCCCGCAGACCTGCGGGAGCCCATGCTGGAGGCGGCACGTGTTGCGGGGCGTCGGTTGCTGAGCGAAATCCGTGGGCTGAATGATGATGCCATATCCGCCATGCAAAAGAGAGGACTCAACGTCATTCAGGTCGATGAGGCCCAACTGGCTCGTTGGCGTTCTGAGGCAGACAAAGTCTATCCGGAACTACGTGGAAGGTACGTTCCGGCCGATCTTTTCGATGAAGTCCAGCGGTTACGCGACGAGTTTCGTCAAAAAGCCCAGCCCCCGAGCCGGTAGTCTTTTCATGGAAAAAACGGAACAGCACAGCGGGGCCAACAAGGTCGAAAACATCCTCTTGATCGTGCTCCTGGCGGCGATGTCTCTGCTTCCCCTGATCGAGATCGCCGGCCGGACGATGGTGGGCCAGGGCATCCCCGGCTCCATTCCTCTGGTCGAGCATCTCACCCTGTGGATCGCCTTTTTGGGTGCCGCCGTGGCGGCCCGGTCTGATCGCCTGCTGGCGCTCTCCACAGCGAGTTTTCTCCCCGAGCGTTGGGGTCGCCCTGTACGTATCCTGACAGGTGGCCTGGGTGCAGGGGTGGCGGCATGGCTGCTGTGGGCCAGCCTGGATCTGATCGGGGCCGAGCGGGGGGCCGATACCCTGGTCATTAAGGGCATTCCGGTGTGGGTTGCCATGTGCATCATGCCGGTGGGGTTTGGCCTCATTGCGGCTCGCTTGATCTGGCATGCTTCAGGAACCTGGTCCGGGCGACTGTTGGCCACGGTCGGCCTGGCCATGCCGGTACTGCTGGAAGGGGTGCCGTCCCTTCAAGGGACAGAAGTGATCCTCATCTGCACCCTGGCCATCGGAGCGGCCACTCTACTGGGCCTGCCTATCTTTGCAGCCATCGGAGGCCTGGCCTTGCTATTGTTTTGGAACGCCGGTATTCCAGCAGCTTCGGTTCCGCTGGAAGCTTACCGGCTCGCCGCCTTTCCTATGTTACCCGCCATTCCTCTCTTCACACTGGGCGGCTATATCTTGTCCGAAGGCGGCTCCAGCCAGCGTCTCATGCGCGTGCTCACGGCTCTGGTGGGTTGGATGCCGGGTGGCCTGGCCATTGTCACCACCTTTCTACTGGCTTTTTTTACACCCTTTACCGGTGCCTCCGGAGTGACCATTCTCTCCCTGGGAGGAATACTGCGCCCCGTGCTGGTCAAGGACCAATATCCGGAGAAATTTTCCATTGGTCTGGTGACGGTTGCCGGCTCGATCGGATTGCTGTTGCCCCCCAGCCTGCCGGTGATCCTTTACGCCGTCACCTCCAACATATCGGTGGTCGAGCTCTTTGTGGGGGGACTGCTGCCCGGTTTCCTGTTGATCTTCCTGGTGGCTGGCTGGGGCGTCCGCCAGGGACTGCGCAACCGGACCCCGCGCCGGCCCTTTCTGGCTGGAGAAGCCCTGGCCGCCCTATGGGAAGCCAAGTGGGAATTGCTCTTGCCGGTGGTGGTACTGGTGGGCATCTTCGGAGGCTTCACCACACTGGTCGAGGCAGCAGCAATCACGGTTCTCTATGCCTTTATCGTGGAGTGTTTTGTCTACAAGGATCTGAAGGTGGGCCGGGACATTGGGCGCATTACCGTCGAGAGCGCAACACTGGTGGGGGGGTTCCTCATTATTCTTGGAGTAGCCCTGGGGCTGACCAATTACCTGGTGGATGCCCAGATCCCCATGCACGCCCTGGCCTGGGTGCAAACCCATATCGAATCCCCTCTGGTCTTCCTGTTAGCGCTCAACCTCTTTTTATTGATCGTTGGCGCTCTGATGGACATCTATTCCGCCATATTCGTTGTGGTCCCGCTGATCGCGCCTATCGGGATCGCCTTCGGCATCGATCCCGTGCATTTGGGCATCATCTTCCTGGCCAATTTGGAGCTGGGATATCTGACTCCGCCCGTAGGGCTCAATCTGTTTTTGGCCTCCTACCGGTTCAACGCTCCCTTGACCACGCTCTTTCGTGCGGTCCTGCCCTTCTGGCTGCTTTTACTGCTGGGCGTGTTTCTCATTACCTACTTGCCCATCATGACTCTGGCGCTGGTTAATCTGCTGGCGCGATAAAACTGTCTGCTGAAGCGTCGGGATCATCCGTCCGGACTGCGCGACCCGCAAGCGGGTTCGGCGTACTGCACGAGTACGCCTCCGGGGGTCTCTGTTCGCGACGTGGCGCAACGCACTCCTGCCGGCGCTTCCGTCGGCTTCGCGACGACAGTCTATGAACAGTCGTCCGGCTCAATTTTAGTAGGCTTGCCAGTCTGCCACGGGCTGCCCATCCAGCCGATAGATGCGAACCCGCGAAGGACGTCCGGGACCGATCCCCTCTCCCAGGACCACCTCATCCAGACCGTCGCCGTCGATATCCACGGCAGCGATGTTGCTGCCGTAAGCTTCGGGGTCTTCAAAGGCAGGGAATTCCCAGAGTTTTTTCCCCTCCAGGTCGACAACCAGAACGAGGGGAGGATAGCCCTGCAGAGGACCCGGCGCCACCGCCACACCCAGGCCATTGTCGGCGAGCCGAACCAAGATGGCGTTGATTCCAAAGGTAGTGCTCAGCGTTTCCAGTGATCGGACAGACTTCCCGGCGATATCGTAAAGAAAGAGGGTCGAGGGGTTGGCAGAGATGTCCGATGCCCACATCAGTAAACTCGATGCCTGCCGTTCCTGGGGCGCACCCACCGGATCCGAACAGAGGGCCGCCGCTCGCAGTCCATTGACCAGGCCTAGATCGTTGAATTCCCAGGTCCTGAGAAGTTGACCCTGGGGGCTGAATTCAAGAACCTGCTGAGGCCGCCCCGGTCCTGGCCCGGGAGAGACATAGAGTTTCCCGCAATGAATGGAGAGCCAGGCCCCATATCCCCGGTCCAGGTCCTCCGCTTCGAACTGGTCAAGAAGATTGCCTTTGAGGTCAAAAAT
>JADFOI010000137.1 GCA_022562935.1 Acidobacteriota bacterium
GATGGGGTTTGCGGGCGATCTCTGTGTCGCTCGTCGTCGCCGATGTCCCGGCATCTCCTCCTCCTCGCTCCTTGAACTCCCCTCGCAAGACCCATCAGCAAGTGTCAAGGTATTCCTGGGACGAGACACTAGGGGTCTGGAAATAAATCGTCAGGGGTTCCCAGATCTCCATCGGGACCTGCCGATTTGAGATCATATTTATTGGCGCCGATCGCCTGGTAGGAAAAAGGATTGGACCAGGCATCGATCCGCACCACCTGGTTGTGAAACTGCGGAGACAGGATATCCATCAGCTCTTCAAAACTGGAAACCTTCGGAATCTGATGATTTAGATCGGTGTAGCGGCGGATTCCTTCGGTGATCAGGTTCAGCTGCTGAAGAGTCGTCTCAGTGCGTTCTTCGTTGATCACCGCCAAGATGTGCTCCGCTCGCTCCCAGCGACGATCTCCGATACGGAACTCCTCAATCACCCAAGTGCCGTCTTTCTTGACGAGCCTCACAGCAGTCGTAATTCGAACCTCTGCTACGGCGTGGTCTCCGATTTCTTTCACATTCTGCACTTCCACCTGCTGTTTTGAAAGGGAGGCATGATCGAAGGTACGGACTTGTTCCTGAATTTGTCTTTCCAGGCTTTTCCCACAACCCAGCGATCCCAACAGAATTAAAAACAGACCCAACCTTTTCACGTTCGCCAATATAGCATAACGAGAGGACGCGCTTCGCGCATAGGGGTCAGCCGGTGGCTGACCCGAACCGAACGAGCAGCACGACGTTTACCAGTGTGGCTCGAGTCTTTGCCGTCCGAACTGTTCGGACGAGCCACTCGTGGCAAGCCACCGGCTCGCCCCTACGTCGCTTCGTCACGAGAACCAATGCATAGCCCGGGCTAGCGAATTGGTGCATAATCCCGACTCAGATGCCCGTTACGCTTGAAACATCGATCCAGGAGATCAAAGGCGTAGGACCCCGAAGGGCCGAAATGTTGGCTGGGGCCAACATTCACACGGTAGAAGGTCTTCTGAAGTACAAGCCTCTTCGTTACGAGGACAGAACCGATCTTCGGCCCATTGGAGAGATAGAACCTGACCAGTTAGTGGTGATCGAAGGTCAGGTTTCCACAACGGGCCGCTACACCACTCCCATGAAGAGAATGCGCATCTTTGAGATGGTGGTGAAGGACGACTCGGGTTCTGTGAAAGCCAAATTTTTCAACCAGCCCTACCTGAGCCAGGTTTTTCAGCGGGGAAGAAAGGTCATCCTTTACGGGATTCCCCGTGTGGACGACTACACCCAGGGCATTTCCATGATCAATCCGGAGTATGAGATTCTGGCAGGAGGATCCGACCAGAAGGTACATAGCGGACGTATTGTTCCGATTTATCGCAAGATTGGTCGACTAACCACTCGAACCCTGCGCCAGTTCATTTTTCAATTGCTGGCTGATTTGCCGGATCAGCTTGATGAACCGCTTCCCACATCAGTGGTACGTAAGTACAAATTTCCAGATCTTAAGTCTGCCTTAGAGGAGATCCATTTTCCGAGCCCTGCTGCGGGAGTATCGAAAAAGGCCTACCTCCAAGAGCTTGACTTGAACCAGACCATGGCCCAGCAAAGATTCATTTTCGAAGAGTTTTACCTCTTCCAACTGGGGCTTCAACTCATCAAGAAACAACGCGAAAGCCGCTCCAAGAAAAGGTTCATTCGGATGGGGAAGGGCGTTCAAGCAAGAATGAGATCCATTCTTCCCTTCCAACCCACGTCTGCTCAGGCACGCGTTCTGAAGGAGATCGGAGATGATCTGTGCAGCTCCAGGGTCATGAATCGACTGCTTCAAGGGGACGTTGGATCGGGGAAAACCATTGTGGCTCTGCAGGCCATGGTGATCGCGATCGAAAATGGTTATCAGACGGCGCTGATGGTCCCTACGGAAATTCTGGCAGAACAGCACTACCACACGGTTTGCCAGCTTCTAAGCGGTACCGGATACCGGATCGCCTTTCTCACCAGCAGTGTCAAAGGTAAGGGGCGAGAATCGGTTCTGGGTGACATTCAATCCGGGAAAACCGATTTGATCATCGGGACCCATGCCTTGATTCAAAAAGGAGTTCAGTTCAAGAAACTGGGCCTGGTAGTGATTGATGAGCAGCATCGCTTCGGTGTCTTGCAAAGGTCAAAGCTGATCAGCAAAGGAGATCTCCCCGAAACTCTGGTCATGACGGCTACCCCGATTCCCCGCAGCTTGGCACTCACCCTCTACGGGGATTTGGATGTTTCAGTCTTGGATGAAATGCCGCCGGGCAGGCAGCCGGTTCAGACGATCGTCAAGGGCGAGCGGAACCGTGAAGAAGTATATGCCTTCGTTCACCGGGAACTGAAAGAAGGTCGCCAGGCTTTTGTGGTCTATCCACTCATCGAAGAATCTGAAAAAATGGATCTTAGAGCAGCAACGGAAATGGCCAAACATTTGCAGAAAGAGGTTTTCCCGGATGCGGCCGTGGTGCTGATGCACGGCCGGCTCAAAGTGGAGGAAAAAGGCCAGCTCATGCGCAGGTTCAGGGCGGGTGAAATTCAGGTGCTCGTCTCCACAACTGTAATCGAGGTGGGTATCGACATTCCCGGAGCTACCGTCATGGTGATTGAGCATGCCGAGCGATTCGGTCTTTCTCAACTCCATCAACTCAGAGGAAGGATCGGGCGTGGTCAGCACCCGGGACTCTGCATTCTGATGACCGAAGATCTTCGTTCTCAGCAGGCTGACGAGCGGATCAACATCCTGTGCCAGACCCAGGATGGATTCAAGATTGCGGAAAAAGATCTTGAAATTCGGGGACCGGGTGAGTTTCTCGGGACCCGCCAGTCGGGGATGCCCGAGTTTTTGTTCGCAAATATTGTAAGGGACCTCAAGCTCTTGGAGCTGGCTCGACAGGAGGCGAAACGGCACTTGAGGCATGACCTGAAATCATCTGCTCTATCTCCTCAGGAAGAATTTTCCCGGTTTGATGAGTGGTGGAGGCAACGTTACGGTCTCTACCACGTGGGGTAGCCCCGCATGATGCATAGGTTCTTGTCACGAAGCGGGGTAGGGGCGAGCCGGGACGTCAAGGTTGCAAAGACTCCGGAATGTGGGAGGCACCTCAGGTGCCGAATCCGAAAAGAATGGGAAAGAATAGGCGAGAGTTATCTTGTGTTCCACGGTAGGAGCTATTTTAGGGATCGAGCTGTTCGGCACCTCAGGTGCCTCCCACATTCCGGAGGGTCTCTGCCATATTCCTGAAGCTCCTCCCAATCGGGGCACCCGCTTGCGGGTCGGGGGCACCCGCTTCTTGCGGGTCGCACAGGCGGTGCAGCACGCCGGATGATTTCGTCGCTGCAGTAGAGAAGTTATGCATGATCCGCGCTAAAGGAAACCATGAGGATCATTAGTGGTCAAAATCGAGGGCGGCGCCTGGCAGCGGTGCCCAAGCCAGTCCGGCCCAGCACGGACCGCTTGAGGGAAGCTTTGTTCAGCATCTTGGCGGGTTCGATCAGGGGATCGGTGTGGCTGGATCTCTTCGCCGGTTCGGGAGCCGTTGGCCTTGAAGCACTCAGTCGGGGTGCCCGGCATCTGATTTTTAACGACCGGAGTTCCCGGGCCCTGCGGCTGGTGCGAAAGAATCTGGAAATCTGCAAGGTGGAAGAGGGCTACGAGATCCACCAAATGGATGCTTTCGTGCTTCTCAAGAAGCTGGAACTTCCCACTCTAGATTTTGTTTTTCTTGACCCCCCTCGTGATTTCGGCCGTTATGAAAAGCTTTTGACGGTGGTGAGTCGACGCGCTTTTCTACAGCCCAGTACTCAGGTCATATTGGAAACCTTCAAGAAGGCCAAGCTGGAATTTTTCCCGGAGGCCTTGACCTTTGTGCGCAAGCTTCGAGTCGGAGACAATCAGTTAATCTTTCTGCGTCTGCTAGCAACAAAACCAGGGGTAAGATAGAGTAACCAGGTTTTTTGTGTCTTGGCCGTTGTGGAGTAGAAGAGGTATACTTCCGCCAATCATGTCAGAATCATTCTAATTTGAGGAGGCTGGCTCAATGAAGCTACGAGTGTATCAACGTCTTGTTTTCCTCTTTGTCTTAGGCTGGTGCGCGGGGACGCTATCCCTGTTGGCACAGGAACCAGTGGAACTTCCGGAAGGAGTTGTCCCGGAATCAGAATGGGCCTACGGGAAGCATCTGGAACAGCTGGAAGAGATCATGAAGGTCTCCGATTTAGCGGGCCGGGAAGGGCAACTGGAAACCTTCATGAAAAAGCTGCATCCCAAGTCGAAGATCCTTCAGTATTACGAAAGCTTTTTCAGTCGGACTGTTGCGGATTACGAAAAGGCAGGCAAAACCCAAGAGGCCAATGCACTCTCCAACAAAATGCTGAAGCTCTTTCCCAATAGCATAGCCCTGTTAAGTCAAACCCTTCGTGCTGCCATCCAGAAGCAGGATTATACCAAGGCCATTGAGATGGGTGAGCGACTCCAGGCCATCAAGCCGGATAAGCAAACGGCCGTATTATTGGCTCAAAGCTATATTGCCACCAATAATAGTCCCAAGGCTGCAGAGTACAGCCAGAAAGCCTTGGATGCGATGGGTCCCAAGGACGGTTTCTACTTTGCCTACTGGCTAGCCACTTATCACACCAGTCAGCGAAATGTGGGCAAGGCTGTCCAGTACTACGACATGCTGCTGAAGGCTTACCCTCAGGGTACCCCGTCGGGCTGGCAGGCCGCGCAGTGGAATGATCTGAAAGGGACGGCTTACACCACACTCGCCAGAGCCGCTTATGACAAACAGAATTTCGCAGCGGCCATCCAAAACTACACCGAATCCTTGAGGTATTCACCGAAAAGTGATCTGACCTATCTTTCCATGGGTTTGAGCTACTGGAAATTGCAACAGTTGGAACCGGCCATGGATGCTTTCGCTAAAGCGGTCGTTTTGGACAAGGATCATGCCGCTAAATCTCAGGAATACCTGGAACAGATCTACAAGCCACTCAATGGGGGTTCCTTGGACGGTCTGGAAGGGGTGCTGGCCAAGGCCAGGACGGCGCTGAATTGAAGGCCTGAGCCTGGTTCAGCCAACCCTAGACCTCTACACAGCACACCCGTTAGTGAAGCGAAAGGGTGGGCGAGGATCCTCCCGGTTCGGGCGTCTGGTGATCCACATCACTGTTTCGTTTCCCCGATAGATCCAAAATGAGAGTTAACTCGTTCGCCTCTTAGGGCATAGACGTGACTCCAAAACTCTCAGGAGAGACAGGAAACTCTCCAGGAAAGGTGCAGAAGATGGGAAATACCTTTGTTGTCAGGCTGAAAAAGCGCAGGGCGAACTTCTCGAACCTGATCGTCTTGATCATGCTGGTAGCGATTCTGGGATACCTGGGTTATCGAATTGTCCCCGTGTACATGGCACAGGAAGCCTTTCAGGAAGATCTACTTCATCTTGCTGGTCGGGCTGCACTCGATCAACAGGACAATCGGACCATTGCTCAGCAGGTGGTGCAGTTAGGTCAGGCAAGGCAGTTCAGTATTCAAGAGGACAGTATCCGAATCCAGCGGATCCCGGAAAACCCGGAAGTTGGTATTGTGGTGGACTATACGAGAACCACAGAGTTTCCAGGCGGTTACATTTACGTATTTCATTTACGTTCTGAGGCCCAGGGTTTGCTCTAGGCCCGTGCTGTCGTGCTGTTGTGCGGTTGTAGGTTGGGGCAACTGAAGCCGCCCAGTGAGAAAGATTGGATACGTGAAACAGCTGGAAGCGCGGAGGAAGACAGGGGTTAAAAAACGAGATCTACCTCACTTCTACACCATTCCCCGGATTGAGGAGCAGCTTCATCAGTCCCAATGAAGAGAGCCAGTGTTGGGTCACAAGATCCACGACAACACGACTGCACAACCACACAACCGCACGACCGCACGAAGTGACGACCGCACGAACCCACCTTGTTCTTAGTGACTACGATCGTTACCATGACGGGGAAGTGAAGACCTAGGTTTCGATCGTGACCTCTTTTCTTCTTTCTCCTATTCTTCTTTCCACCGTTGCAGTGAGTGGAGAAGTTTTTCCTCAACAGAACTCTCAAGAGTCCACTCATGTCGTCATCAGTCCCACTTCAGGGCTTCCAGGACTGGAGATCTCGCTCCCCATTTACCTGGAAGCCGCCCCAGGAGTGGAAGTGGGATCCATAGCCTTGGAACTGGTCTTCCCCAATCAACTGATCTCCTTTGTGACGGTTCAAGGTAGTCTAGTGAGTGAAAGGGTAGGTGCCAAGATCACAGCGGAGGTCCGAGTTGATGCTGAGGATGAGAGCAAGTCGGTCCTCAAAGTAGCTCTATCCACCCCCGAAACAGGGTCTCGACATGCCATTCCCGATGGGTTATTGGGATTTGTAACCATTCAACTTGCCGAGGATGCTCAACTGGATACCCAAATTGTACTCACCAGTCGGGGCAGTGCGATGACCACAGGCCCGCCGCCTGGGCCGGTAGACTCTCTGACCATCCATGATGGAGTGATCTCCGTGGGGGAGGTTGTCTTCGCCTGCTTTTTCTATATGCATTAAATATCACCTACCACTCAGCCGCAGGCCCACCCTGTGTCACCTGAGCTCCAGTCGGTTGCATCCCGATTTCGCGGGCCAGGGAAGGAACCAGATGAATGGTCTTACCTGCCACCATCGTCATCAGGACCCGAACCTTTCCAATGTCCTTTTCCGGGATGGTCAAGTAGTCTCGATCAATCACCATGAAGTCCGCCCATTTTCCCGGCTCCAAAGACCCCAACTGGCCTTCTTTGAAAAGATAGTAAGCTCCCCAGATGGTGGAGATTTTCAATGCCGTCTGCCGATCCACCCTCTGATCGGGTGCGTACACTCTCCCATCCCAGGACTCTCGACGGATCATCATGTCCAGACCCGTGAAGATGGTGAAGTCAGTAGTTCCAAGGGCTCGATCCATCTCCAGAGTATTGTAAAGTTCTGCCTCGGATAGACGGTTCTTGGGTACAATCCATCCAGCCGCCGTTTCCCCATAGATGTCAAAGATCGCCGGCGAGCCCTGGTATATCTCGAAAACATTCCCGCTGGCGTAAATCCCCAGCCGCTTGAAGAGCTGCACCTGGTCGGCACGGGGAAACATCTGGCTGTGGTCCAGGGCGTGTCGCTTGGCCCGGATCTCCTCATCCGTCATTCCGGCATCTTTACTGGCTTGATAGATGATGTTGAGGATGTTGTCGATGTCACGATCCCCAACCGTGTGGTGGTTTACGTATCGGTTTCCCCGTTTGATGTAATCGTAGAGAAGCTTGGCGTAATCGGAGCCAGGTCCATAGGCGCAGTTCCTGGCGGCCTCCTCGATTCCCATGCCCTCGATCTTCGCTAATTTGGAAGTGGGGAGAACTCGTGCAGTGGTACAGGATCCACCCTCAATGATTCGACCTCCTACGAACCAGAAGTAATCCGTTCCCTGCCCGGTGAAGGCTCTCAGAACATCCAGGAAGTAAGGATCCGAGTAAAAGTGCTTAGTGCGCCAATTCCAACTCCACCCTTCCCGAATGGGCAACTGGCCCTGGCGATCCAGGTCCGTATACACCCTGATATTGGTGGGATTATAAGCGTTGGATGAGAAAGTGGTCATCCCATAGCCAGCCCACCACTCCAGACCCAGGCGCATCAACTCCACCAATTTAGGATAATGATCTTTCATGACCACATCTCCGAAAAACCAACGCATGGCTCCGGCTCCTCCCATCCCGGTTTCCTCCTTGATCCGATTGACGTCGGGCTGGGGGAACACTTTTCGAGATTCTTCCAGGGCTTTCTGATTCACCATCAGGGAGATGAAGACGTCTCTCAACAGAACTGGATTATGGGGCGCCAGTGCATCCAATTGGGCCTTGGTGATGTGCGTTCCATCCAGGGCATTGAAGGCCTCCGGACTGATTCCTCCTCGCCCA